>NZ_JBPMMS010000018.1:0-76768 GCF_054025815.1 Desulfolithobacter sp. | reverse complement strand
GCCCCCCACGCGGGGGCGTGGATTGAAACATTCTGCTGGCCGATGTCCTTGCCCAGGTACCGGAGTCGCCCCCCCCACGCGGGGGCGTGGATTGAAACAGAGGGTTAAGCAGGTATATTGTGCAGCGAAAACAGGATAATGTGGCGGGAGCAGCGCTCCAGGAACGTGTCTTTCCTGGAGCGCTGCAGGTTCGATAACCGTTGTTAGGGAAAGAGTGATGGATTTTTTACGAGTCTGTCTGGCCAGTTCGGAAAAAATTGATCAATTTGCCGGAGGTTCAGATGCAGATCCGCTGTACAGCTCCTTGGTTGGGTAATAGGTTCTTTCGATCCCTTTAAATACAGCAGTCCAGGTTCCATCTCCGGAATCATCCATGCATGCCATTGTTCCGCTCCAGGTGCGGGGAGCAGTCTTTTGGCCCCAATATGATGGCATGCAACCGCTGTTGAATATGAACTCAACGCTCTTGTCTGCCCGATTGTACATCCATATACCATTATCTCCAGACTCAGGAATGGTAAAATTTCCGTCCAGGGTCAGGTACATGTCTGCATGGCCGCAGGAAGATCCGCTCCAGCAATATTCCAGATCAAGGACCAGGGCAAAGTACTTATAGAACTCGTCTTTTCCCTGCCGGTTGGCGGCAAGGGCACTGGTTAGGGATATTGCGAGAAAAAGTGAGACAATACTGGTTAAGAAGGTCAGTTTTTTGATTGATTCGGTCATGGCAAGGCTCCTTTTTGTGAGGTTGGTGGTGGTTAGAGCAGCAGCTTTCTTGATTCTGAAAAATCGTTCATTCAGAATCTTTCAGGACGAATTGTTTTAGTGGTGATCCTTCGTTACTGAATTATATCATTAATTTTTTATCATGTGAAATTCTTTAAATCAAGAAAGAACAGCAGCGCTGTATAGATGGTCTTTTCGAAATCTCGCGGTACGCTTCTCTGTCCGTCCTCTGTTGCATGGTCAAAAATATTATTAGAATATTGTATAGATGTCTGCTGTCGGGGAAGGAGAGCAGCCTATAGGGATTGTTTTCTTGTCTGCATGTTCTGGAAGATGATCGAGCCGACGATCAGGAACAGGCCGATGAAGGTGGCAGAATAGATCCTTTCGCCCACGACCAGGTTGAGGATGACCAGGGAGAAAAACGGGGTTATGTAGATCAGGTTGGTTATTTTTGCTGCCGTGGTGGTGAGTTGCATGGCTGTAAGCCAGAGGGCGAAGGTTATTCCCATTTCAAAGAGGCCGATGTAGATGATCGGCAGCCAGGCCCGGGAGGGGGGCAGGTCTATGGTGCCGGCCAGAGGGCTGAATAGGGCGGTGTAGAAGAGACCGAAGCAAAAACCGGTAAACAGTTTGCTCACCGGGTCCAGCCCGTCTCTGGCGTTGAAAAGCCAGAATGTCGCCCAGACTACGGTGCTGCCCCCGGCCAGCAATACACCAGTCTGGCTGACATTACCGAAACTGGTGAACTCTCCGCGAGTGGCGATGATTACCGCGCCAAGGAAACTGACAATAATGGCCAGCAGCTGGCTTCGATTCAGGTGCTGGCGGAGAATAGGCACCGAGAGGATGGTCAGCACCAGGGGCCAGCCGTAGTTGAGGGACATGGCAATCTGGCCTGGAAGAATGGCGTAGGCCTTGAACAGGACCACGTAGTACAAGAAAGGGTTCAGGAACCCGAGCAGTGCCGACTCGGCAAGATTTTTCCCCCGAACAGCTTTGAGATTGCCAAGCCGTCCCTGCCATACCATGATGCCAAGCAGGGCCAGGGTGGAGAAGAGGGTCGAGTACAGAAGCAGGGAATACGGTGTCACGTACCGCAGGGCGATCTTGAAGGCCGAGGCCGCAGTGGCCCAGAAGGTGACGACCAGCGAGGTCAACAGGTACGCTTTGATCTGATTCTCGATCACGTGTTATGGTTTATTTATCTGTGGTTTCAGGTGGTTAGTCCTGTGGCTGGAAGGGGGTGTGTTTCGGTGAGCCCGATTGCGGCAGAGGGTTTCAGGGACCGGGTCTCTGTCCTTGTTATTCTTCCTGGACAGGATTTTTCAGGATACCGATCTTCTCGATCTCCACTTCAACCACGTCTCCTGCCCGGATTGGCCCGACCCCGCTGGGAGTGCCGGTGATGATGATATCGCCCGGCTCCATGGTGAAGTTTTTGGAGATGAAGCTGATGATGGCCGGCAACTTGAAAATCATGTTGCATGTATTGGAGTCCTGGACCACCTTGCCGTTGAGCCGGGTCTGGATGCGGAGGTTCTGTGGATCGTCGATTTCTTCCAGGGGGACGATTCTGGGGCCAATGGGACCAAAGGTGTCGAGCGACTTGCCGCGGAACCAGCCGGACTTGTCACTGCGCTGGAAGTTGCGCTGGCTGACATCGTTGAAACAGGTGAAGCCCAGAACATGGTGTAAGGCTTCATCTTCAGAGATGTTTTTGATTCGGTCGCGGATGATGATGGCCAGCTCGCCCTCGTAGTCGGTGCGGCAGTCTTTGAAGCCGTACTCTTGCAGCAGGGATGGAAGAATGATGGGCTGGTCGGGGCCGATGAGGACGTTGGGGGTTTTGGGAAAGAGCACCGGTTCCTCGGGAATGGCGTCGGTGAAGTTCTGGACATTCACGGACTGGCTTTCCCTGATATGCTCCAGGTAGTTGAGGCCCAGGGCTATGATCTTGGATGGCTGCAGGGTGATTTCCCGGCCATTGGTCATCGGCAGGGTGACGGGCATGTCGTACTCCTTGTGACTGATATTTTTGTTTTATGCTGTTACAGTTTGTTTCTGGCCATACCGCGACAGGGCTGGATCTGTCAAGGAGTTCGTGGTTCGGGATGGATGTGAGAGAATGAAAACAGACAGGGGGACCAGCCAGATGGCTGCTCCCCCTGCGTATCATTTTCGTAGCGCCGGTTGGGCCTGTCGCCCAGGTCAGTCAAGCACAGGCCTGGGCGTAGCATCGGTGGATGCCGGCAGGATCGGGTATTCCACCTGCGGCTGGCGGCCGGTGGTGGTCTTGAGGAAGGTGGTGATCAGCCTGACCTCGTTATCGTTGAGTTCGGTACCCAGCTGGGCCGAGCTCATCAGCCCGACAGCCTCTTCCAGTGACCAGACCTTGCCGGAATGGAAATAGGGCGGGGTCAGCTCGATGTTGCGCAGGGTAGGGGCCTTGAACACGTACTCGTCCTCGACCACAGCGGTGATCTTGGCCCGGCCCTTGTCGCCACCGAGAATGTCGTCTGAGACTTTTTCGACTACTCCGAAAGTAAAGTAGTCCTCGCCACCCATGTTCAGGCCGCCGTGGCAGTCCACGCACCCCTTTTCCATGTACAGCGACAGACCCTTCTTTTCATCCTGGTTCAAGGCAGATTCTTCGCCACGCAGGTATTTGTCAAAACGGGAGTCCGGGGTGGTCAGGGTGGCCTCGAAGGCCTCGATGGCCGCGGCCATGTTGTCAAAGGTGACCGGATCCTTGTCGTCGGGAAAGGCCTTCTTGAACATATCTATGTATTCGGGCATGGATTTGAGGGTCTTGATAGCGCCTTCCGGGGTGTTGTTCATTTCCACCGAGGCCTGGACCGGCCCCTTGGCCTGTTCCTTCAGGTCCTTTGCCCGTCCGTCCCAGAACTGGGCCATGTTATAGACCGCGTTGAGGACCGTGGGCGAGTTGCGCGGGCCTTTCTGCCAGCCGTGTCCGGTAGCGGTCTCCTGGAAGTCATCACCGCCCATGCCGACGTTATGGCAGAAGTTGCAGCTCACCAGACCGGATTTGGAAAGGCGGGGCTCAAAGTAGAGCATTTTGCCCAGCTCGATTTTTTCAGTGGTGATCGGGTTGCCTTCGATCTCCGGAATACCAAAAGGGATGGGACGGAAATTTTCCTGAGCCTGTTTCATAAGTCCGGCTCCGGCCCAGGCCACACCGGAAAGTCCGATGGCCAATACCCCGGCAGCAATAAGTTTTTTCATGGATTTTTCTCCTTTTTCCTGACAAGTTTTTATTTTTTATTTTGTACCGTTATGCGATGTGGCCGGCCCGGAAGCACCCTGTGACAAAGAAGCTGTGTCCGCCGGCCTCACTGCAAAGCGCAGGATAATAATAATGAGTACCATTATTACTGTCAAGGATTTTTTCATGTTTGTTTCCCTGCTTGGCGTCAGGCCGGAAGAGACAGCTTCTCTCCTCTCAGCCCACAGACTGATCAGGGGATTTGACATGGTCAGTAGAGTTTGCGAAAGGCAGAGGCCTTGATCACGGCAACGATTTCGCGTCCCGGGGTAATGTCCAGTTCATGAACCGATTCCGGAACGATCTGCGAGATCAACCGGCCACCGTTTACTGCCAGCTCCACTCCGACCCGATTACCATCGCCAAACACATCCTTGACTCTGCAGGAGAGCAGGTTGCGGGCACTCGTGGCCACTGGGTTCTGTTTAAAAAGGGTGATGTCTCTGGCGCCCAGTTCAAAGAGGTTATCGTCTTCGCCGCCCGGCTCGGTGAGAATCAGCTCGGTTCCGCCCCAACTGTAGCGAAACAGGTCGCCATGGGGCCGGGGGTTTTTGAGGTGAAGCAGATTGACATATCCACGGTGGCCGGAGACCAGGTACCTCCTGGCGAGCTCTTCAGTGGGTACGGACTTTTGGACGCCGCCCCTGTCAAAGACCAGTACTTCATCGGTCATCAGGCGGACCTCCTGCAGGCTGTGGCTGATGAAGAGCAGGGGGATCCGGAATTCATCCAGAACCTTTCTCAGGTAGGGGATGATCTGAAATTTCAACTGCTGATCCAGGCCGGTAAGTGGCTCGTCCATGAGCAGCAGTCGGGGGCATGAGAGCACTGTGCGGCCCAGGGCCACCCGTTGGCGTTCTCCGCCCGAGAGAGTGTTTGGCCGTCGTTCCAGCAGCGGTTTCAGGTTGAGGACCTCTATGATGGCCTCGGGTGTGATTCGTCGCTGTTCCATCGAAGTGCGGCGCCAGCCATAGAGCAGGTTTCGACGCACGTTCATGTGGGGAAAGAGAAGAGCATGTTGGAACACGACCCCGATACGCCTTTTCTGGGGCGGCAGGTGGATTTTGTGATCATGGTCAAAAAGCACTGTCCCGTCCAGGTTAATTCGACCGCGGTCCGGGCGGAGAAGGCCCGCCAGGATGTGCATGAGGGTGGATTTGCCACTGCCTGAGGGGCCGAATATGCCGCATCGCTGCCGAGACAGGGTAAAGTCGGCGTTCAGGGTAAAGTCGCCGACCTGCTTTGTTACATTCACGTCAAGTTGCATAGGCTCACCTCTTTTTCAGCGACCTGGCCGAGGCCTCGCTGGCCAGGAGGACCAGAAAAGAGAGGCCGATGGAAACCAGGCAAAGCGACAGGGCCATGGAGTCTCCACCCGGGGTGTTGGTGTATTCGTAGATGGCCAGGGGAATGGTCTGGGTGACCCCGGGGATGTTGCCGGCCAGGATGATGGTGGCCCCGAACTCGCCAAGGCTGCGGGCGAACATCAGGGTCATGCCGGCAACAATGGCGCGGCTGGAAAGGGGGACGACGATGGTGAACAGGCCATCCCACCAACGGGCGCCCAGGGTCCGGGCCGCCTGGAGATACTGCTCGTCAATGGACTCCATGCCGATACGGATTGAACGGACCATGAGTGGGAAGCCGACTACTGTGGAGGCGATGACCGCCCCCTTGAGGGTAAAGATGATACGGATATCCAGGAACCGGAGCAGGGCACCAAGCGCCCCGGACTGGCCAAAGAGCAGAAGTAACAGATATCCGATGACCACCGGCGGCAGAACCAGCGGCAGGTTGACCAGGCCTTCGAGCAGGGCTCGTCCGGGAATGCGGCCAAAGACCAGGAGGTAGGCCGCGGCGAAGCCAAAGGGCAGGGCCAGGACGGTGGCAGCGGTGGCCACCTTGAGCGACAGAACGATGGCCTGGATGTCCGCGGGGGTGAGGGCCAGGGTCATCTCTGATTTCCTCCCGGCAGGGTGAAACCGTATTTTTTCAGGATTCCGTCTGCCGCCGGGCTGGTTACAAAGCTGTAGAAGGCCAGAGCCTCAGGATTTTGTTTTCCTTCAGGGGTCAGGCCAAGGGTATAGGCTATGGAATCGTGGAGTTCCGGCGGGACGGTGAAGAGAACCGTGCTTTTCCTGGCCAGAGGGGCATCTGTCCGGTAGACAAAGGCGCCGTCCACCTCTCCCCGGTCGGCGTAGAGCAGGGCCTGACGGACATCTTTGGCCATCACCAGGCGCTGGTTCTCCAGGAGCTGCCCGAAGATTCCGGCATTTTTCATGGCCTGGGCTGCATACTGGCCGGCCGGAACACTTTTGGGACTGCCGATACCAATACGGACAAGGGAGGTAAGGTCCTGCATGGTCCGGATCCCGGAGGCCAAGGGACCGATAAAAACCAGCGTATTATGAGCCAGGGTTCGAGCCGTCCCGGGATCGATGGCCCTCTTTTCGACGAGCCAGTTCATCCAGCGCTCATTGGCCGAGATGTAGATATCCACCGGCGCGCCATGGAAAATCTGTTTGGCCAGGGAGCCGGATGAGGCAAAGTTGGGCTGGACGGAGGCCCCAGGATGAACGGCGACAAATGCCTGTATCAGTTCCCGGACCGCATCGGTCATGCTGGCGGCCGCAGCCAGGCGGACAGTGGCAGCCCCGACCAGTCCGGGGGTCAGGACAACAGAGACTATCCAGATGGTGATGAGCACGACAGGAATAGATTTTTTCATGGCTGATTCCTTTTGCTGTTTCCAGCGATACGCTTGTTGACAGTACGTGGCAGGTCTGGGTTACCGGTTCCGGCAGCGAATATCTGTACTCTTTGTCCGGTTACCTCTGCATATGATTTCGCAAAATGCGTGCCTGTCCAGTGTGGCTGCTCTTTTTCTCGGCACGAAGTCTGGGTTACAGGAGACCAATACCAGACCGGTTCCCCGGGTGACCGGATGTGTCGAAGGGAGATGTTTCGTTTCCGCGTCAGCGGGACAGGGCGGGCTCGGTATCGGGAGGGGGATCAGTTTTGTCCGGTTTGCTGCAAAAATGTCTTCTTACTGTATCAGGATGGCCATCGATTTATCTTTTTATTATATATTGATCGGCAATATTTTTGTGACTACCAGAGGATAGAGTTTTGCTGTACGGAGAAGGAGTTGGAAATCTGTGGACAGGTGCGCGCCCCTGCTTCAGGGGTTCGGCGGCAAGGGGCCCATGAATTCCTGCCAGGCCACCACCCGGTTGCGCCCGGCCTGCTTGGCGGCATAAAGGGCTTTGTCGGCTTTTTCCAGAAGATATGAAACACTGGTGGTTTCACTGTCAAGGCTGGCGACCCCGATGCTGATGGTCAGGGATATCTCGCGATCGCTGTGAATATCGGGTGGGGCAAAGTCGGCCCTGGCAACACGGCGCCGAATCCTTTCGGCCAGTGACATGGCTTGGGGCAGGGATGTTTCGGGAAAGATGATTGCGATTTCCTCGCCGCCGTAGCGGGCGACGATATCTGTTTCCCGCACCTCGTCAAGGATTATTTGGCCCAGTTGCTTGAGGACAAGATCTCCAGTGCTGTGCCCGTAATTATCATTAATCTTTTTAAAAAAATCCACATCAAGCAGCAGGACCGACAGGTTGGAGCCATGCCGGTGGGCCCGTTTGATCTCTTTAGCCAGGATTCGGTCCATGTGGCGGCGGTTGTGGATGTCCATCAGAGGATCGGTAATGTTTTCGCATTCCAGCAGGGCCATTCTCTTCATGTCCGAGGCGGTCTGATAGGCCAGTCTGCCGACAAGAAGGACAAAAACGGAGCCGCCGAAAAAGAGTATCGGCACGACCAGGTCGGCGATATGTATTTCTTTGTGCCAGTTTGCGATGGTGTAGGCGGCGTAGCCGATTATGAAAAAGATGATCAGGCCGTTTAGAACCTGCCACTTGGGCTTGAGGTTTGCTCCGTCGGGGAGCTGCCGGATCAACCGCTGGATGGGAAACAGGGCGGCGATGAGCAGGAAAATCCCGGTGATGACAAAAAACCTGATTATTTGACAAAAGAATGATTCCAAGTGCAACTCTCTGGAAAACTGGTACTATATTGTAGGAAGCAGCAGGATGACTGCGTATAAACGCAGGGTTAAGCATGGGAGGGATAAGTCTGTAAAATAAAAAGAAACTAATAATGGATTTGGGCTCGGAAGTCAATGAGTATTTGATATTTTTGCAACGAGAAAGCCGTTTGGAAGCTACTACGTTGTGAAGCTTTTTACTTTGGAGCAGTGGACTGCAGCAAAAAAGGGTTGTTCTCTCCGGTAGATATGGTTTCCGGCAAGAACAACCCTTTTGGACAGGGTTTTACTTTGGTGTCCCGAACCGCCTGGCGGCCGGTTCTGTTATCCACGACAGTTGGGTCGCGGCGATGGAATGGGATCCCCCTTAAAAAAACCTTTTGTTGAGGGATGTATCAACTTTTCGGCATCGGTGGGGTCGGAACTTCAGTGTGGCACTCGTCACAGTTATACTGGCCGGTGATGCCGAACTCGGACGGAGCGGAGAAGTCTGAAGTTTCCTCGTATTTACCGTCCTTCCAGTCGTTGAGCAGTTCCACCAGGCGGTAGGCGGTGCTGGCAGCTACCCTGGCACAACGGTCTTTCCTCTCGGCGCTCTTGAGTGGATAACCAGAGGCCTTCATCCATTTGCCGACAGAGATATGACACAGTGGTGAATCACTGACGGTCTTGACCAGCTTCTTCGTGAGTCGCGGTTTGGCCGGGGTGAATACCGGCATGTCAGCTTCGGAGTACCACTGCATGATATCGGCCGAGATCTGGTGACCTACCGGTGAACCGGCGATCCTGGGCCCGA
Source organism: Desulfolithobacter sp. (assembly GCF_054025815.1). NCBI lineage: Bacteria > Pseudomonadati > Thermodesulfobacteriota > Desulfobulbia > Desulfobulbales > Desulfobulbaceae > Desulfolithobacter > Desulfolithobacter sp. The sequence continues at coordinate 67,912 of NZ_JBPMMS010000018.1, read as the reverse complement.
TGATAAGGTTGGCAACGATATTGGCCCCGGCCGGAGAGCCACAGATGGTACCCCATCCTACCTGACCACCTTCAAGGAAGACAAAAGCGTCAACTGGAAACGAGGTATAGGGCTCGCCGATTTTTTCGCGAAGCTGGCTGAACACAGAGTTGATTACTGCACAGCCGCAGAAAACACGGTACCATTCATTGTAGCAGATTTCAGCGGTTTTGGCCGGATCGAGTTTTTCGTAGGGCCAGGGCCATTTTTCAGTGGGCCCGCCTTTTGCCTGTGCTGAGTTGAACAGGCCTTCGAGTTGGGTAAGGGCGGTTCCGGCGGCAATGACTCCTGCGGTTCCAATCATCATCTGACGACGGGAAAGGCTCTGGCAGTTTTTATCCGGTTTTTCCATATTATTCCTCCTCCACGAGCTGGTGCTTTTTTGTGGAACTGACCGGGACAGGCCCGGGGCAGATCCCCTCTTGTACCTTTCATTACGGAGACACAATATCGCATAGTTCTCGGCCGCACAATGTGGCATATTGTCGCATCTAATGAAAATTATGGTACTATTTTTTTTGTTTAGAGATGTCGCTTGCTCTAACTGTTTGTTTTTCTGTTTATTATGAAAGCTGTGGCAAGTTGTCGCAGTCACATGATCATGTTTGCCGGTCTTTTGTTCGGTGGACTGTTTTGCAGCACATGTAATACAGCCGAGAGAAGGTCTATGTTTTTTTCCCGACTCCGATCGCCATTTCGTCACGTTGACATGGAACAGGTGGATGTGGCCCTGCCCTGGTTACTGGTTTTGCGCTGGGGCGAAGTTCTGTGCCAGATAATCCTGATCATAGCGGTATGGGTGGTGATGGGGCTGCCTGTTCCTGTTCTGCCGGTTTCGGCCATAATCCTGTTCAAGGTCATTTCCAACCTTTATCTTCATTACCGTCATTACCGGAACTACCAGGTATCGAACCTGATGATACTCGTCCTTCTCCTGCTGGACACCCTGCTGTTGACCGGCTTTCTCTACATGACCGGCGGCGCCATAAATCCTTTTGTTTTCCTTTACCTGATTCATATAGTGACCGGCGCGATGATCCTTCGAGAACGATGTTCCTGGCTCATCACCGCCACCACACTTTTTTGTTACAGCCTTCTTTTCTATTTTCCCTCTCCGTTTATCACCGCCCTGGCAGATTCCCGCAACATGGATCATTCCGCCGGCATTCAGAGCATAGACGGTTTGATCGGTTCTTTTCAGTTACACCTCAAGGGGATGGGGGGAGCCTTCATTGTCACCTCACTGTTTATCGTCTTTTTTGTCAGCAAAATCCAAAAGGCCCTCACCCGGCACCGGATCGAACTCCAGGCGCTGGAAAAGGAGCGTGAGCGCAATGAGCGCCTGGCCTCTCTGGCGACTTTTGCCGCCGGGGCGGCCCACGAACTTTCCACTCCTTTGAGTACGGTGGCCGTGGTGTCGTGTGAAATGATCCATGCCCTGGAAGAACTGGGGGAGAATGACGAACTGCTCGAAGATGCAAGGCTGATCAGAAGGCAGGTGGCCGACTGCAAAGAGATCCTCTACCAGATGGCGGCCGGGGCTGGAGAGCACCTGGGGGAAGAAATCCGTGAGTTTACCATAGAGCAGGCTGTGCGGCAGATTCTTGGTGAACTGACGGCAGAGCAAAGGGAGCGGCTGGAGGTGACCATCGAACCGGAAAACATGACGATCAAGATGCCCTTCCGTTCCCTGTGCCGGACCGTGAAAGGATTGGTGAAAAATGGCCTTGAGGCCTCGTCATCCTCCCGGACGGTGACCATCTCCTGGTTCACCACGGCCAGGCATCTCGGGGTCGAGGTCCGGGATCAGGGGGTCGGGATCGGCAACCAGATGGCTTCCCTGGTTACGGAACCTTTCTTTACCACCAAGGATTCTGGCCTGGGGTTAGGGCTCTTTCTCGCCAGGAGCATGGCTGAACAATTCGGCGGTGGCCTGACGATAGAGCCGCTTGAAGGGAAGGGAACCCGGGTGGTGCTGACCCTGGCCCTGGATAAGATCCGTAAATGACATCTATCTGTATTCACTGCCTGCTTTGCGGATGGATGCCGCACCATGGCTGTTTGTATTGCCGGCATCCTCAAGGGCGCAAACTTTCTGGTGTGTATCATCAAAAATACTTTTATAGATCGGAGCTGGACTGATGGAAAAAGTTTTACTGGTTGACGACGAGGATTTTTTCCGGGACCGGTTAAACCGGGCCTTTGTCCGACGGGGCTATGCTACCTGTACGGCCTCCTGTTACGACGAGGCCATGGAGCTGCTCGACCGGGAGGAGCCGACCATGGCCGTGATCGATTTGAAGATGCCGGGTAAAAACGGGCTCCTTCTGGTCCGGGACGCATTGTCCAGGCTTCCGGAACTGAAAATCGTTGTCCTGACCGGCTACGGATCCATTGCCACAGCCACCGAAGCCATTCGGCTCGGCGCGGTGTCTTATCTTGCAAAACCAGCTGATATCGATGAAGTACTGAAAGCCTTTTCCGGAGAGAGCGGAGTGGAGCTGGAAACCCCGCCGGAAGATATCCTGCCGCCATCCCTGGCCAGGGTGGAGTGGGAGCACATCCAGCGGGTCCTGGCGGACTGCAACGGTAATATCAGCTGCGCAGCCAAGAAACTTGGCATACATCGCCGGACCCTGCAGAGGAAACTCTACAAGTACGCGCCAAAGTAGGAATTCGAAAATAAAGGGAAAAGAGGGCAAAGGGAGAAATACTCCAACCCGGATGGTTCAGCATGAAAATTCCCGGCTGCGATCCGCCCCTGACGGCCGCAAACGGTGATTTTCATGGTGAACCTCGGGCTGGGTCAGCGGATTTTCCCGGGATTACTTAAAAGGGTTGAATGTAAGAACCGGGCACGGGGCTTTCTTCACCACTTTTTCCGCGGTGCTGCCCATGAGGATTTTCTCCAGTCCCCTGGCGCCATGGGTACCGATGATGATCATGTCGGCCTTTTCCGCTTCGGCCAGGGCGATGATCTCCTCCACCGCATCACCGACCGCGACCCTGCCTTCCGCTCCTTTTTTGAGGTCCTTGTGATCTTCCACCAGGGCCTCGATCTTTGCCTTGCTCTCCTTCTTCAGGTCTTCGATCATCCGGTTGAAAGAGGGATGGACCAGCATCATCTCATATCCCTTGAAGTCATTGACCACATGGAAAAAAATTACATGGGCGTCCAGCATCTCCGCCACGCTGGTGGCATAGTCGACCACCTTTCCGGTGGCACTTGAAAAATCGACCGGGATGATCACTTTCTTGATATCAATGTTTGCCATTTTCAATACCTCCTGTTTCTTTTGATAAAAGGAGCCGTTGTCGAGCTGGCCCCTATTGCCGAGTGCCTGAATCCGTGATGCTGCCTTTCACCCCTTTCGCTGTGTCATTTACGATTGCAGGAGATACGGTAATCAATGGGCCTCTTCGCTGTCTCCGTTTGCCCGCATGTCCGGCAGCGTGTCGAAGACAGGAGAAGTTTCCATCTGCAAAGATTCAGGGAAGCAGTAGCCCTCGGAAAAGACAATTGACACAACAGCCCTGGTTGTCAATGTGTTGCACAGGGTTTTATCGGTGCTCGCACTGTAGTGTGCTTGATTGCGTTTTCCCTGTCGTGCCTGGCAAGATCGGAAAAAGAGAGTAGTTCGGGCAGGAAAGAAAGTGTTTGAAAACAGGGGGTTGTCGTGGATTGTCAAGGATTTTGCGGGGCAATTGGAACCACGTGGTGCTAAAAGGACGTTGTAATTTCTGCTGATGGTGTTAGCATATGAGTACATGATCATATGTTTGAAGGGCGTTTGTCCGGGCGAAAGGTGGACCGATACCCGGGGTGGTGGACAGGTTTCTGGTGATTCTTCATGCAACCTGGAGTGTGCTTACCAGGCCGTTGAAAAACCTCTACTCTTGATGATACTGCGTCCAAATTCGGCTCATTTTTTCTTGTCTCATCTTCGTTCATCACGTTTTTCAAGAGCCTGTTACAGGATTTTATGGAACAGTTTCTTAATCAGATAGACAGTTACCTGCAGGGGTCCATGCTGCTTGCGTTTGTGGCGGCCTATGGTGGTGGCCTGCTTGCCAGCCTGACTCCCTGTGTCTACCCGATGATTCCCATCACCGCGGGGGTAATCGGCAATGCAAATGTGGGTGGTTCCAGGGGGCGCGGGTTCCTGCTTTCCATGGCTTATGTTGCGGGCATGGCCTGTACCTATGCCGCTCTTGGCCTCTTTGCCGCTGCCACCGGCAGGTTCTTTGGCACCATCAATACCAGTCCCTGGACCTTTTTCCTGGTCGGCAACATTATTCTGTTTCTGGGTCTTGGCATGCTCGATGTCTTTCAGTTGCCGACCTTTGCGCCCAGGGTCACCACGAAGATGAAAGGTGCTCCCGGGGTATTCGCTGTCGGTATGGCTTCCGGCCTGGTCGCCGGGCCCTGCACCGCGCCGGTACTTGGAGCCCTGTTGGCATACGTGGCCACCACCGGCAACATGGTCCTCGGCGCCTCGCTGCTCTTTGTCTTCTCCTTTGGAATGGGTGCCATTTTGCTGGTGGTAGGGACTTTTTCCGGAGTACTGGCCAGTATTCCCCGTTCCGGGACCTGGATGGTGACGATCAAGAAAGTGATGGGCTTTGTCATGATCGGCCTGGCCGAGTATTTCCTTATCCAGGCCGGCATGATGTTTCTTTGAGATGATGACGCAGACACCAGAATGTCTGTTGTTTTGTGATGATCATCATCGGTGGCAATCAAAATATTTTTTTTCTGACGGAGGACCGGATGATGAGACGATCCATATCTTTTCTTTTTCTTTCATTTTTCTTTCTGCTTTTGCCACTGACGGCGAGCGGAGCGATCAAGGTGGGCGACACCATTGTGCCCTTCACAGGCACAGATATGAACGGCCGCCAGGTGGATCTGGGCCAGGTTATCGGCAGGAAGCCGATCATGATGGTCTTCTGGGCCTCCTGGTGTCCGAACTGCAAACGGGAAGTGCCCAGGATCAACGAACTTCAGGAGAGATACGGGAGCCGGGGGATGTATTTTCTCGGGATAAACGTGGGATTCAACGATTCCCCGGAACGGGCCCGGGCCTTCATGGAATCCACCAAAATGAAATACCCGGTACTCTTTGACAAGCCGGGGACGATTTCGAGACAATACGGGGTACAGGGCGTGCCGACCATTATCGTCACAGACAAAAGTGGCCGGGTGGTTTTCAAGAACTTCGGTGTCCCGGAAATAACGGACGAAAATTTTAAACAGCTCAGCCAGTAGCATCTTCCGGCAGACGCTGAACATGGAAACGCCCGGGCGGAAGGTACGCCCGGGCGTTTTTGTTTTCTGTTCACGTCGGTGGGCCCTTTGCCTGGTTCCGGGGCCCTGGAGCCAGGCCGTTCTTCGCTCCCCGTCCGTGGCTGGCGCTTCGGGCCTGTTCTCAGACTTTCATATCCAGTTGCTGGACGGTTCCCACCTGGCCGTTGTTGGCCATGAAGATGCTTGAATTTCTGACCTGGGCGAGGGTGGCATTGTTTTCATCCTTCATGGTAAACGGCGTCGAGACATTGCCAAGATATATGGCGCCGATGTTTTTTGCTCCCAGGGCAAAGAGCTGGCGTTCGCCGGTCGTGGTCCGGGACCAGATGCGCAACCTGGAGTAAATACCGTCATTTTCGTCGATCCAGTTATTGCGGTCCTCGTCATAGGTTTTCAACTCGGCGAAACCATCGCCGGTCCGGGGGCCGAAGAGCTCGCTGCCGTCGTTTATTTTTCCGTCATTGTTTCTGTCCAGGGCAAGAAAACCGGAGTCCGGCCCGACAAACCGGAGTTGGTCTTCGTGGCCGTCCAGGTCCAGGTCAAATTTGAAACTGGTTTGGGTCAGCTCCGCGGCCGTGCCCTTGAAGTTGATTACCAGGGGATCTGTGAGAGCGTCCCCAGCCAGGATGGAAAGTGTCTGTTCGGTATAAAACTCCCGGGTCATGCTGAGACTCAAATCAAAACTTATGTCCTGTCCGTCCGCGGTCCTGATACTCCCTGAAGCCGTGAAACTGGTGGATTCATATTCATAGTAAGACTGGACGTACCGATACTCCAGGCCCCACCCCTGGCGGGGAGGATTCTCAGGGGCCGGGCTGACCTGTTCCGCCTGGAGAGCGGAAGCTTCTCCGTCCGGGCTGGCCTGACCGGTCAGGTCGCCGGGCTGGAGAATTTCGATCTTCCGTCCGGTAAGCTGCTCGATAAGGGCCTTGAGAAGCTGGTTTTTGAGTTCAAACATAACCAGCTCGTCTTCTTCCAGGGGTTCCGCCTGACCCTGTTCCACGACCATCTCCCTTGCTTTGTCCGAGATATTTACCTGGATGTCTCCTCCGGCCATTTTTGAGGCCGAACTTTCCAGTTTGTGGTTCAGGTCATTCCCCTGTACTTCCTTGGGCTTTTGGGCGTTTTCCCAATAGAGCAGAGATTCTTTTTTTCTGGTTTGCTGTTCGGTTGCGTGTGAACTGGAAAGGAAAACTGTGGAATCGGAAATGATCATGGCAGACCCTCCCTGGTCAATAAATGAAAATACGTACGTGTTGCATTTCGGGGGTCCATCCTCCGTGACGGACCGTATCGTATCGATTTATCGGCTGGGTGGAGAAAAATGTTTAGAAAAAAAATAGAGGCAGGATGGGTGGCACAGTTTGACTGCGTTTATTAAGCCACGATATGCAACCACAACTGTCGGGTCGCTCGGTGCAGCGTTGGGGCGCGCCTTATTTGTTGTCGTTGTCTTTTTTTCGACTACCGATAAAGGATTTCACTTCAGGAAGATAATCCTTGAACGATTCGGCGTAGATTTCCCAGATGGTGACAAAAAGAGCGGAAATGATCGGGCCGATGATAATGCCCAGCAGGCCAAACATTGCGATTCCGCCCAGGGTGCCGAACAGGACCATGAGGTCATGCATCTCAGTATCTTTGCCAACCAGCCGCGGCCTGATGAGGTTGTCGATGTTTCCGGAAAAAACTCCACAGATCAGCGTCAGGATCACAACACCGGTCCAATCTCCGGCAAGCATTTTAAAAAGGAGTGCCGGGACCCAGACCAGTGAAGTTCCGACAGCGGGAATGATGGACAGTACCGCCATGACAGTACCCCAGAAGACAGGGCTTTGAATGCCGGCCAAGTGAAATCCCATTCCACAGATAAAGCCCTGGATGAGCCCGATGATCAGGGTTGACTTGATGGTGGCCCGGGCCACTGAAGTGAACCTGAACAGAAGCCTTTTCTCGTCATGGTCCTCAAGAGGCAGGGCATAGAGAATTTTTTCCAGAAGCAGGTGACCGTCGATAAGGAAGTAAAACATCACATAGAGCATGATGATGGTCATGATCACCGCATTGACGGTAAGTTTGGTGGCCGAGGAGAGTGAGTTGACGAGAAAGGTGGAAACGTGGCCCACCAGCTCGCCTCCTTTCTGGATAATCAGGTCCCGGTAGGGCAGAAATTCATGGTAATAAGGCAATTTTTCAAGGTGGCGTGAAAGCTCTGATGGCTCCTGGAGAAAAGACTGGACCCAGGGGGTCACAGACTGGCCGACGTGAATGGCCTGAGTGACCACTACTCCGAGCAGGGCTCCCAGTGGCAGGAGGATCAGGCAGACAATACCGAGGATGGTCAGGATGGAGGCCAGGGTGGAGCGGCCGCCCAGCCTGCTTTCCAGCCCGTGGTACAGGGGGGATGCCAGAGCGGAAAACAGGCCGGCCAGGAAGATGGGCATCAGGAACTGGCTGATCATGTTGAGAAAGAGGCCGGAGATGGCAAGGACAAGGGCCAGAAGTACGGTTTTGTTGACGAGTTCTCGGTTCATTGGTCACCCATCTTGTCGAAGGTGAAGGTATTCGACGCTCCGGACCAGGGCAGTCGTCAGGCGTCGCAGGTCTTCCGGCTCGATGATATAGGGCGGCATAAGGTAGATGAGGCGGCCAAAGGGACGGATCCAGACCCCATGTTTCACGTACAACTTCTGGAGGGTGGCCACGTCCACGTCCTCCAGCATCTCCACCACCCCGATTCCGCCCAGTACCCGGACATCGGCGACTCCCGGCAGATCAGCGGCCGGAGTCAGCTCGGATTGCATCTGTTCTTCCATGGCCTGGATTTTTTCTTCCCAGGGGGTGTCAAGCAGCAGGTCGATGGAGGCTGCGGCTACCCGGCAGGCCAGGGGATTGCCCATGAAGGTGGGGCCGTGCATGAACACTCCCGGGCTGGCATTGGAGATGGTTTCGGCCACCTCACCTGTGGTAAGGGTCGCGGCCAGGGTCATGGTGCCGCCGGTTAAGGCCTTGCCGAGGCAGAGGATATCCGGAACGGTGGCCGCGTGTTCCAGAGCAAAGAGCTTGCCGGTTCGGCCAAAGCCGGTGGCGATTTCATCGAAAATGAGCAGCAGGCCGAACTGATCGCAAAGGGCCCGCAGATTCCTGAGATACTGTGGATGGTAGAACCACATGCCGCCGGCGCCCTGGACCACCGGTTCGACGATCACCGCCGCAAGTTCCTGGTGGTGGTTTTCAATCAGGCGTACGGTCTCGACCATGTCTTCCTGGTCCCAGGGATCGGTGAAACGGCACATGGGCCGGGGCGCGAAGAGCTGACGGGGCAGGGCATGGGAAAAGATGGTGTGCATGCCGGTCACCGGGTCGCAGACCGACATGGCATGGAAGGTGTCGCCGTGATAGCCGCCGCGGATGGTTATCATCCGGTGTTTTTCCGGGCAGCCGCGGCCATGCTGGTACTGGAGCGCCATCTTGAGGGCCACTTCCACGCTTACCGAGCCGGAGTCGCAGAGAAAGACCCGTTCCAGGGGGGGCGGAGTGATCCGGACCAGTCGCTCGCTCAGGGCTACGGCTGGCTCATGGGTCAGGCCTCCGAACATCACGTGAGCCATGTTGTCGGCCTGCTCCCGGAGGACCTGGACAAGCACCGGGTGGCTGTAGCCATGGATGGCGGCCCACCAGGACGACATGCCGTCGATCAGCTCCCTGCCGTCGGCCAGGCGCAGCCGGACTCCGGATGCCGAGCAGACCGGGTACACCGGCAGCGGGTCGGTCATGGACGTGTAGGGGTGCCAGATATGGTTGCGGTCAAACGCCAACAGCTCTTCCTGATTCATTTTTTACCGGCCGGCGGGTTGTTGTTTGCGTCAATGGCGAACCTCACAGGAGGTAGTCCTGCCCCTTGATCCTGGAGAATCCAGGTATGAGGGTCTGGGAGGAGTGGACGCCCTTGAGGGTGCGGATATTGGTGTGGGTGAACTGGGAGATAAGTTCCGCATCCGAGGAGAGCAGGTCCCGCTCCAGGGTTACCTTGATGATAAGATCAATGGCGCCGTGTACCGAGTGAACTTCGCTCACTTCGTCGATGGCCATGAGCCGGTCGATGATTCTCCGTTCCTGTCTGCCGTCCACGTTGAGGAGCACGAAGAAGGTGATCCTGTACTTCATGTCCGGGTATTCGTTTTTTTTCAGGTCAGCCATTTTTTTTCGGAATGCCTCCATGTCACGGGGAATCAGCTTGTCGACCCCGATACCGTAATGCCGGGACGCACCTTTTTCCCATTGCTGGACCGAGATATAGAGATAAAGGTCGTCCACGGTTCGGCCTGGAAAGGATTTGGCCAGACCGCTTTTTTTGATCAGGGCGGCCAGGGGCTGGTAAATGGTCTGGTACCAGTCGGCGGCAGCCTGCCGGTATGTGTATTCCTGACTTTTTTCCTGGCTGAGAAACTGTTGGTGGCGGCAGATCTGCTTTTCCAGGTGGTGGTACTGGCCCGGTTCGGTGAGCTGGATGGAATCGATGAGTCCGGCCTTGTCCCGGAATTCTATCTTTTCCAGGTACAGCTTGTTTTCAATGGTCTCGCTGGAGGGCAGGAGCTCGACGATACGAGCGCTGATCCGGTCGCGTCCCAGTTCCCGGGCAGCCATGACCCGGTGGTGGCCGTCGAGGATGTAGTACTCGTCCTTGATCAGGTACAGGGCCACCGGCGGCATGGGCTTGCCATCGCGCATGGCCCGGAGAATCCCCTGGTAGCGGGCATTACCACTGCGGTCCTTGAGTTTGAAGCTGGTGTCAAAGTCCTGGTAGCGCCCCACTGTGCCCACGATGCGCGCCACTTCGACCTGGGAGGTGCCCCGGTCCACACTTTCATGGGCCTGTTCGGCCTCGCATACTTCGTTGAACCGTTTGGGGCCCTGGCAGGCTTCCCGGGACAGCTGTCCGGATCCTGATCTTTTTTTGAAGCGATCAAGCAGGCTGGTCAGGCGGGAGGGGCTCGATTTCGAAGACATGGTAACCATAACTGTTGATGACCCGGGTGGGTCCGGGGCCGGCATCGGTTATCCTGTCGGCGTTATGACCGAACAGGGCATGGATGTGGCCATGGATAAAGTACCTGGGCCGGTATTTTTTTATCAGTGCGTTGAAGCAGCGAAAGCCCCGGTGGCAGAGATCCTCGGCATCGTGGATGTGCCGGGGCGGCGCATGGGCAAAGACGATATCGAGCTGTTTCCTCCAGCGGGTGAAATAATTGGCCGGAGAAATGAAGATGCGTCGGATCATGCTGCGCATTTCGCTTTCATGGTACTGATGCACACCGCCATTGTACCAGCGCGAGCCGGGTAAGCCCAGGATTGTCAGACCGTGGGTGGTGATTATTTTGCCCGAAAGATCCGTGCAGCCCTGGGGCGGGGACTGCTGATAGCGGATATCATGGTTGCCGGGTACATAGTAGAGGTCCGCACCGGTGAATCCCCTGAGCCGGGCCAGGTATTCCGGGGCCAGGTCGCCGCAGGAGAGGATCAGCCGGACGCCGCGCGTGAGCCCGGGATCTTTCAGGAGTTCGGGGGTCTCCCGGTCGGCAACGGTCAGTATTTTCATCGGCAGGTGATTATCGGGATCACGATGCCTGTTTTTCGAACGTGTAACCAAGTTTTTCAAGGTGTGCCAGGTCGTCGTTTATCGATGGCCCGGCCGTGGTGAGGTAGTTGCCGACAATGGCGCCGTTGGCCCCGGCCGTAAAGCATCGGTACTGTTCTTTCTCAAGCTGCTGTCTGCCGCCGGCCATTCGTATGACCGCGTCCGGGTTGATCAGCCTGAACAGGGCGATGGTGGTCAGTATTTCTGTAAGAGGCGGGAGCTCAAGGTTGGCGAACGGCGTGCCGGCGATGGGTGTCAGGATGTTGATGGGAATGGACTTGACCCCCAGTTCGCGCAGCTCAAAGGCCAGCTCGATGCGGTCATCCATGGTTTCACCCATGCCGATGATACCGCCGGAGCACAGCGACATGCCGGCCTCCCTGGCATGGCGCAGGGTTTCTACCTTTTCCTCCCAGCTGTGGGTGGTGCAGACAGTGGGGAAAAAATCGCGGTTCGCTTCCAGGTTGCAGTGGTAGCGGCTTACACCCATCTCCCGCAGGCGGCGGGCTCTGGGGGAATCCAGGAGACCCATGGATGCGCAGAAGTCCATGGAGGTCCTGCGGGCCATCTCCTGGTAGATGATGGCCATCCGGTCCAGGACGGGGGTGTTGACGCTTCGGCCGCTGGTGACCAGCGAGATGCGGTGCACGCCGTGGGCATCGTTGTCCAGGGCCATTTCCATTGCCGTGTCCATGGCGACCATGTCATAGCGCTGGATGTCGGTCCGGTAGCGGGCCGACTGGGCGCAGAACCGGCAGTCCTCCGAACAGTTACCAGAGCGGGCGTTGATGATGGAGCAGAGATGGAACCGGTTGCCCATGAAGTGGCGCCGTATATCATCGGCCACCCGGTGGAGGTCCTGCGGGTCGGGACTGTGGCCAAGGCGCCGGGCTGTCTCCCGGTCCAGGTCCTGGCCGTGGATCAGTTTTTCTCGGATATCAACAAGAGACTGCATGCGCATTCCTCACGTGTAGCAGGCCGTTGAAAAACTACTACGCTTGATGATACTGCGTCAAAATTCGGCTTAAAATGTTCATGTACTTTTCGTACACTGCGCTTTTTCACCTCATTTTTCCTTGTCTCATCTTCGTTCGATACGTTTTTCAACAGCCTGGCAGGGGAGACCGGGCTATTTTTCACAGTGGGACTTGGGAATCCGGGGCGGTCCTTCAACGATCATCTCGGCAATTGTTTTCCTGACCCGGGGGTAGAGGTGGCGGCGGTTGCCGAGCAGCTCGTTTTCCAGGGCAGCCAGCCGCCTGAGCAGAGGGGTGCGGTCCATGGCCGGAGCCGCATTTTCGTCCTCATACCGCTTTTCGACGATTTCCTGGCACCGGAAACATCCCGGAAAGCGCAGGAGCTGCCCGTCGGGCCGGGTCATGGTGGCCGGGATTCCGTGCATGCGGCAGATCAGCATCCGGTGATCGTACAGGGCGCACAACCCGTTTTCGTTGAGCGGGCACATGAGCTGAGGACGTTCGCCCCGGGCAAGGATTTTTTTGCTGTCCCGGACGTATTCCTCGGCCCGTTTGAGGATACGTTCCAGCAGGGCATCGTTCACTGACCGGAGTCCTTCCCACAGGTAGGCCCACTCGCTGTAGGTGTGGTGCTGGAACCAGGAATCGCAGCAGTTGTCCGGACAACCGGTGCAGGTCATGGTGACGCGGCGGGCCACTTCGTCATATCCTTCCTGCATTTCAGCATAGATATCAGCCAGCTCCCTCGAGAGTTCGGGCGGGAGAAAAATTTCCTTCATAAGCAGATCCGTTCCGGTCCGTACTTACCGGTTTTCTTCAAAATGTTGTACCTGGTAGGTGAGCACGGTCAGTGTACCACTCATCCAGGCGTTATCCGGCAGCCCTGCCTTGCGGCAGAGATGGGCGAGAAAGAGCTCCGGCGCCGGCAGCTGCTCCCAGACCTGGGGCAGGAACGTGGCACTGGCTCCCCCGCCCTGGATGATGACCCCGTCCACGCCGGGCCGCAGTTTGCGGACCAGGTCCCTGCCATCGTCATAAACGAGTTCCCGGGGCTGGGAGAGGATCGAGATGTCGATCTGCAGCTCATCGGTTTCATCTGCTGTCACCGGCGGAAACCGGGGATCATGAAAGGCCGCATTGATGGCATTACGCTCCACGCCCGCGGCAATCGGCTCGGAGCCCACCAGGCTGCCGATACAGCCCCGCAGCATGCCGTGTTTGTTCAGGGTGACAAAGACCCCTCGTTTTTCCTGCAGGGCCGGATCGCGGAGTTCATCCGCACTCACCGGATCCCGGACCGGCAGTCCGAGCCGCTCCATGATAGTCTGTCTGGCCAGTCGCAGCAAGATCTGGCCCTGTTTCTCTGTCAGCATGGCGTGCCCTCCCTTTTGTTTTTTTACGATTGAGACGGCTTTTGGTGGACCGCTGTTCTTCGTTAATCGGGAATTGCGGATAATTAAAACGTTATGCCCTTGCCGGAGCATGTCAACTTGATTTGCCGCCTCAGGCCTGATGTTGCGGGCGCGAATCAGGGACGGCGCATGGTATCGGTCAACGGGATTTCCCCGGCTGTGCTGAAAGGTACGGACAGGTTCAGGCTTTCTGCAAGTCGCACTTTGCCCTTCAGCACATACCGAACTGGTTTTGCTTCGGATGGGTGCCGGTTGACACCCTGGAGCGCTTTGAAGGCAGAGGAAAAGATATCCACCATGGAGGCGTACACGGTCACGGGTACCGTTGCCGCGCCAAAGGCGGGAATTCGGATCCGGCCGTCACTGATGCCGCTGGCGAAATGACGGCCGTTGATCTCCAGATCACAGGTGATGCCGGCGATGCTCAGGGGAAAATCATTGGGGTTCATGATCCGCAGCTCGACAAGAAAAACGGTTTCCAGGGGGCGGACAGTCTGGATCCTGAGGTCGGCCAGGCTGACCCTGGGGGTGCTCAGGCCGGACTGCACGGCAGCGCATCCAGCCAGGAGCATCAGCCCGAGAACCAGGGAAAGGAATCGAAGAAAAGAACGCTGTTGCAGGATGATCATCTGGGGCTCTCCTGTGGTGGTAGGGAAGCCTTGATTCTAAACAGATGCGGGCCGGCTGTCAATGAGACAGCTCTGGCTTGACGTTCCAGGCAAGAGAGGGTACCTTTTTGTCTGCGTGCGGAGGGATGCCGGAGTGGTTGAACGGGGCGGTCTCGAAAACCGTTGTGGGTTCACGCCCACCCAGGGTTCGAATCCCTGTCCCTCCGCCAAATTCGTACACGAAAAATTTGCCTGGATCCTTGCTGCCCGCTATCGGTCACCGATAGCGGGCTTTTGCTTTTTTAGCCGGATGTGCAGCACCTTCAGATCATGCCGCTCAGGGAAGTGGACCAAACTGGATCCTGTCAACGATCTGAACGCCGTTCCTATACTTGCCGGTTCAATCCTTGCTCCTTTCTTGGGAGTGGTGTGTCTTCCCGGCCCTCCGCATTTTTTTTTGTCGTTGCAGAGCTGTCGCTGTCCGTAGATCGGGATTTTCGGTTGGGCTCCTGAAGCGCCAGTGCCAGGGCTCCCAGGGGTGGCGGGGGTTGTTTTTCGAGTAGGTTTCGGTGAAGCCGAAGAAGGCGGCATGCTGGCGGAGCCACTGGTACTGGGGGGTGTCGGCAAAGCGCCAGTTGCTGGGGCTGAAGTCCACTGCCTTGCCGAGCCGGTGTTCGGAATAGCCGGGTGGGGCGACGAACCGGGCGATCTCGGCAAAGGTTTTGCCTTTTGCCAGCTGGCGGGCGAAGATTTTCTTCTGGTACCAGGTGGAGCGATAGCCTGAATCAATGGTCAGGAGAACGTCATCCTTCCGGGCCGCTTCTGCCATGGTCACCAGGGCGTCGCGGGCAGTTTTGGCCAGGTAGATGGTCCCGCCGTCATGGACGAGATGGGTGGGAACCCGGGCCAGCTCCGCAGGCGTAGGGCCTGGTTTTTCGATTTTTTGCCCCAGCCAGGCAGTGGGCACTGCATAGCTTCTGCCATCGATCACCACTGTTTCCGCCGGTGGTTCCTTTGCCTGCCTGAAAACTGTTTTTTTTGTGCTGGTGGCCGTGATCCTGATCAGGGGCTGGGGGGGATGCTTCCTGGTTTCCGGGGTGGTGAGTACCACCGGTTCCGGTGGTGGATCGTTGACAGCCTGTGGATTTGGCGGACCGGGAAGGGGGGAGACTGCAGGACGGCCCTGCCGGCCACAGGATGAGAGCAGGGGCAGACAGCAGAGCACGACGAGCAGGCCTGTGAGACAGCGGGTCTTTTTTTTCTGTACGGGCATGGTGGTGTTCTCCGGGGCCATCGCTCTGCAGGGTATCGGGGGGACAGAGCCAGGATCAGAGCCCCACTATAGCCTTTCCTTGCAGGGAAATCCAGCCGGAGGGAGATGTGGATTTCATTGTCAATGGCCGGTTGATGGTGTATAGTTTGTCCGGTCCCGGGAGGCGGCATCATGTGCGGTGCTGCCATTTTCTTTTTCCAGCAGTACAGGTGGTGGCATGAAAGTACAACCGACCAAAAAGACTAAATTTATTTTTATTACCGGTGGCGTTCTTTCTTCGCTTGGAAAGGGACTTGCCGCAGCCGCAATCGGTGCCTTGCTGGAGAGCCGGGGTATGACGGTGACCTTCCAGAAGCTTGATCCGTATATCAACGTGGATCCCGGAACCATGAATCCCTTCCAGCATGGCGAAGTCTATGTGACCGACGACGGCGCCGAGACCGATCTGGACATGGGGCATTACGAGCGCTACACCAACGCGGTCATGGCCCAGATCAACAACTACACGTCCGGCCGGATTTACTACTCGGTTATCATGAAGGAGCGGAGGGGTGAATATCTGGGCGGTACTGTCCAGGTCATCCCTCATATCACGGACGAGATCAAGGCGGCGGTTCTCCAGCTCGACGGTACCGTGGATGTGGCCATCATCGAGATCGGCGGAACCATCGGTGATATCGAGGGGCTGCCTTTTGTCGAGGCCATTCGGCAGCTGCGGGGTGATCTCGGCCGCGAATACACGCTCTTTATCCATTTGACTCTGGTCCCCTATATCAAGACCGCCGGTGAGGTCAAGACCAAGCCCACCCAGCATTCGGTCAAGGAACTGCTGGCCTCGGGAATCCAGCCCGATATCCTCATGTGCCGTACCGAGGTGCCGCTGGACAAGGGGTTGAAAAAAAAGATCGCCCTGTTTTGCAACGTGGAGCCGGAGTCGGTTATCACCGCCATTGATGTGGATACCATCTACGAGGTGCCCCTCAAGCTGCACGAGGAGGGCCTGGACGATCGGATCCTCGAAAAGCTCGGTATCTGGACCGGGGCTCCGCATATTCAGCCTTGGGAGGAACTGGTCGAGAAGATCAAGAATCCCCGACACACCGTGACCATCGGCATCACCGGCAAGTATGTCGATCTCAAGGAATCTTACAAGAGCCTGCACGAGGCCCTGGTGCATGGCGGCATTGCCAACGACGCCCGGGTTGAGCTCAAGTACATCAGTGCCGAGGATCTGGAACAGGGTGATCCCGGTGAGCTGCTTCGGGAGTGCGACGGGTTGCTGGTGCCCGGTGGTTTCGGCAGCCGCGGTATGGAGGGCAAGATCAGGGCCATCACCTATGCGCGGGAAAACAGGATTCCCTTTTTCGGTATATGCCTGGGGATGCAGCTGGCGGTGGTCGAGTTCGCCCGCAACATTGCCGGCATGCAGGGGGCCCATTCCACCGAGCTTGACCTGGAAACGGAATATCCGGTCATCTACCTCATGAAAGAATGGTATGATTTCCGCACCGGCAGAACCGAGACCAGGGACGAGAACTCCGACATGGGCGGTACCCTGCGCCTTGGAGCCTATCCCTGTAAACTTAAGCAGGGAACCCTGGCCCATGACGCCTACCGGCAGGATGAGATAAGTGAGCGCCACCGGCACCGCTACGAGTTCAACAACCGGTTTCGCGAGCAGCTCCAGGATGCCGGCCTGGAGATCAGCGGCACGTCGCCCGATGATGAGCTGGTGGAAATTGTCGAGTTGCGCGATCATCCATGGTATCTTGGCTGCCAGTTTCATCCTGAATTCAAGTCCAAGCCCATGAAACCCCATCCGTTGTTTCGGGAATTTATCCGGGCCTCGCTGGAAAACAAAAGATAAGGACAATCTCCTTGCTGTAATCGGGACCCGCTTATGCAGACCATAACACTGAGCAATCTGCCGGAAGATCGGACCATCAGGGTTGGACCAGGAGAGCCATTGCTGCTTCTTGCCGGGCCTTGTGTTCTGGAATCCGGAGAACTGGGGTGGGAGATAGCCCGGGAGATGAAGGATATCTGTACCCGGCTGGGCATTTCGTATGTCTTCAAGGGGTCTTTTGACAAGGCCAATCGCACCTCTTTGCAGTCGTTTCGCGGGCCAGGCCTTGAAAAGGGATTGCGTCAGCTGGGTCGGATCCGGGAGGAGGTCGGAGTGCCGGTGGTCTCTGATGTCCACGAACAGGGGCAGGTGGAGATGGCTGCCGAGGTGTTGGATATTATCCAGATTCCCGCCTTTCTCTGCCGGCAGACGGATTTGCTGGTGGCAGCGGCCAAGTCCGGCAGGACTGTCAATTTGAAAAAAGGACAGTTCGTCTCGCCCTGGGATATGGAACACGCGGTGGGCAAGCTTCGCGACGGTGGCTGCGACCGGATTCTTCTGACCGAGCGTGGTGCCAGTTTTGGCTACAATAACCTGGTGGTGGATATGCGCGCCCTTCCGGTCATGCGGGGCTTTGGCTGTCCGGTAATCTTTGACGCCACCCACTCGGTTCAGCTCCCCGGCGGGGGCGGTGGTAGTTCCGGTGGGCAGAGAGAATTTGTCCCGACCCTGGCCCGGGCTGCCATGGCGGCCGGAATCGACGGGTTGTTCATGGAAGTTCACCCGGATCCTGACAAGGCTTTGTGCGATGGTCCCAACAGCTGGCCGCTCGCTGATGTTGAGACGATCCTGCGCCAGCTTCTGGCTGTCCGGAGTGCGGTTGACGGGGGCCTGGATGAATAGAGATGGTTGCCATTCAGGCGCGGACGGTTACTCGGACTGCGATTTGACCGCAGCCCTGCTGGCGCGGACCAGGGAAAAGAACCGGCCGGTGGAAAGGGACGAGGCCTGGCAACTGGTCCTTCCCCGGGCCAGGCAGGTGGAGTTGCTGCTTCTGGATGTGGATGGCGTTCTCTCCGACGGGACCATTATCTATACCCATGATGGCGGCGAATCCAAGGGGTTCAACACCCAGGATGGTTTTGGCCTGCGCATGCTGCAGGACGCCGGCGTCCAGGTGGGTGTCATCACGGCCCGCAGTTCCGAGGCCGTGAGCCGGCGGTCCCGGGACCTGGGATTCTCCCATATCTACCAGGGGCGGGGTGATAAACAGAAGGTGTATGAGGAGATCCTGACCCGCACCGGCCTGCGTCCCCGGCAGACCGCCTACATGGGAGACGACTGGCTGGATCTGCCGCTTCTGACCCGGGTCGGCTTTGCCGCCGCCCCTGCCACAGCGGTTCCCGAGGTGCGCCAGCGGGTCGATTACGTTACCCGCCGTCCGGCCGGGCACGGGGCGGTACGCGAGGTCTGCGACCTGATCCTCGAGGCCCGTGGAGACCTGGCCCGGTTCCTCAGGAAATACATATGATTCTTCCGGTCAGAAATTCACGCAACCTGCTCTGGCTGCTGCCTCTGTTTCTCTTTCTCTCCGCACCGCTGTGGAAACCGTCACTCGCATCCTTTCTCAAGCCCCGGGTGACCGCCACCCCGGTCAAGGGATCCGGACCCGGAGTGAGCCAGAACTTCACCATGGATTCCGTGGCCATCACCCTGGCCAGCCAGGGCCGGATGGACTGGGTTATCCATGCCGCCCGGGCCCGGACCGGTAGAAACGAGAACGAGATCCTCATGGTTGATGTCCAGGCAGTCTATACCGGCGGGGACAGCGGCGAGAAGATGGAAATTACAAGCAGGAAAGGCACTTATTACATTTCCCGGCGTCACTTGATCCTGGAGGACAATGTGGTTCTGCAGAAGCCGACCCGCGGCGAAGAGGTGCTGACCGATCTGCTCCACTACTATGATGAGACCAAGATGGTGATCAGCCCGGTGGAGGTCGAGATAACAAGCCCGGATTTTACCCTTCGGGCCGGGCGGATGGAGTACGACCTGGTAGCGAGCTGGTATGATTTTTCTGACCGGGTGGAGGTGAATTTCTGATTTTGTCTGTAACGATATGAAATAGTGTCTGGCAAGAATTGTCGGTATAAACAGTAAGATAGAAGGTGGCCCGGAAGTTGTGAGTCAGAGGTCACTGTTAAAGTGTGATGGACTTGAAAATCAATATACTGGAAGGGATATTATGCTCCACATCAATGAACATTACCTGAAGCTGCAGGCTTCTTATCTTTTTTCCGATATTGCCAAGCGGGTGGCCGCCTTTCAGGAAGCCAATCCGGATATGGATATCATCAAACTCGGTATCGGTGATGTGACCAGGGCCCTGCCCGCGGCCTGTATTGCTGCCTTTCACAAGGCAGTGGATGAGATGGGTACCGACGCCGGGTTCCACGGTTATGGTCCGGAACAGGGCTACGCCTTTCTGCGCGAGGCCATAGCAAAACATGATTTCCAGGCCCGGGGGGCGGATATATCGGCTGACGAGATATTTGTCTCCGACGGGGCCAAGTGCGACACCGGCAACTTTCAGGAGCTGTTTTCCACCGACGCCCGGGTGGCCATTCCCGACCCGGTGTATCCGGTTTATCTCGATACCAATGTCATGGCCGGCCGCACCGGCGAGTTCAGTGATGGCCGCTACGAGGGCGTGGTGTATCTCGATTCCACGAAAGAGAACAACTATGTGCCCAAGCTGCCCTCCGAACCGGTGGACCTGATCTATCTCTGTTTTCCCAATAACCCGACCGGCTCGACCATCACTAAAGAGCAGCTCAAAATCTGGGTGGATTATGCCAGGCAGGAAAAGGCGCTGATTCTCTTTGACGCCGCCTACGAGGCCTTTATCCGCGACGATTCCCTGCCCCATTCCATTTACGAGATAGAGGGCGCGCGCGAGGTGGCTGTTGAGTTTCGTTCCTTTTCCAAGAATGCCGGCTTTACCGGCACCCGTTGCGCCTATACCGTGGTGCCCAGGGAATGCGTGGCCTATGACAGCCAGGGAAACAGGCAGCCGATTCATCCGTTGTGGAACCGGCGGCACTGCACCAAGTTCAACGGGGTCTCCTACCCGGTGCAGCGGGCGGCAGAGGCTGTGTACAGTGAGGAGGGCCAGGCCCAGGTCCGCGAACTGGTTGGCTATTATCTCGAAAATGCCGACCTCATTGCCCGGGCTGTCGGCGAGCTGGGATTTGAATATGTGGGTGGCCGGAACTCACCCTATATCTGGATATGGGGTGATCGGGATTCCTGGGAGTTCTTCGACCTTCTGCTCAACAAGGCTGGTGTGGTCTGCACCCCGGGAGCTGGTTTCGGTAAATGCGGTCAGGGCTATATCCGGCTCTCGGCTTTCAACTCCCACGAAAACGTGGCCCGGGCCATGGAGCGTATCCGTCAGGCTTTGGCTTGAGCCGGATTACTCAGTTGTCCGGCCCAGGAATTATCAAAAAAGGCCCTTTTCCCGTTGCGGGAAAGGGCCTTTTTTCTTGCTTATGATCTTGGTTTATTTCTTTTTCAGCTTGGCGTCCTTGGGATCCATCTCGTAACCCAGCGCCTTCCAGTCCATTCGTCCTTCACGGCCATGGCAGTCTCTGCACCGCAGGGCTTCCTTGGCCGGAGATACCTGATGATTGATGGGCCAGTAGGTCAGGGTCGGGGCAAAACCGTACTCGCCACTGAACTCGAGGCCAGATGCCTTCATACCTGCAGCAGCAGCCTTTTTCCAGTCAAAATTCACCCAGTAGGCATCCGGGTCTCCTTTGGGGCCCCACACCTTGGGCACAATCAGGTAGTTGTTCCTGGTATCATAAATCTGGTTGCCCTTATGTACCTTGAACGGCATGAGCTTGGCGTCTGGATCATCCTTTGAGCCAAGCGGATAGTTGAGCTTTGTGGGCACGGTTGGATCAATCCGGTCACCGAGCTGGTATGCACCGGCTTTGCCATTGTACCAGGCATAGGTTGGCACAACCTTCTGTTCGTAGACAAATTTGCCCTTTTTGAAGATATAGACCTTGTGGCCGTGCTCCTTGACAATCCGTTTATGTTTGGGCAGGGTCTTAGGATTTTGCGCCTTGGACCAGTCCCAGGACATCTTGGTGGCGTCTTTCTTGGCAAAGAACGGGATATGGCACGTCTGGCAGGCCACCCGATTGGCATGTTTGTTCAGAGTGCCGCGAACCGGTGAATTTATATGCGGTGCGGCGTCATGGCAGTCTGTGCAGTTGACCGGGTTGTCGCCGCCGGGTGAAACGAGCAGGGCGTCACCCTTGATGTCATGCTCCTCAGTGGCATGACATTCCTGGCAGGAAAAGTTGTTTCCATCGGCAGCCATATGGACATCGATATCCTTGTTCGGCTGCACCAGAGACATGTCGATATCTACATGCTTGACATTGTTGCCTCCTCCACCATTGGCATGGCAGGTCAGGCAGTTCAAACGGCTCGGCTTTCCGGCATTCTGCGCCACCTTGACCAGGTCTACCGGGTTTTTGTCGTATTTCGGGTTGCCCGTGTAACCAGCGGGCATGCCGGCGCCGGCCGGTGCATCCCTGCCCTTGTTGTAGGTTCCGGTGGTATCGTGGCAGGCCAGGCAGTCAACCCGCGACTCGTCGGAGAAGTCAAAGGTGTCATCTTTCCACCCATAGCCGACATGGCAGCTGGTGCAACGCGGCCAGTTGGATTTGATGGAGATGCAGAAATTGTTGATCGCGTCCTTTTTACCCCGCAGCACTTTTCCTCTGCCCTCTATCTCCTGCTCCTTGGCCCATGTCCAGTGCGAGGACCGCATCACCTCGCTGGCCGCGTCCTCATGGCACTCGAGACAGGCCCGGGTCACGTCCATGGGGGTCGCAAAGGGACCGCTGATCTCAGAGTGATCTTCCGGCACCTCCGCCAGTGACTGGCCTCCAGCCATGAGCAGAGCTGCCGAAAAAACGGTAAGCGCTGTTCTGTGCATCTTGTTCATTTTTCCTCCTTTGGTGAATTTTATCAAGAGATACAGTGTGTTGTCTTCGTGTTACCGTGCCTGGAAAAGCAAGGATGATGCCAGATGTCGATAATGGACAGGGTGTGGATAAATATTCATAATATCGACCTGTTAGTTATCGCGATGGGATGGGTCCCCCGTAGGGAGCGGCTTTTTCTGTTAACATGTATGTTTCGGCATTGTTTCGGTTAACGTTTCTTGTTAACCTTTACGTTGTGTTGGCTGGCCGATGAACTTTTCAAAAACCAGGACCGGTAATGTGGGGATGTCGTGATCACCGAATACTTTTGCGAAAACTGGAAACATGTGATCGACACCATGACCGAGGGGCTCATGATCGTCGATACGGATGGAACCATTCTCTATGTGAACAGGGCTTTGCAGGAACTGCTGCAATACCGGCAGGAAGAACTTGTGGGTCATACCTGTGAGATACTTGCCTGCAGTACCTGCAGCGAAGAGAGCAGGCACAGCGGAGAAAAGCACTGCAACCTGTTTACACGGGGCGAGGTGCGCAATCTTCGCTGCACGTTCAAGTGCAAAGACGGACGACGGGTCCAGGTGTATAAAAACGCCACGGTCCTGCGGGATGAGAACGGCAGCATCGTTGCCGGGGTGGAGAACCTGACCGATATTACCCCGGTCCTCTCCCGGGAGGCCGAGATCCTGGCTCTGCGGCGTCAGCTGAAGATCGAGGACAGCTTCCATGGCATGATCGGAGTGTCCACGGTCATGCAGAATATGTATCAGCTCATCGAGAGCGCCGCCCTGTCGGATGCACCGGTGCTTATTTACGGCGAGTCCGGCACCGGCAAGGAGTTGGTTGCTGATGCCCTGCATAACCTCAGTGGCAGGTGCAAGAATCCTTTTATCAAGGTCAACTGTGCGGCTTTGAACGAAAGCCTGCTGGAAAGCGAGCTTTTTGGTCATGTCAAGGGAGCTTTTACCGGGGCTGATCGTTCCCGCAAGGGTCGGTTCGAGGCTGCCCATACCGGCAGCATCTTCCTCGACGAGATCGGTGACATGCCGCTCTCGACCCAGACCAAGCTGCTGCGTGTTCTACAGGAACAGGAGCTGGAGAGAGTGGGGGACAACCGGACCATCACCATTGACGTCCGGGTGATAGCGGCCACCAACCGGGACCTGCAGGAGATGATGCAAAAGGAGACCTTTCGCCAGGATCTCTACTACCGGCTCTCGGTTATTCCCATCCATGTTCCTTCGTTGCGGGAGCGGTGTGACGACATTCCTGTGATCACCAAACACCTGATCAACCGGCTTGCGCTCAAGACCGGCAAGCCCATCTCGGGAGTCACCAGGTGCGCCATGGATCTTCTGCTCTCCCACCCCTGGCCCGGGAATGTCCGTGAGTTGATCAATGTGCTTGAGTACGCCTTTGTTCTCTGCCACGACGAAGAGATTGATGTGGCACATCTGCCGGCCTATCTTTATGGCAGGCCTCGCAGCTCCTGCGGCGACAGTCGGCAGAAGTCATCGTCCCGGCTCGCCGGCGACAATGAAAAAAGCCGAATCCAGCGTGCCCTGAGGGCCACCGGTGGCAACAGGACAAAGGCGGCCGAGTTGATAGGTATCAGCCGGGTAACTCTGTGGAAGCGTATGAAAAAATATGGATTGAGTTGAGAAGTTTTTCAGGATCCCAGCAATGCCCGCCCGTTTTCCCGGACAATTTCCTGGAAGAGATCTTCGTCCAGGTCGAGCCGCCGGAGCATTTTCAGGGTGGTGGCCTGGTCGGACCAGGGTGAATCCGAGCCAAAGAGGATGTAACCGCGCGGATGGGAGGTGATCATGTCCCGCAGCCGGATCTGGTCTAGAAAATCAAGGGAAAAGGAGATTTCCATGTAGATCGGGCGGCCGGTGAGGATCTTTCGGACCTCGTCCCACATATTCCATCCACCGAGATGGGTGGTGACCAGGCGCAGATCCGGAAAGCGGTTGACGAGGTTGAGAATTCTCCGGGGAGAGGCACAGTCGGAATCGGGAAAGCCGATGTCCTGGCCGGTGTGGAGAACCAGCAGCAGGTTTTCCCTTATGAGGGATTCGTAGAGCGGATCCAGGGCTGGATCGTCGATGACGAACTCCTGGTAGAAGGGGTGCATCTTGATCCCTTTGAAACCCTTTTTGCCGATGACCCAGATATGTTTTTTCAGCTCGGGATCGGCCGGATGGACAGAGGGCAGCGGGATGATTCTTTCCGTGCGGATGGAGGCTGACCAGTCGAAGATGGCCTGGAACTGTTCGGGACGGGTGGCTATGGAGCAGATGACCGAAGTGTCGATGCCGGCCCGGTCCATGGAGGCCAGGAGGCCGCTGACGGTTCCGTCGTGATAGGCCTTGACGCCACTGCGTTTTTCCAGGGCCGGGAGCGCAATGGCAGCCACCTGATCGGGAAAGGCATGGGTGTGAAAGTCGATGATACCGGTCATAGCCTGTGGATGTTGAGGGTGGTTTGCGGTTCCAGGCTCATTGTATATGCTGTTTTTGTTTCCTTGAAGAAAAAAATCAGAAAAGAGACGCCAGGCGCAACCCGATTTGCAGGACCAAAAGGGCATAGATTCCGGCCATCACATCATCGAGCATGATGCCCAGACCGCCATGGATGTGCTGGTCGAGCCAGTTGACGGGAAAGGGTTTCAGAATGTCGAAGAAACGGAAAAGGGCGAACCCGGCCAGGGCGGCCAGCGGGTGGGACGGGGCCAGGGCCAGGGCGATGAGCTGGCCGACGATTTCATCGATCACCACCAGGCGCGGGTCAGCCCGGTCAACGATCTTCTCCGCCGCCCCGGCGGCAATGGTACCGGCAATGAAGAGCAAGCCGGTTACCCCGAGATAGGCGGGTACTCCCAGGGACCGCAGGGGAAGCCAGATGGCTACCCCGAGAGCCGAACCCCAGGTGCCTGGCGCTTTGGGCAGGTAACCTGTCCAGGCGCCGGTGGCAATGAACATGATTAATCGATCCATGACGATTTACTCCTCTGTCTCTTGACGGCTGGCGGCCGCGGCGGTGACTGTCCGGTAAACGAACTGCAGGGCAAGGCCGTGCCGTTGGGCCATTTGCCGGCAGGCTTCGAACTCGGGGGTGATGACCGGCCCGGCCGGCGTGTCGATTTCCTTGGCCTGGATGGGGCCCCAGGGGGTTTCAAGGGTGACGTTTCGCCGGGGCAGGGTTGTGCGTTCCTCCATCCGGCTGCGCAGGCCGATACCACTGGTCTCGGCAAGTATCATCTGCCTGAGATGCGGTCCCTGGATCGGGTCGGATACCACCCGGAGCAGGTAGCCGGGGCGCCCCTTTTTCATCAGCATTGGGGTCAGGCTCACATCCAGGGCGCCGCTGTCCATGAGCTGTTGGCTCACATGGGGCCAGAGTTCTGCGTTCCAGTCATCCAGGTGGGTTTCGATCACCTACACCCGCTGAGCCTCCCGGGCCTGAAACCCTGTGCCGATTATGAATCGCAAAAGGTTTGGCCGTCCGTCCGGTCTCTGCATGGCCCCTGCCCCGTAACCGGTACGCTCCAGTTTCATGGGCGGCAGGCGGCCAAATTCCCGGGCCATTTCCCGGGCCAGGGCCGCGCCGGTGGGGGTGACCAGTTCCTGATCCAGGTTTACGCCGTAGACCGGTATTCCGCGCAGGAGTTCACACACCGCCGGGGCCGGAAGGGGCAATTCGCCGTGGGAACAGCGGACAAAGCCTCCGGGCATGGGCAGCGGAGAACAGGCAAGCTGTTCTATTTTCAGCCATGCCAGTCCGGCTGCCGCACCGACAATGTCCACCAAAGCGTCCATGGCTCCCACCTCGTGGAAATGAACTTTGTCGACAGTGCAACCATGAACGGCGGCTTCGGCCTCGGCCAGTCTGCGGAAGACGTTCATGGCCATGTTCTGCACCTGTCCCGGGAGGGTCGACTGCTCGAGAGTCTCCCTGATCTGCGGCAGGTGGCGCAGTGGCTGGGTCCCATCGCTCTCCACATGGACCCGTACAGCGTTTATTTGCTGGATGGTTTCCCGTGAAACCTTGATCCGTACACCGTACAGGCCAAGCCTTTCCACGCATTCATGAAGCTCGCTTTCAGGCCACCCGGCATCTATCAGGGCTCCGAGCAGCATGTCGCCGCTGATTCCGGAAAAACAGTCGAGATATCCGATACGCATGATCGGCCGGGAGTCAGGAAAACCGGCTGCCCACTGGCAGGTGCGTGCCGCAGAGCAGGGCCTGGATGCTCATCCGTTTCCGTCCCTCGGGCTGGATTTCCCGGATAAGAAGGTAGTTGGCGCCGGTGGCTACCAGCAGGCCGTCTTTGTCGGCCCGGCAGAGCGTGCCCGGAGGTTCGCTGACAGTACCTTCCACCAGGACCGGGCGGTAGAAACGGTAGCGCCGGCCGTCCAGGAATGAATAGGCCGAGGGCCAGGGATCGAGCCCGCGGATCAGGCAGTGCAGTTCCCGGGCCGGACGGGACCAGTCCAGGTGGCCCATTTCCTTTTTCAGCATGGGTGCCTCGGTGGCCTGGCTGTCGTCCTGGCGTACGGGCTTGATGGTTTTGTCCTTGAGGCCGGCGATGGCCTTGAGCAGGGTTTCTCCTCCCAGGCGGGCCAGTTTTTGAAACATTGTCCCGGTCGTATCTTCGTCGGTGATCGCAATCCGGGCCGGGAGCAGGATGTCACCGGTGTCCATGCCCTCGTCCATCTGCATGATGGTTACCCCGGTCTCGGTCTCGCCGTTGATCACCGCCCACTGGATGGGAGCGGCGCCCCGGTATTTGGGGAGCAGGGATCCGTGGACATTGATGGTCCCCATGGGCGGCAGGTTGAGAAGCCGGCCGGGGAGGATTTTACCGTAGGCCGCCACCACAATCAGGTCCGGGTTTATTTTCCGGACCTGGTCGAGGAACTCTCCGGTGCGGATGGACGAGGGCTGCAGGACCGGGAGGCCGTGCTGGAGGGCCACTGTTTTCACTGGTGGCGGGCTCGTTTTTTTGCCCCGGCCCCGGGGTTTGTCCGGCTGGCAGACCACACCGACAACATCATCCGGGCCCTCGATCAGGGCCTCGAGGGCGGGCACGGCGAAGTCAGGTGTGCCCATAAACAGGATGCGGAGCTTTCCGGCGGGAGCCGCGTATTCTGTCTGTTGGTTCATTTGCCCCTCTGTTTGAGGATTTTTTTGAGCTTTTTCCTGTACAGCCCCCTTTTCAGGGCACTGATCCGATCGATGAACAGTTTGCCGTGCAGATGATCCACCTCGTGCTGGATGATCCTCGCAAACCGGTCTTCAGCGTCAAACTCCATGGGGGTGCCGTCCAGGTTTTGAGCCGAAACGTGAATTTTGCGAAACCGGCGGACCCTGGATGTGTACTCGAGGACGCTGAGGCACCCCTCTTCATCCACCACCTCGTCCTCACCGCCGGAGATGACCGGGTTGATCAGGACAATGTATTTTTTCTCGTTTTCCTCTTTGGAAACATCTACGACAATGATCTGTTTCAGCACACCGATCTGATTGGCTGCCAGGCCGACCCCGGGGGCATCGTACATGGTTTCGCCCATGTCGGCTGCCAGTTGTTTCAGCTTGTCGTCGAACACGGTTATCTTTTCAGCTTTCTGCCTGAGGATCGGATCTGGATATTTCAGTATTTTTCGTATGGCCATCTTTTTGCACTCTTTCCCTTGCGGTATCGGTCTGGTGCGGACCGTGTGATGAATTATGTTGCTGTCCCCGTGAAGGAGCCAAGCGTACCGCAGCACGCCTGTTTCCCCTCTTTTTGGATAACTGCATACATACCGGATAGCCCTGGCAAACGCCACTGAAAAGAGGGGCATCCAGCTTGTTTTTTCTATGATTTTTTTGTAAGGTCTGTCGGTTAAGTATTTCATGGATCAAGGAGGAGTTATGGATAATCCCGGCCAGATCTGGGAGGCCCTGGGAGAGCTTGGCGAAGATGAATCTGCTCATGTTCTCACCCGGCTTTTTACCGTGTATGAGGACGAGCTCAAGCGGAATCCCGACTCGGTAGAGGCACGGCAGTTTTTCAAGCGTCTCGGCCAGGTCATCAGCCTAACCTGCGAATGCAACCTGAATCGAAGATAACCACATGGCACCCAAAGAAATTGTCCTTATTGTTATCTCCTATCTTGTTGGTGCTATTCCGTTCGGGCTGCTGGTATCTCTTCCCAGTGGAATCGATATTCGTACCAGGGGCAGCGGAAATATCGGTGCCACCAATGTGGCCCGCCTGCTCGGCAGGAAACTGGGGCTGCTGACCCTGTTTCTCGATATTGCCAAGGGTTTTCTGCCCATGTACCTGGCCGGTTTCTTCATCAGTGGCCAGGAGGGGGGGCAGCACAACCTGATCATCGCCCTGTGCGGGGCTGCGACCATAATCGGCCATATGTTTCCGGTCTATCTCCGTTTCCGGGGCGGCAAGGGCGTGGCCACCGGTTTGGGGGTGTTTTTGTATCTGACACCGCTGGCCGTTCTTGGATGTCTGGTGGTTTTCGTGGCCGCGGTCTGGCTGACCGGCTATGTGTCCCTGGGTTCGCTTCTGGCCTCGGCCACGGTGATTCTCTGGCTCTGGCTACTGGGAGAACCTTCCTGGGAGTTGTGGCTGGGAGCCTTTGTCGCGGTCATGATCTGGATCAAGCATTACCAGAATATCGGCCGCTTGCTCAGGGGGACCGAGAAGAGCTGGAGGGCGTCCGGGACAGACGAAAACAGGGAAGAAGCAGGCCGTGAACAGTAAGGAATGGCAGGCGGTGGAGGAGGCCAGGGAACTGCTCGGCCTGGGTGACAGGGCGACCCTGGGCGAGATAAAACGGGCCTATCACCGTCTGTGCAAAAAATATCATCCCGATGTCAGCGGCAGTCCGGACAGAGAAACCGGGGAAACAATGTATCGCATCACTGCGGCCTATGAGCTGCTCATGCGTTATGTCCGGGACTACCGCTTCCCGCTCCGTCCGGGTGAACACGACATCTATGACGCGGAGGACTGGTGGATGGACCGGTTCGGTCAGGATCCGCTCTGGAGCCGGAAGCGCAAATAATTTTTGATCATTACCATTTGTTCTTGTTGTACTATCTCGGGAGGTATTCATAGCTGTGGAACAGGAAAAAACAGAGTCATTAACCATTCTCTGCGAGGCCGGGCTGGTCAGTCCGGAATTTCTGCAGGCGGTCAACGATGTGGTCCAGAAATACCAGCTTACTCTTTATCTGAGTACGGCCCAGAATCTGCGCCTGCTGGAGGTTAAAGAGAAAGATCGACAGGCTATCATGGAGGAGTTGGCCGGCCGGGTTGGCGCCAGGTTCAAGGGGCAGGTCAAGTATCCGCTGGCTAAAGTCTGCGTTTCAACACCGCATTGCAAGTTTGGCCGGATAGATACTTTTGGTCTGGAAAAGAAGATTTCTTCGCTGCTCTCCGATCTGGCACCTGTCAAGCCCAAATTGAAAATAGCCATCAGTGGCTGCAATATGGCCTGTTCCGCTGCCATGACCACCGATATCGGTATTGTCGGGACTCCGAAAGGAATGGACGTATACGTCGGCGGCAAACTTGGTTCTTTTCCGCAGGTGGGGCGCCGGGTGGTCCGGGGGGCCGGGGAAGACAAGGTGCTGGAGATGATTCGTGAACTTGTATTGTACCATGACGGCAAGACCAAGACCAAGCAGCGTATGTTCAAACTCCTCAAGGAGCCGGATTTTCCCTACCCTGACGCAGTCTGACCGTAAACGAAAATCTTGTGTTCCCCTGGCGATCACAGGACTTTCCTGCTGTTCTGACACCCATGCAGGCTCCTACAGCCTGCACAATGAAAGCTGTTGTTGTCCCTCTGGCGGGAGGGACGGGACTTTCATGTAAAAAATTCCAGTCTGTTACCTGCAACATCCCGTGACCAGGTGGCTTTTTGTATCGACCCGTTGACAGAGCCGGGCTCTGGTCAACGGGTTTTTCTTTGCCCTGAATCCGTGATGGCTTTGTGCTGTTATTTTTTTGTAACAGCTTGATTTTTCGTGCGCCAAACGAGGGCCGGTTTGAGTCGTCAGGGAAAATGTACTTTTTTATGGTCCCGTAGGACAGGTCTGGCTCAAAGTGTGATGGACTTTTTCTGAAAGAATCATTTATAACATTGCTGGTGACCACGGTATGGCTCTGTCTGCCTGAGGGTGACAGAAAAGCTGTTGCCGGTGGGGACAGGCAGGAAAGAAAATGCAGGAGAACGACAATGACTTCAAGCGGATCTTCCCCCTCGCTGCTGCTGCGGCTTACTCTTTGCGTGCTGATTATCGGCGCCGGAGTCGGCGGTTTTGTCCTGCTGCAGAAAATGAAAAAACCGCCGCAGCACAAGGACCCGGGTGAACACGCTCTCCCGGTTGAAGTGGTGACCGTGCAGCCAGGCCGGGCAACGATCACGGTTGACGGATATGGAGAAATCCGCTCCCGGAGCAGAGTTGAGATTGCGGCCGAAGTCACAGGACGGGTTGTCTCGGTGTATGGCCGGGAACAGGACAAAGGCGGTAATCTCGAGCCAGGGGTGGTGGTCCGGGCCGGGGAGGTTCTTCTGCTCATTGATGACCGTGATTATCGGCTCGAGTACGAAAGCTCCAGGGCCCGGCTGAAAATACTTGAGCGTGACCTGGTGCTGGCGGAACGCGAACTGGCCCGGGTGCGGGAACTCTATGAGCTCAAAAGGTCAGGTTCCATCTCCAGTGTTGAGCAGGCCGAGAGCAGCTGCAATGCGGTCCGCAACCAGGTCCGGCAACTGCAACAGGCCATGGAGCTGGCCCGGTTGCGTATGAACCGATGTGTCATAAGGGCCCCTTTCACCTGCCGGATTGCCGAAGTGCATGTGGAGGTGGGCAGTTACGTGAGTCCCGGGCGTCAAGTTCTGACCCTGGTCGATGACCGGGACCTGGAGGTTCAAATCGGTCTCGACAGTCGTGAGGCCCTTCGCTGGCTCCGGTTTGAAGACCGTACTGGCGCTGGTTTCTGGTTTGGCCGCCCGCTGCCGGTAACCGGCCAGGTGCAGTGGGTCGAGGATGCCCGGATCCAGGGGCGGGCCGTGGTGGACCGGGTGGTCCGTTTCGATCCCAAAAGCCGGACCCTGGTTGTGGCGTTGCGTCTATCTGCGAAACCGGGTAGCGGGAGCAGAGTTCCCCTGGTCGAGGGGATGTACTGCCGGGTGACGATTCCCGGTGCTGTCCTGGAGAACGTCTTTGTTCTGCCTCGCCGGGCGGTCACTTTTGACAGCCTGG
The DNA here is from genome assembly GCF_054025815.1 of Desulfolithobacter sp. Taxonomy (NCBI): domain Bacteria; kingdom Pseudomonadati; phylum Thermodesulfobacteriota; class Desulfobulbia; order Desulfobulbales; family Desulfobulbaceae; genus Desulfolithobacter; species Desulfolithobacter sp. The sequence goes on along the minus strand of NZ_JBPMMS010000018.1, from coordinate 36,502 downwards.
TTTATGTGGCTGTGGAGAACAGGCTGCAGACCAGGAAAGTGGAGGTGGCCCGGGTTGAAGATGACCGGGCCCTGGTCACCGCAGGCCTTGAGCCGGGTGAACAGGTGATCGTCACCCGGCTGGACAACCCCCTGGAGAACAGCCTGCTCTCCATCAGCAGTGTGTCGCAGACAGACGGTGTGTCGCAGACAGACGATATTCCCGGTGTCTGAGGAGAGTGTCCATGAGAAGGGTCCTGGCCGCCTTTGCCGGCAACACAGTCTTTGCCAATATCATCCTTGTCCTGATCTTCATGGCAGGCATCCTGGCGGCGTTTTCCATGGTCCGGGAGTCCTTCCCCCAGTTCTCCCTGGACCGGATTTCCATCCGGGTGGCCTGGCCTGGAGCTGATCCGGAAGAGGTGGAGGAGGGAATTTGTCTCAAGCTGGAAGAGGCGCTGGAAAATGTCGAGGGTATCAAGCAGTACACTACCACCTCGTCCGAGGGGCTTGGTTCCGCCCTGGTCGAGGTGAGCGGGGGCTATGATGTAAGCACAGTCCTTGACGATATCAAGGTCCGTGTCGATGCCATCTCCACCTTTCCCGTGGATGCGGAACGACCGGTAATCACCGAGATCACCATCCGTGATTCGGTGATGCTGCTGGCCCTTTCAGGGGACTTGAGCGAGCATCAGCTCAAAGCGTGGGCCGAACAGGTACGGGACGAAGTGCGGATGCTGGACGGTATCTCCCAGGTGGAGGTGTTCGGGGTTCGGGATTACGAGATATCGGTCGAAATTTCCCAGGCGAGGCTGCGTGAGTATGGCCTGACACTGTCTCAGGTTGCCTCTGTCATCCGCCGGGCCAGTATCAATCTGCATGGCGGCACTATCCGGACCCGGGATGAAGAAGTCAGAGTGCGTACCGTGGACCGGAAGTATACCGCTGCGGAGCTGGCCCGAATCGTCGTTTTCACAGGTCCGGGAGGTGAGCAGGTCCGACTTGGCGACCTGGCCGATATCCGGGACGGCTTTGCCGAAGATCCGGTGGTGGCCATCATCGACGGGAGGCCTTCGGTCTTCGTCATGGTGTTCAAGACCAGCACCGAGGATTCTCTGCAGATATCGCGGACCGTGAGCCGCTACGTGGAGGCGAAACAGGATCGGCTGCCCCCCGGATTGTCGCTGACCGATTTTTATGACAATACCAGCGCCCTCAAGGCCCGTATCAACCTGCTGACCCGCAACGGCATCCTCGGCATGGGCCTGGTCTTTTTCCTTCTCTGGCTTTTTCTTGATCTGCGGCTCAGTTTCTGGGCCGGCATGGGCATTCCTGTCTCGCTGGCCGGCGCCATGTTCATACTCTGGTCCATGGGCGCGACCATCAACATGGTTTCCCTCTTCGGCTTTATTATGGTGCTCGGGATTGTGGTTGACGATGCCATTGTGGTCGGCGAGTCGATTTATGTGCACCGCAAGCTGGGCAAGGAGCCACTTGCGGCTGCTGTGGACGGGGTGAGCGAGGTGGGGATGCCGGTTATCGCCGCGGTTCTTACCACCGTGGTTGCCTTTGTTCCGCTTGGTAATATCGGCGGTATCATGGGCAAATTCATTGCCATTCTCCCGGTGGTGGTTATTTCCTGCCTTTTGATTTCACTGGTCGAGTGTCTGTTTCTTCTTCCGGCCCACCTCAGCCATCTTCCGGACCTTAACCGTCCATCCAGGTCCGGAAATTTTTTTGGCAGAGTGCTCGCCAGAATACAGCGGTTTACCCAGGAAGGCCTGGAGCGTTTCGTGGCCCGGCGCTATGTTCCTTTCCTTGACCTGGTTTTGGGATACCGGTATGTCTCCCTTGCCACCGGCCTGGCGGTTCTGCTTTTGTCGCTTGGCCTGGTTCGCAGTGGCCTGGTCAAGTTTCAGGTCTTTCCAAAAATAGACGGATTTGTCATCACTTCTACTGTGGAGTTTCCCGAGGGTACGCCGCCGGAGGTTACGCTCAGGGCCCTGGACCGGATAGAGGAGGGATTTGTCCGGGTGGCCGAGCGGACTCCAACCCGAAGCGGGGAGCCCGTGATCGAGAAACGGTTGCGTCTGCTGGGGCAGACCCTGTCCGGGACCATGGGACGCACCGGGCCCAATATGGGCTCGGTCCAGTTTATCCTTCTTGATTCCGCCAGGAGGGGGGTCCATTCCAATGAATTGCTGGTGGAGTGGGAGCAGGAGATCGGTCAGATTCCCGGTGCCCGCTCCCTGACCTTTGAGGGTATGTCTGCCGGGCCGGGCGGCCCGGAGGTCGAGATTTGGCTTCAGGGCAGAGACATGAATCAGATTCTGGCCGCCAGCGGACTGGTGATGGATCAACTTCGCTCCTACGACGGGATTACGCAGATACGCAGCGACTATAGCCCGGGAAGAAACGAGTTCCGCCTTTTTCTGAAACCAGAAGCGCGAACCCTGGGTCTGACCGCCGAAGACTTGGCCCGTCAGGTGCAGTCAAGCTATTTTGGTGCCGAGTCATATCGTTTGCAGAGGGGGCGGGACGACATTCGGGTCAAGGTGCGGCTCCCGCAGGCCGAGCGCAGCAGTTTTTCCAGCTTTGAGCGTTTGCGGATCAGAACTCCTGATGGCTCGGAGGTGCCGATTCTCTCGGTGGCGGATGTTTCCTATGGCCCTGGCTTTACAGCCATTGTTCGCACTGACGGGTTGCGGAGGGTGGCGGTGACCGCGGATGTTGACGGTCGCCGGGCCAATGCCGGAGAAATTTATGCCGATCTTTCGTCCGCCTTCTTCCCGGAGCTGAAACGCAAATTTCCCGGGCTCCTGGTGTCGCTCCAGGGCGAGAAAAAAAATATGCGTGAGTCGTTTTCAAGCCTCAAGGTGAGCTTCCCCCTGGCGGTGCTTGGCATCTATGTCATCGTGGCGACCATTTTTCGCTCTTATCTCCAGCCCCTGGTCATTCTTTTCACCGTGCCGTTCGGGATTATCGGTGCCATTGGCGGTCATCTGCTGCTTGGTTATAACCTCTCCATGATGTCCCTGTTTGGGATGGTGGCCCTGACCGGGGTGGTGGTGAATGACGCTATTGTTCTGATCGAACGGATCAATGAAAATCTGGCCGAAGGAATGTCCTTCTTCGAGGCGATCAAGAAAGGTGGGGCCAGGCGGTTCCGGGCCATTCTCCTCACAACCGTGTCAACGGTGGGCGGCCTGACTCCGTTGATCATGGAGACAGACCTCCAGGCCCGGTTTCTCATCCCCATGGCCCTGTCCCTGGCCGCCGGAGTCATGTTCGCCACCGTGCTGACCCTGGTATTGATTCCTTCCCTGCTGGCCATTGTCAACGATTTGCGCCGGCTTCAGTTCCGGATCAGGACCGGCACCTGGCCTGCAAGAGAGATGGTTGAACCGGCATCAGGCCGTAGAAGGATACCCATTGAAGAAACTGTCATTCCATAGGGTAACAGGTGGGCAGAGCCGTCTGCAATTGAGCGCTCCGCAAGGCGGCGGGGTTAATCTTCTGCAGGTGTTTTTGTGAAAAATCGACGAAAAGTCAATCTGTTACACGTAGAAAGCGCAAAACCGTCACAGATTCAGGAGAGAGGAAAAATGAGACAGCGGGCAGCAGGAGAAAACTGGTTTTGGTTGTTGTTTCTGGTCATTTTCTTCCAGGTCACAACTGCGTCTGCAGGGGTGGTGCCCGAAGAAAAGACCGTGCCGGAGACGGCAGAGGCTGTTTCAGGGCAAAAAACGATTCTTGACCTTCAGACTGCCCAGCGTCTGGCCCTGGAGGGCAATCCTTCCATGGAGGCGGCCGGCGCCAGGCTTGAACAGGCCCGGGCCCGGGTCAGGCAGGCCCTGGCGGCCTGGTTCCCGTCGCTTGATTTCAGCGCCTCCGGACGGGTTGTCCACCGGTCTGACAATGAGTATGAGGCGGCTCAGGGCATGGCCATCCTCTCCGGAGGTACTGCCGAGCGAACAGTTGAAGATTACACCCTTGGGTTACAGGCGACGTGGGTTCTTTTCGACGGTTTTTACCGTCGGTTCGACAGGCAGCAGGCTGAGTATGGAGAGAAATCTCTGGCAGCAGCCCGGCTGGATGCCCGGCGCATGCTTCTTGCTTCGGTGGCCGAAGCATTTTACAATGCTCAGCTCCAGCGGGCGGCGGTGGAGATAGCCAGCGGTGATGCCAGGTTCTACTCCCAGCAGCTCCAGGATGCCCGGAACCGATTAGAAGTCGGTACGGGTTCCAGGGGCGATGTGCTCAATATGAAGGTCCAGCTCAATTCGGCCCGCACGACCCTTTTGCAGGGCAGGCGTCAGTACGAGGCTGCTCTTTACGGCCTGGCCGCCCTGCTCGGGATGTCCGATGGTACTCTGCCGCCGTACATGGAGCTCGCTCCTCTGGACCGGGAAGTGGGCAACCCGGAACCTGACCCTGTGGACCGGCAGACAGAAGCGGAGCGGTTGCTTGCCAAGGCCCTGAAAACCCGTCCTGATATCCAGACCCTGTCCATGCAGATTCACCAGGCCGAGGCCGCGATCGGAATGGCGAAGGCCAGAAATTATCCCAACATCCAGCTTCAGGGAGGGGTGTACGGCACCCGGATGGATGATCTGGAGTTTGGGAGTGCTGATTTTGGTTCCAGCATTCTGCTCAGTCTGGGCTGGAACTTTTTTTCCGGTGGTGGTGATCGGGCCCGTCAGGTTGAGGCGCGGTTGCGGCTGCGCGAATTGAGGCACCAGTATGCTGATCTGCGTAACCGGGTCGCCTCGGAAATACGCCAGGATCTGGCGTATTTGCAGGCAGCGGCGGAACAGGTCGAGCTTCAGCGGCAGACCTTGGACCTGGTTCGGGAGAATCGGGAGCTGGCCCAGGCCAAATACCAGGCCGGAACCGCCTCCATCGTTCGCCTTAACGAGGCTCAACGCAACCTGACCACCACCCATGGCCGCCTGGCCCAGGCATATGTCAATTACCACCTGGCCAGGCAGCGGCTCCTGGCGGCCACCGGGCAGAATCTTGCTCCTTTCGCCGGTCTGAACCAGTCCGGAAAGAATGGTGGCGGGCGGTAGTCAGCAGATGTCCCCCCCTAACTCTCGTATTTTCTCGTACATGAGCCGGGTGACGGTGCGTCAGGGATGGGTGCTGTTGCTGATTTCGTCGAGGATTCTGCGCACGGTCTTGGCCAGAATCTGCAGATCGACAGGCTTCATCAGCAGGGCCAAGGCTCCAGCCTCGCGGGCTTTTGATTCGTCGAGCTGCTCCGAATAGCCGGTGCAGAGAATCACCGGCAGATCCGGATTGAAGGCTTTGATTTTTTGGAGCAGGGACAGGCCTGTCATCTCCGGCATGGTATGGTCGGAAATGACCAGGTCAAATTCGCCGGGATTTTTTTGCAGCCGTTCCAGGGCCTGCTCTGGATTGCACAGGTCTGCAACCTGGTATCCGAGGTGACCGAGCATCATCCGGAAAGTGGTGCAGATATCGATCTCGTCATCGACGATCAGGATATGCTCGCTTCCCCGGGGCAAAGGGTCGTTGGTCTCTATTATCTCCGGCTCGGGTCCCTGGCTGGTGGCCGGCAGCAGGATGGTGAAAGTCGATCCCCTGCCCGGCCTTGATTCCACATCTATGGAACCGCCAAGGTCGTGGACGATTCCGTGGATCACGCTGAGTCCCATACCGGTACCCTGGCCCGGTTCCTTGGTGGTGAAAAAAGGATCAAAGATCCGGTTCATGATTTCCTTGTCGATTCCACATCCCGTATCCCGGATCACCAGACGAATCCGGGGGGGATTTCCATCTTCCCCTTGAGTTTCGGTTTCCAGGATGATATCGAGCTGCCCGCCTTTTTCTCCCATGGCGTGGAAGGCGTTGGTGCACAGGTTCATAATGATCTGCTGAAGTTGCACCGGAGAAGCCAGAACCTTGACATCCGGGGCCTTGATCTGCTGGTTTATTCTGATGGTGGCCGGGAGAGAGGCCCGCAGCAGCTTGAGACTTTCCTTGATGAGCGGGGCCACGGAAACAGGATGTTTGGCCGTGGCACCACGGCGGCTGAAGGTCAGTATCTGCTGGACCAGGTCGGAGGCCCGCTGGCCGCCCTGTCGTATATGTTCCAGGTTCTCGTAGACCGGTGAGTCGGGATCGCACATCAGCAGGGCCATGTCGGTGAAGCCGATGATGGCTCCGAGAATATTGTTGAAGTCGTGGGCAATGCCCCCGGCCAGGGTGCCGATGGCTTCCATTTTTTGGGCCTGCTGCAGCTGTGCTTCCAGCTCTGCCTCATGGGTGATGTCCCTTTTGACCGCCACGAAATGGGTTATGGCTCCTTCCTTGTCCCGGACCGGAGATATGGTGGCCATTTCGACAAACAGACTGCCGTTTTTCTTCCGGTTGATGATTCGGCCCTGCCAGACTTCTCCGGAGGTGATGGTTTGCCACATAGTGCGATAAAAGGACAGGTCGTGTTTGCCGCTGCGCAGAATACGGGGATTTTCTCCCAGGACCTCTTTCCGTGAATAGCCGGTGACCGAGGAGAAGGCTGGATTGACATACTCGATGATCCCTTCGCGATTGGTGATCAGGATTGATTCCCTGGTCTGCTCGATCGCTGTGACCAGCCGTTTGCGGGTTTCTTCGGCCGCTGATTTTTCGGTTACATCCAGGACGAGAGAGATCAGGCAGTCCTGATCGTTGAACCGGAAAGGAACCGTGTCCACCTCCACGGTTCTTTCATTGTTTCTGCAGGTGCGAATCCTGTAGGTGGTCGGTTGAAGATCTTCATGGGCCATGATCTTCCTGTACCGCTCCCTGACCTCGGCGTGGAACTCCGGCAGGACATAATCAAACATGCCCCGCCCCAGTATGTCTTCTTCCCTGGCTTCAAGCAGCTTCAGGGCCGCGCGGTTGGCATAGATCATTTTTCCCTCCCTGCTCCAGAGCACGACGCAGACAGGAAGGTGCTGAAGAAGCAGGTGGAGCTGGTCCTCCATGGTCTGCCGCCTCTTCTCCTCGCTCCTGATGGCCAGAAACCAGGACAGGACAAAGCTCAGGGCCAAAACCGCACAGATGGCGATGGAAGTGGCCAGGAGCCATTTGTTACGGAAGTCCGTCATGGCCTGGAGTATCAGCTCCTCGGGCGCAGCTATGGCTATGGACCAGTAATTTCCTGTGGGCAGGTGTATTGGTCTGTACACGGCATGCATGGTCTGGCCGGCGAACTTCCGCTTTCCGGAAGAGGGCGCGCTGAAGACCGCTTTGCCTGTTCTGCCGGCCATCATGTTTTCGATCATGGCGAGCATGTCCGGCTCTGAAGAGAGTCTTTCTGTCAGGGGAAGGGGCGCACCACCGCTGTCTGGCAGCATTTTGTTCTGTATGGGGCAATAGAGTGCTGTTCCGGTCATGGTTATGAGAATGGCCAGATTCCTGCCCGTCTGTTCGATGTTACCTATATATTTTCCGGACAAGTCGTTGAAAGGGATGAGCAGGGTGATTGAGCCCTGAAAAGTATCGCCGTCGAACACGGGCATGGCGTAAGCGATGGCCGGAAATCCCTGTACGGACATGAAAACATCGCTGATAACAGGCTTGTGGGTTGAGAGGATCTTTTTGTTGTGGGTCTGGCCGGAGACATCTTTTCCGACTATTGTTTCGGAAAAGGGAACAGCGAACATTATACGGCCTGTCCTGTCGATTCGGGTTATCGAGGCAAAGTCCGGTCCATTGATGGCGTGGAAGTCTTCCATCAGGCGGCGGCCCTGTTCATCCATTCTCATGATGGAAGGATGGCCGGCAAGATAGGTCAGAGACCTGGTGCAGTATGCAAAAAAACTTTCGATTTCTGTGGCTGCCTGGGAGGCGAGGGTGAACTGTTCCTTGTTGTACGCTTCGATGGTTTCTGTGCGGACCGAACGATATGGCAGGTAAAAGAGGGCAGACAGGGTAAGAATAGTCAGGAAAGCCAGGATTATCCTGGCAAATGATATAGTTTTTTTCATATCATGGTGACTGGAGGCAGCCTTTTCCCGTGCGGGTTCCGGCCGCCTGTTTTCCGAAGCGCCAGGCATTGGTGGCCGGATATATTGCTGCAGCAATAATTTTTCGAGTAATGTTGCTGTTCACATTATAGCAGATTATCTGCAGCGCCATAATTTTTTTCGCTTGAACAAATTTATTATTTCACCTGCAAGCCTGCAGAGTCGTGTAAGGCGATACGTAATGGTTAGACAGTGGTAACAGGTCATTTGTTTCTTTATCAGTCCAACAGGCAGGAGCACTTGGTGGAGGCCCTGGCCGCGGTACTGGAGCGGCCGCTTGCTGAGCCACTGGCTCCCGAGGTCGTGGTTGTGCAGAACCCGGGCATGGGGCGCTGGCTTTCCCTGGAGCTTGCCCGTCACTCCGGCATTGCCGCCAACCTGGCCTTTCCCCTGGCAGCCCGTTTTGTCTGGGACGTGTTTGCCGCGGTTCTCGGGCCGCTGCCCGAGGAATCGTCCTTTGACCGTAATGTGCTGCAGTGGCGGATAATGGCCCTGCTGCCCGAGTTGTGCCGGCAACCTGCTTTTGGTGAACTTGCCTCCTACCTTCATCCCGATACCGATCAGAAAAAACGGTTTCAGCTCGCCGGGCGGATCAGTGATCTTTTTGACCAGTACCTGGTGTTTCGGCCGGATATGATCCTGGCCTGGGAACGGGGTGGAAACAGTGTGTCGCCCACAGACAACTCCTGGCAGGCTATCTTGTGGCGGGCGCTGGCCGATGGTGATGAACCGCATCGGGCGGCTCTGCTCCAGCGGCTTCAGGTCCGTAGCGCCGAGGTGCTTTCGTCCGGTCGGGTTCAGGGGACAGGCTTTGACGTCCTGCCGGAGCGGGTCTGTCTTTTTGGCATCAGCTCCCTGGCTCCGGCTTATCTCGAGGTGTTGCGGATCGTGGCCAGCTTCACCGAAGTGCATATCTTTCACCTGAGCCCCTGTCACGGTTACTGGGAAGATGTGGCTTCTGACCGGGAAATGGCCAGGAAACGGCAGGGTTGGCGGCGGCAGGAGCGGACAGATGTCAGTGAATTTTATGCCCGGGGCAATCCGCTGCTGGCCTCTTTGGGCAGGGTGGGCCGGGACTTTTTTCAACTCCTGCTCGGGACGCTCAATGACGGTTCCATGCCTGTTCGGGAATACGATCTCTACCAGGAGGAAGATCCAGCAAGCCTGCTTGGATCAGTGCAGCAGGATATCCTTCATCTCCATGACCGCAGTGGAGTCGACACTCCCTCTTTTGTCCTTCAACCGGGAGACAGATCCATAACCTTTCACTCCTGTCACAGTGAGTTGCGGGAGGTGCAGGTTCTCCATGACCGGTTGCTGGAACTTTTCCAGGAACTGCCGGATTTGCTGCCTTCGGATATTCTGATCATGGCTCCGGATATCGAACGGTACCACGGGGCCATTGCCGGAGTCTTCGGAACGGCCGAAGAGCCCGGTCGGATTCCCTGGTCCCTGGCCGATCGCTCCCTTACCGCCCATCATACTGTTATCCGTGCATTTCTCGACCTGCTGGAGGTCCTTTCTGGACGGATGACCGCACCCCAGGTTCTGGCCCTGCTGGAAACCGATGCTGTCCGGAACGGTCTTGGCCTGGCCGGGGATGATGTCAGCCGGCTGCGGACCCTGGTCGCGCGCTCCGGTATTCGCTGGGGCCTTGATCAGGCCCATCGCTCTCAGTGTGTCGCAGACAGACGGTGTGTCGCAGACAGCTGTTCGTGCCATAATTCCGGTAGTTCCGGCCTGCACACCTGGTGCTTTGGCCTGGATCGTCTGCTGCTTGGCCATGTGGCCGGCCCTTCCCCCACCCCCTGCAGTGTGTCGCAGACAGACGGTGTGTCGCAGACAGACGGTGTTCCTTCCTCCGGGACTTGGGTGGACATGGAGCCGTTTGGCGATCTCTCTTCCCGCGACACCCATCTCCTTGGTGTTCTGGCCTCTCTTGTCGAACGGCTGCGGACCTGGAGCGGTATCCTTCGCGAGCCGGCCGCTCCTTCACGCTGGCAGGAGGTACTGGTTGCCCTGATTGATGATTTTTTTGTCGGTACTGAAAGTCCGGAGCAGCACAGCCTGGCTATGTTGCGGGAGATCATCGGGTGTTTCAGTAGTACCTGCTCCAGGGCAGGGTTCACCGAATCCCTGGAGCCGGACCTGGTTCGCACCTGGCTCAGGAGAACCTTAGACAGCTCTCCGGCACCCTCGCCGTTTTTGTCAGGTAAGGTCACTTTTTGCAACATGGTTCCCATGCGTGCCATACCCTTCCGGGTACTCTGCCTGCTGGGTATGAACGATGGCGATTTTCCCCGGGTGCAGCGTCCGCTCTCCTTTGACCTGATGGCCAGGGAACCCCGGATCGGTGATCGCAACCGGCGTGATGATGATCGGTACCTTTTCCTTGAAGCCCTGCTTTCTGCCCGAGAGTATCTGCATATTTCCTGGATAGGCCGGGACCAGGTGGACATGAGCTTTCTGCCGCCCTCGGTGGTGGTCGGTGAATTGCAGGACTATATCGACCGCGGGTGCGTTCCCGCGAGGTCTGATCCTGCCGCTGATGACGACAACTTCCGGGCCAGTGCGTTGTTGACAGTGGAGTACCCGCTGCAACCTTTTTCCACAAGGTGCTTTACCGACTCGGAGTACCGCAGCTTCTTCACTTACTGGATGCCGCCCCGGGAAACAGGGGCCGAAGTGGAGCCGTTTGTGTCGCAGGCCCTGCCTGGTTCCGGACTTGAAAGTGATCCCGGTGGTGAGCGGGAAGTCGTTGATATCAATCTCCTGGCCCGGTTCTGGAGTCATCCGGTGCGATTTTTTCTTCAGGAACGGCTTGGGGTGCGGTTATGGGTTGGCGAGGAAGCGCTGGCTGAAAGCGAGCCATTTGCCCTGGACGCGCTGGAGCGATATCACCTGGCCAGGCAGGGCGTGGACTGCCTGCTCGCCGGTCGGGATGAGGGGGAGTGCGGACGAATTCTCCGGGCCCGGGGGCTTTTGCCCCACGGTGGATTTGGCGATATCCTTCTGGCGGATCTATCTGAGAGCATGTCTTTTCTGGTGCGCAGGCTCTCGATGCTTGTTCGGGATCGGCGCGAGCCGTTGTCCGTCGTTGACCTGGAGGTGGCGGGAACCAGGCTGGTTGGCACGCTGTACGGGCTTTATGCCGAAGGACTTGTGACCTGGCGTCCGACCAGGTGGAAGGGGGGCGACCTGATCCGGCTTTGGATCCTGCACCTGGTGCTGAATCTTGTGGCACCGGAATGTAGGGGGCGCCGCAGTTTCCACCTGGGCACAGACTCTGTTCTTTCCCTGCCGCCGGTGGAAACCGCCCGGGAGTATTTGGCGGAGTTGCTCCACTGGTACCGGTGCGGCCTGAAGGAACCGCTCCATTTTTTTCCCCGGACCAGCCTTGCCTGGGCCAGGGCCAGGCGTCTGGGCAGGGGGACGGAGCAACGGGAGGCCGAAAAGGAGTGGTTTGGTCCGTTCAAAATCCCGGGAGAACAGCAGGACCTGGCCTATCGGATAGCCCTTCGGGGGCGTGATCCCCTGGATCAGAGGTTCCTGGAGTTGACCCGGATCTGGGATCCGGTCCTGGATGTACTGGAGGAAGACGATGCAGGTACTTGACCCCCTGACCTTTCCCCTGACCGGCCGGAAGCTGATCGAGGCCTCGGCCGGAACCGGCAAGACATACACCATTGTTCTTCTCTTTCTCCGTCTCCTGCTCGAAAAAAGGCTGCCGGTAGATGAAATTCTGGTGGTGACCTTCACCAGGGCAGCCACTGAGGAGCTCCGTGACCGGATCAGAAACCGGATCCGCGAGGCTCTGGATTTGCTGGAACAGCGCCCGGCAACGTCCAGTGATCCGCTCCTGGAGAAGCTGGTGACTCAGTCAGGTGGGGAGGAAGGGGCTACACTCCTCAAAGACGCTCTGTCACGGATGGATGAGGCGGCAATCCATACCATCCACGGTTTTTGTCAACGGGTTCTTCAGGACCATGCCGTGGAATCCGGTATGTCTTTTGACGTCGAGTTTCTTGAGAGCGAGAGCGTGCTTCGGCAGCAAATCGCCGAAGATTTCTGGCGCAGCCGGTTTTATGGCCTGGAGTCTGCTGAGGCTGCCTGGATCCTGGAACAGTGGTCCGGTCCGGTGGCGCTTCTGGGTGCTATTGAAGGCCTGTTGCTGGAAAGAGGCGTGCGTTGTCTTCCGGTCATAGATCTGAATGAAGTTGAGGAGTTGCGCCAAACCTGCCTGGTTTTACAGAGGGAGATACAGCGGGCCTGGCCCGGGGTGCGGAAAGAGGTCGCAGAGGTACTGGCCTCAGCCACGGGTCTCAGCCGGGACAAGAGAAAGGGTTATTCTCATGAGCGGGTGGAGCAGGCCCTGGCCGGTATGGACCGGCTGGCAGAGGAAGAAACCCTGGTCTGGCGCCTGTCCCCGGACACCCAGCTGCTGGCCCGGTCGGTGATGGATACAAAGGTGAAAAAAAAAGGTATCCGGCCGGAACATCCGTTTTTTACCCTCTTTGATCGTTTTTTCACTGCCCATGGTCGGCTTCTTGCCCTGAGAAGGATAGCGATTCTTGTCGAGGCCAGAGAGTTTATGATCCACGAGCTTGAACAGCGCAAGAAGGAACAGGATGCAATGTACTTTGACGACCTGCTCCATCAGCTTGACCAGGCTCTGCAGAAGGATATAGACGGGCTGATGGTGCGTCGCATCCGGTCCCGTTTCCCGGTGGCCATGGTGGATGAGTTTCAGGACACCGATCCGGTTCAGTACCTGATTTTCAAAACCATCTACAGCAGCCGGGAAGACCGGTCCGGGTTGATCATGATCGGTGACCCCAAGCAGGCCATTTATTCTTTTCGCGGGGCCGACATCTTCACGTATATCCAGGCCCGTCGCGATACCCCGGAGGAAAGCCGTTACACCATCGGCACCAACTATCGTTCCAGCAGGGCCATGGTGGAGGCGGTGAATCAACTCTTCAAAGCCAGGGACAGCTTTGTCTTCTCCAGTGATATTCGTCTTCATCCGGCGCAGGCGGCCGGTCGCATCGAAGAAGAAAAACCGCTGCTGGTGGATGGTGCCGGGTTGCCGGCTATGGAATTTCTCGTTTTACCGGCCAGAGAGCTGGCCGGATCCCGTTCCGGTGGTGTTCTGGCCAGCGAGAAAGGCAGGGAGGCGGCGGCCTCGCTGTGTGCGGCCCGGATCAGCAGCCTGCTGGCCGCCGGGCTTGAGGGTCGGGCCCGGATCGGTACCGGTGCATCGGTCCGGCCCCTGTCTTCCGGCGATATCGCGGTCCTGGTCCGCAGCCATCACGAGGCTGCAGTCATGCAGAAAGCACTTGGTACGCATAATATTGTTTCGGTCTGTTACAGCCAGGAGTCGGTTTTTGGCAGTCCTGAAGCCGAGGACATGCTGCACCTGCTCCTGGCCCTGGAAAATCCCGAAGACGAGGGGCTGGTCCGGCTTGCCCTGGTGAGTCCGCTCTTTGGCCTGGACGCGGTCGGACTCGATCGGCTCGGTCACGACGAGGACGCCTGGGAAGGGCGGCTGAACATGCTCCAGGAATACCGGCGGCGTCTGGAAGAGCATGGGCCGGTGACCATGCTGCAGTACCTGGTGGCCCGGGAAGGAATGGCCAACCGGCTGCTTCGGCATGCCGGTGGTCCGCAGACGACCTCCGGCGAGCGGCAGCTGACCAATTACATGCACCTAGCGGAACTGTTGCAGGAGTCCTGGAACCGGTCGGCCACTTCTGTGGCCGGTCTGGTCCGCTGGTTTGCGCAGCAGCTGCAGTGCTCCGGGAGGGAAAAAAAGAGCGAAAGTCAGCAGCTGCGGCTGGAGAGTGACGAGAACCTGGTCAGGATCGTGACCATCCACAAGGCCAAGGGTTTGCAGTATCCTCTGGTTTTCCTGCCTTTTCTCTGGGCGGGAAAGGTTTGTGACCGTACGAGGCCTTTTGTCTTTCACGATCCGCATACCCTGGAACGTCAGGTGGATCTGGGCAGTGAGGTCGAGTCCCATTACCACCAGGCAGAGCAGGAGAGGCTGGCCGAGGACCTGCGTCTTCTCTACGTGGCTATGACCAGGGCAATTTATGGTACGGTGATCTGCTGGGGACGGTTCCGGTCTCTGGAGCATTCCGCCCTGGCTTATCTTCTCCACCGGGATTCCGATGGCCGGGTGGTGCCGGTAAAGGAACTGCCCGATGAGCGGATTGTCGAGGAGTTGCATGATGTCGCCCGTGCCGCCCGTGTCGCGGCAAACGGTCGCGAGATAATCAAGGTGAGCCGGGTGGGGATCGAGGATGTTCCAGACCAGGGAGAGGATGGGCCGTGTCGTTTTTCAGCGACCACCGCCCGCTCTGACGAGATTGTCTCCCGCGTGTTCACCGGTCGGGTCGATCCGGGCTGGCGTGTCACCAGTTATTCCGGCCTGGTGTCGGGCCATGAGTCTGGGCTTGAGATGGACAGATACCATGATGACCTGACCCCGGCTGATCTGAACAGCCTGAACCATCCGGCCGGTCTGGAAAAGACGGCTATGACGCCCCGGGATAGGTTCGGCTTTCCGCGTGGTACGGTTGCAGGCACCTGTTTGCACAATATTCTGGAACAGTTTCTGGGCGGCGCAAGGACGGTCGGAAACGAATCAGGTCCGTTGAAAGAACTGTCTGTTTCCGAACGGGAACGATTGCAGGAAATTGTCACCGCTCAACTTGATCTGGCCGGCATTGACAACGCCTGGACCCGGGTGGTGTGCGACTGGATGGAACAGGTGGTGACCACTCCGCTTGTCAGCGACCAGTCCCTTGCCCGAGTGGATCCTGGCAGCATGATATGCGAGATGGGGTTCTATTTTTCCCTGGACGGTTTGGATCTTGGCCGCTGGAGCAAAATACTCAAGGACTTCGGCATGATTTCGCTGCCTGAAAAATCCGGGATTCTGCGCGGAATGATGAAGGGTTATATCGACCTGGTCTTCCGTGATCACGGTCGTTTCTGGGTGGTGGATTACAAGTCCAACTTTCTTGGATCAGGGGTCAAAGAGTATTGTCCGGAAAGACTTGACCAGGCCATGCTCGAGCACCGTTACGACCTGCAGTACCTTATTTATATCCTGGCCCTGCACCGTTATTTGCAAACCCGGCTCGCAGAATATGACTACGATATCCACATGGGCGGTGCCCTGTATTTGTTTCTGCGGGGTATGGCCCCGGACAATCCGGCGGGTACGGGTATCTTTCAGGCCCGTCCGCAGAGGGAGCTGATAGAATCTCTTGACCGGGCCTGCCAGGGCCGGGAAGACGAGGAGGGGTGATGGGATTGGATGGTGTGGACCTGCGGGTGGCGGATCTGCTGCGACAGGCGGTTAACAGCGGCCATCTCCGTGACCTGGACCGGCATGTTGCCCTGTTTCTCGAGCGGTTGGCCGGTGGTGACCAGCCCTGGCTGCTGCTGGCAGCGGCCCTGGTCAGCAGGGCGGTTGGCGAGGGCCATGTCTGCCTGCCCCTGGAAACCGTGTCCGGGCAACCGGTGTTCGGGACACTGGCGAGCGGGAAAGATGCACCCGCGCTGCGGACGCCGGACCTTGACAGCTGGCGCTTCAGCCTGTTGCGGTCCGGGATTGTCTCTTCTGATACTTCGACGCCCCTGGTCCTGGATCAGGATGACCGGCTTTACCTGGGCCGTTATTTTGGCTACGAGCAGCTGGTTGCCAGGGAATTGCTTGCAAAAAGCCGGGTTCTGGAAAATGTGGATACGGAGAAGGGAGCTTCGTTGCTTGGGCTGCTGTTTTCCGGACAGACGCCTGATGGCCCGATCGCTGATACAGTGGACTGGCAGCGGGCCGCGGCAGCCCTGGCCCTGGTGAAACGTCTGGTGGTGATATCAGGGGGACCCGGCACCGGTAAGACGCATACGGTGGCCAGGCTGCTCGCCTTGCTGCAGGGTATGCACGGCGGCGGCCTGCGTATCGGTCTGGCTGCGCCCACCGGCAAGGCCGCGGCCCGGCTGCAGGAGTCGATTGGCAAGGTGCTGCGTTCGGCCAGGATCAGAGGGTTTCTTGCCGAGTTGGACATCGAGGTCCCGGATCAGGCCATGACTCTGCACCGGCTTCTTGGAGTTGTCCCGGATTCCGGTCGTTTCCGGCACGATGCGGGCCGTCCGCTGGCCCTGGATGTCCTGGTCATAGACGAGGCCTCCATGATTGACCTGGAACTCATGGCAGGGGTGATAGATGCCTTGCCGCACCAGGCCCGGTTGATCCTCCTGGGTGACCGTGATCAACTGGCTTCGGTGGAGGCGGGCAGCCTGTTTGGTGATCTCTGCCGGCGGGCGGATCAAGGGTGGTCCGGCGAGCTGTGTCAGGTCATGGGCCGGCTGACCGGTATGGCGCTGAAACCCGGGGCTCCGCCTCCTCCCCCGTTCAACGATGCTGTGGTTATGTTACACAGGAGTTACCGGTTTCATGATGACAGCGGTATCGGTCGTCTGGCCCGGGCGGTTAACCGGGGGGATGACCGGGAACTGGAAGAAATTATGGCCTCCGGGGGGGCAGACCTTACTTTGGTCCCGGTCTCCGTTTCCCGACAGCGGGAATGGCTGGCCCGCGAGATCGTGGCCCGCTACCGGCGACTTTTCACGGCCAGAGATCCTGGTGAGGCCCTGGAGGCCCTGGACAGGTTTCGGATCCTCTGTGTCCTGCGCGAGGGGACTTTCGGGGTGTCCGGGGTGAACGTCCTGGTGGAACAGGTTCTTCGCCGGCAGGGATTGATTCCGCCGGACACCAGATGGTACAGGGGGAGACCGGTCATGATCCTCGCCAACCATTATGGGCTTAAACTCTACAACGGGGACATCGGGGTGCTTTGGCCCGACGGGCAGGGACGGCTCATGGCCTGGTTCCCCCGTCCGGACAAGACCCTGCGGCCCGTGGCTCCGGCCCGGTTGCCGCGTCATGAGACCGCCTGGGCCATAACCGTTCACAAGGCCCAGGGCTCCGAGTTTGAACATGTCCTTTTACTTTTGCCCGGACAGGAGTCCGGTCGGGACGGGTACAGCCCCCTTTTGACCCGGGAACTTCTCTATACCGGGATCACCCGGGCCCGGGCCAGGCTAACCATCTGCTCGTCTCCGCAGGCCCTGCGCACTGCTGTCCAGCGGCGGGTCGTCCGTTTTTCAGGACTTGCAAGTCTCCTGGGCACCGATTCTGTTCCGGATCCTCCTTGAACCGGCAATTGAGGTGTTTCTGGTGAACCCGGCGCAAGATGGTCATGCAGAAATCTGACAGACCGGTGCAATGATGTCCAGGGAATCACTGGTAGGTGTGCAGGATATTTTGGATGCCAATGGGTTTTATATGAAATTCCCGTACCACCCTCCAGAGGAGTAACAACAGCTTTCATTTTTCGTTGTGCAGGCTGTGGGACCCTGTATAGGTGTCAGGCCAGGGCAGGAAAGTGAACCGTCTCTTCAACTGACTGTCACTTTATGGTATAAATCAGAGAATATCCACTGGCGGAAAAGTTTTCTGCCGCAACCTGTTTGCTCAGCGGCACCGGCCCATGACATACGATTTCGGATTCCATCTCTGCTTCGGAAAAGAGAAACCGGCAAATCGGTGTGGAGCTTCGGGGGAACCTGGTAAGGGTTGACGCGAAGCCATGGCCTGCTGTGTCCCGCAGACAGAGGCAGGGAGACGATAGATAATGCTGCATTCGCGATCCATCCGGGGCAATTTCTACCTGATGCTCTTTGGGCTGTTCCTTTTCACGGTGCTTCTGGGCCTGACTTTTTATTTAAATCACCGTTTTACCAGCCTCAATAATACCTATGCCCAGATGCTGGAGCTTGAAAGCCGGTTTCTCCGCCTGGCAGCGGATGAAACACGGTTGCTGAAAGATCCGTTTCAATACAATAAGCTCATCCTCCGGGTAAAGGAATTCAGCCGCCGGTGTACCACCTGCCACGAAAATAAATCCGACCTGCCTGATCAGCGCCTTGAGCTGCTCATATCGTCCCAGGAGAACAGAAGTGAACTTTCCCACCTTCGCAGTGATATCCGGCGCCGGGTGGTTGAGTTAACCAGTGCGCTCCATACAGTGCACGAAAACCACCTGGTCAACCTGCGACATGTACTTGACACCAAGACCAGGACCAATCCTGAAAAAGGCGTGGACTTCCCTCCTTCCGGCAGGGAGTACCCTGCTGGAGAGCAGGAGCCTGAGGTGATCGGGGAACTCGTTGAATTACAGCATATACTGTCTGATATTTTCCTTGGTTTCCGCGCGGTCAGAGGATTGTACGATTTCCGGCGGATACAGACTGATTTTTCAACCAACATGCAGGCCTTCTACAATGCGGTGGACAGCCTCGCCGCCACGTCCAGTAAGGAGGAGGACAGGTTGCTGGTGGAGGATCTGCAGGAAAATGGTCGTATTTTCGAGCAGAGTTTCAGGCGGATCGTTGACCTGGAGAAAAAGGAAAAGGTTATTGAGCGCAGTCTCCTGCAGAACCGGCTTGGCATGATGGACATCTTCGCCTGGGTCGGGCAGAAGGTGCGGCAGGATCGGGAACTGTTCTGGCAGCGGACCATCATTATAACCTGGACCAGTTTGCTGGTTGCGGGCTTGCTCTTTTTTCTTCTTTTTTTCCAGGCCCGGTACCTTCTGCGTTCCCTGAGGATCCTGGTGGAACAGACAAGAAAGATCTCCCAGGATCCTTCCTACCAGATACCTCCGGAGTCCCATAGCCTGGAAGAATTGCAGGTTTTGCGCCAGGCAATGAATATCATGGCCCGGCAGCTCAACGAACGGATGGAAAAGCTCCGGCAGGAAATCGCCGCCCGAACGCAGGTGGAGAAACAGATTCGCCGGGCCAAGGTAGACTGGGAGCGGACTTTTGACGCGGTGCCGGACATGATCGCCATCATCGGTCCGGACTGCAGGATACTGCGGGCCAACATCCCTTTTGCCGATATGGTCGGCCTCGAGGTTAAAGAGGTGGTTGGACATTACTGTTACGAGCTGGTTCACGGCACAGACGGACCACCAAAATACTGTTTCCGGGATGTCTGCGGAGACGATCTGCGTCGGAGCCAGTACTATGAGCCTTATCTCGACAGGCATCTTGATGTGGCCCGGGTGCCTTTCAGTTACGGCGAGGATGATCCAGGAGGCGCACTTCTTGTGATTCGTGACGTGTCCGACTCTGTCAGGGCCCAGGAAGTGCACCGGGAAATGGAAGAGCGGCTCCGCAATGCGGAAAAGACGGAGATGATCGGCATGATGGCCGGCGGGGTGGCCCATGATCTTAATAACATCCTCTCGGGAATCATCAACTATCCGGAGCTGCTTTTACTGGAGACGCCTCCGGAGAGCCCTCAGAGGAAAATCCTGGCCGCCATCCGCGATTCAGGCCAGCGAGCGGCGGCCATTGTCGCCGATCTGCTTACTGTCGCCCGGGGCGCGGCAAGCGTACGGGAACTCTGTCTTCTCAACGACCTGGTGGAACAGTATATTGCCTCTCCGGAATTCACCCTGCTGCGTAATACGTATCCAGATGTGGAACTGGAGACCCGGCTGGACCCGGACCTGTACTGGTGCCGCTGTTCTCCCGTTCATGTCATGAAACTGTTGATGAATCTTATGGCCAATGGTTTCGAAGCGATCAGCGGTTCCGGCCGGATCAGGGTCTCTACCGCCAACACCACGGTGACCAGGGACAGTGCTGCGGGCCGTACTCTGGACCCAGGGCCTTTTGTGGAACTTGTGGTGGAGGATACTGGAGCCGGGATTCCTGAAGAGGACTTGCCACATATCTTTGAACCGTTTTACAGCAAAAAGAAGCTGGGACGGAGTGGTACCGGCCTGGGATTGGCCATTGTCTGGAATACGGTCCAGGATCATGGTGGAACAGTCAGTGTGGTGTCCGGGCCGGAAGGCAGCAGGTTTACGGTTTTACTGCCGGCCGCTGTTGGAGAAACTCCGCAGAACCGGGATGATTCCATAGCTTCTGAAGTCCTCGCAGGCTGTGAGGGAACCATTCTCGTGGTGGATGATGACGAGATGCAGCGGGATATCGCCTCGAGGTTGCTGAAGACGCTTGGCTACCGGGTCGAGAGTGTAGGCAGTGGCGAGGAGGCGGTTGAATTTCTTCGTCAGCGGGTGGTGGATCTTGTCGTACTGGATATGATTATGGACCCTGGCATGAACGGACGTAAGACCCTGGAAGAAATTTTCAAGATACGTCCAGGCCAGAAGGCCCTGATTGTCAGTGGTTATTCTGAGAGCGAGGAGGTGCGCAGGGCCTGCGCCCTTGGAGCCAGTGGTTTTGCCAAAAAGCCTTACACCCTGGAAGAGATAGCCCGGGAGGTCCATCGGATTCTCGGGTAAAAACCTTTCAGCCCGCAATATTTCTGCACCCGAACCGTTCCTTCCCGGACCTCCGGCTTAAGCATGTTTTTTTACACTTGTGCTGGTTTTTTGGATAATGCGGATCGGAAATATCTATGGTATGAAGGCGGTGTCCTTCTGGCTGGCTGGAATCGGGACCAGGTGGGATTTCAGCGGCGCCGTGCCGAAATATGAAGGTGAAAAGGGTAGCGAGGTTGGAAATATCCAGCCGAGAAGCAGGGGCAGGAGACAATGGAATTAAGGAAACTGGAAGTATTCTGCAAGGTCGTGGAACTGGGCAGCTTTACCCGTGCGGCCGAGGATGTGCTGTTGTCTCAGCCCACGGTGAGTGAACATGTTCGCAGCCTGGAGCAGGAGCTGGGCCAGAAGCTGCTTGACCGGCTTGGGCGGGAGGTGGAACCCACCCCGGTGGGACGGCTGCTTTACGACTATGGCCGGAAAATGCTGCGTCTGCACCAGGATGCCCTGCAGGCGGTTGAGCAGTACGGCGGCCGGTTGAGCGGCCGGATTCTTATCGGTTGCGGTACCATCCCCGGGACCTATATCCTGCCCCGGCTCATCGGCTCTTTCCGGGATCAATATCCTTCCATCCGGGCGACACTGCGTATTTCCGCCTCGCGCCATATAGCTCGGGAGGTGCTGCACGGAGAACTGGAAATCGGGGTGATCGGCGCTCGCTGGAATGAAACCGGTCTGATCTGGGAGGAGGTTTTTTCCGATCAGCTGGTGCTGGTTGTCCCGCCGGTCCATCCCTGGGCGTCCAGAAGTTCCGTGGACCTGGAGGAGTTGCTTCACGAGCCTTTTATTTTCCGTGAGTCCGGTTCCGGTACGCGGCGGGTATTCACGCAGATTCTTGAACAGCATGGCATGCGGCCATCGCAGTTGCAGGAGGTGGCGGAAATCGGATCCACGGCCGCGGTTAAGGAGGCGGTCCGGGCCGGAATCGGTATTTCCATTCTTTCCAGCCGGGCTGTGGCCGATGATGAGCGTTGCGGGCAGCTGGTCACCGTGCCGGTCAACGATGTGGTTCTGCACCGTCCCTTTTACCTTATCCGGCGAAAAAGGCGGGAACTCTCACCGGTGGCCTCGGTTTTTCTCGAGTACCTGCTGAGCCATGCACGCCTCTCCATGACAGAGACGGCGGCCGACAACAATGGTGATTCTCAGGCTCTGTCCTGATGCTGGTCTGTTCTGGAACACAAAAAAGCAGGAACCGAACGGGTTCCTGCTTTTTTGTTGCAATTGCTTTCAAAATGGGACCGCAAGAAGAATCCCTTATGGTTATTTTTTGTTTTTTTTGGCATTTTTCTTCTTGGGACGACTGTTGCCAAAAGTCCCGCGGACGATTTTTCCCCGTTTGGTTCTCAGATCACCTTTTCCCATGAGTTTACCCCCAAAAAGATTCTTCTCTGTCCTGCCTGGGTTATCCTGCATGAACAGGACATGATGTATGAAATGCACCGGGTGTCCGGAACAGGTTTCAGGTCCGAAATCTGCTCCGGAGCAACTACTTCTTATACTGCATTTTTCCTGATTTGACCAACTTTTTTGACCGCGGCACTCTCCGGCGGGAAAGGCTTATCCAGCTATCCCTTGATGACAGCCAGTGGCTTCAGGCAAATCACCACTTCGACGAGATCAAGTTGATTCTCCATAACTTCATCAATGTCTTTGTAGGCCCCGGCTGCTTCATCGAGGTCTCCCCGGCGCCGAATGGCATGAAGAATTCCCTGATCTTCGAGCCGTTTCTGCTCGACTCGCAGGTCCAGTTGTTTCCGAGCCTGCTTGCGGCCCATCTTCCGACCGGCACCGTGGGAGCAGGACATGAAACTCTCTTCACTGCCCTTGCCGCGGACAATGTAGCTGGGGCTTCCCTGTGAGCCGGGAATGATACCTGTTTCCCCTGGCCGGGCGCTGGTCGCTCCCTTGCGATGGACAACGACATCTTTATGGAAGTGGGTCTCCATTGCCGCATAATTATGGGCAATATTGATAAATCCGGGAAAAAATACTCCGGGAATCACCATGGTGAAGGCATCTTTTATTTTCTGTATGATTACCTGGCGGTTTGCCAGGGCAAAATCCACGCAGTACTGCATCTCCAGGAGATACTTTCGTCCTGCCTCGGTGTCCAGCGGCAGAAAGGCCAGCTGCCATTTCGGCGGTACCGTTGCACCCCATTTATGATTGAGCTGAATTGCCAGCTTGTTGTAATAATTGGCCACCTTGTATCCCAGGTTACGGCTGCCGCTATGTACCATGACCCAGATGTGACCGTCGCTTCCCCTCTGGATCTCGATGAAATGATTTCCACCGCCCAGGGTGCCCAGCTGCGTCAGGGCATTGTTATATTCCCGCGAAACGACAAAGAGATCTTCCATGGGAACATTACCGGGCGTTCGCGGCATCAGGGCAGGATCCTGTTTCTTTTTATGGTGCTTGAACCCCACCGGGACAGTTTTACGGATCAGGGCCATGATGGACTTGAGCTGATCGGTTTCGATATTGGTAAGGGAGGTCTGGAGAGCGCACATGCCGCAGCCGATGTCAACTCCCACCGCATTGGGAACGATCACATCCGTCGTCGCCATAACCCCGCCAATGGGCATGCCGTAGCCAAGATGGGCATCCGGCATCAGGGCAATATGCCCATGGACAAAATCCAGGTTGGCAAGGCGTTTTGCCTGCTCCATGGTTCCGGGTTCTATCTCGTCGAGCCAGAGTTTGATGGGATGTTTTTCAGAGCTGATAATCCGTTTCATCGCTGGGAGCCTCTCAACTTTTCAACAGCAAGATAATATGGCTGGCAACAGTTTCCGGGTCGTTATGGGATTCCTGAAATCCCGGAAGAAAAGACCGGATCGGGGTCAGTTGAAAATGATAATTGACCAGGCCAAGGATGGAAATGGCCAACAGGTGGGGATCCCTGTCAGGGGCAAGAGTGCGGCAAAGCATGATTATTTCCTCAAAAAAACTGCCAAAAACATTGTCTGCAAGCAGCTGCAGCCGCTTTTCGTCGCCATCCATGAGCTCTCGATGAATAAGCCTGCTGAAATCAGTATCTTCATGTGCCAGTATGCATAGATTGTGGACCAGCCGGAAGAACTGCTTTTCCGGATCTGCAGACTGGGCCAGGGCGTCACGCAGGGAAGCGGTACGTCTCGAAAATGCCTGGGCAAGTGCCTGGACATACAGGGCCTGTTTGTCAGGAAAATGGTGGTACAAAGAGGCTGCTTTTATGCCCACTGCCCGGGCTATCTGGCGCATGCTTACTCCGGCATAGCCGTTCCTGGCAAAGAGAGGAATGACAGTATCCAGTATTTCTGTTTTTGTTTTTTGTTTGCCAGCGCTCATTATTACATGAATCCAAAGGTGTGCTCACCCGGTTGTTGAGAATGTTTCCTGCCCGTTATTCATTTTCCGTTCACCCATACCGGCGCTCAAAGGAATGAGTAAAAGAAAAAGACAGGTAGAGACAACAAAGCTCCAGCCGCCGTGTTTGTATGCAAACCCGGCACCGGTAATGCCAAGCCATCCGCCCATATAATAAAACAAAACATAGAGAGCGTTGGCCTTTCCCTGGCCGCTGGTCAGCTTGCGGTTCAGAGAGCCGACAGCGGCGGCGTGGACGGTAAAAAATCCGGCACAGATTCCAAGCAGGGCAGTCACCACCGCAGGAACTGAAGGCAGTAAAATGAGGAGCAGCGAAATCCCCAGGAGAATACTGCCTGAGACCAGAGTGTTTCCGCTGCCAAAACGGTTGCTGATCTTGCCGGCTGTTGGTCCCATAAAGATGCCCATGATATAGACAAGATACAGCATGGTTGTTGATTGGGTGGAAAAATGAAAAGGTTCGGCACTTAACCGAAACGGCAGATAGTTGAAAACCGAAGAGAAGATTGCAAAACTGCCTGATGCGCAAAAATAGATGTGCAGAATCTCGCGTCGTTTCAACAAAGCTGAAAACGAAAACCCTGTTGTTTCCTGCAGGCGGCTCTTTCCTGGCCCGGTGGACGGCAATGTCAGCAGAGCAGTAAATGTTGCAACGAGGATGAGTGCTGCTGCAGAGACAAATGCATAGCGCCAGTGCAGGGGCGGGTGAATCCAGCCGCCAAGCAACCGTCCTCCCATGCCACCGAGTACCGTTGCCGAGACATAGGAACCCATGACAACGGTCAGCCTTGAATCGCGAATGGTCTTTGCCAGATACGCCGCAAGGCAGGTGGTTAAAGCAGGGAGAAAAACACCCTGGAAGAATCGGGCGCCAATTAGAATCCAGAGATCATGGGTGATGGCACAGATGATGCCATTTAATGCCACCAGAACACCGCCGGTGAGAATAATGGGCTTTATCGGCAACCGGTCCGCCAGGATACCGAAAGGCAGGTTGGACAGGGCGATGCCGAGGATGACGGCGGACACTGTGAAGGAAACCGTTACCATATCTGCACCAAATTCGCTCTGCAGCACAGGTAACACCGGCTGGGTGATGTATATGTTCGTAAACGAAGCAGATACCAGCGCAAAGACCGTCAGTTGCAGACGAAAACTGGAAGAGTCAGACATGGGTACTCAGGCAGATCATGTTTCATAAGCTGTTGCTGTCTGGATGGGTTAAAAATCATCCTTGGCGTGTTCGTCGGTTTCGCAGCCGCAGCAGTCCGTTTTCAATCAGGGAATAGACCGCTGGAACCACTACGAGGGTGAGCATGGTGGAGCTGAGCATACCACCAATAACCGCCACAGCCAGGGGGCCGTTGGTGTCGGATCCCGCGCCATAGCCAAGTGCTGCCGGCAGCATGGCCAGGATGACGGTAAAGGAGGTCATGAGAACCGGCCGCAGTCGCAATGGACAGGCCGAGTTCAAAGCCTCCTGGATGGACTTGCCTCTGGCCCGGAACTGATTGGTCAGGTCCACCAGAAGTATGGAATTTTTAGCCACAAGTCCCATGAGAAGCACCAATCCCACCATGGAAAAGATATTCAGGCCGTGGTGGAAAAGATACAGGCCGCCAATACCGCCGACAATGGCCAGGGGCTGCGCGACCATGATGATCAGGGGCTGGATGAACGAGTTGAATTGACTGGCCAGGACCATGTACACCAGGATAACGGCCATGAGAAAGGTAAAACTGATATAGTACACGGTCTTGCCGAACTCCTCGGCCCGGCCGGTCATCTTGACTTTATACCCCAGCGGGAGCAGATCCTCTGCCGCCGCCTTTACTTTGTTCACTGCAGTGCCCAGGGGGACCAGCGGGGTGGCAAAGAATTCCGCTGCGTATTGCAGGTCATACCTGGAGATCACTGCCGGGCCCACCACTTTTTCCAGGTGAGCGATCGTGTCGAGCCGGACCAGCTCGCCGCTTCTGCTTCGCAGATAAATACGACGCAAATCCCGGGGCGTATTGATAGTTCCGGCAGCCGTCTTCAAACGGATGTCATAGCGTTCGCCATCGCCGGGCTCATCATTGTATTTTGCCACGTCATAGCCGCCGGCCAGAACATTGATCGCCAGAGCCACATCAAGCGCGGATAACCCGAGGTCCGCCGCCCTGGTGCGGTCAATCACCAGTTTGATCTGGGGCAGATTGAGCTGCAGATCCAGATCGATGGTGCCAAGATCCGGATCCGCCGCCAGTTTCCTGTTCAACCTGTGGGCCAACTCTGCAACCCGGCCCAGCTCCGGCCCGGTCAGGTTGAACTGCAGCGGCTCTCCGCGCATGCCGCCCACCACGGATACCGGTGCGGGAAAGGCCTGGACCCCCGGGATTGTTGCCAGCTCCCTGCGCAGAGTGTCGATGAGTTCATATTGCTTGAGAGTGCGCTGCGAGCGGGGCGTCATCCGCACGGAGATTTCTCCTCTGGACACCTGTCCGGTGGCATCGGTGCCGATGGATGAAAGGTAGGAGGCAATTTCGCGGGGATGGGATTTAAGTACCTTCTCGACTTCGGCCAGGCGGTCGCTGGTATAATCGATGGATGAGCCCAGGGGAGTTTTCAGGGTAATGAGAAAATGACCCTTGTCTTCATCGGGCATGAAACTTTTTCCGATTTTGCCAAACAGGGGGAAGAGGAGGGCGACTACCATCACGGTGAGAAGAACCACTGTCCAGCGAAAACGCAGGGCAAAACGCAAAGTGGCGGCATAACCCCGTTCCATGGCCTGGAAAAAGGACTCAAGCAGACCATGGAACCGTCCGCGTTTGCTGTTGATGCGCAGAAAACGGGAACAGAGCATGGGCGTGAGGCTGATCGCTATGAACAGAGATGTCAACACACCCATTGTGACCACCACTGCAAAAGCAGTGAAAAAACGACCGATTATGCCGCCCATGAAGATGACCGGCGCAAAGATGCAGGCCAGGGAAAATGTGGCGGCAAGCACCGCAAAGGCCACCTGTTCGGTACCAGTGAGAGCAGCTTTGTGCGGATCCATGCCCGGCTGTTCTTCCCGGATCCGGAAAATATTTTCCAGAACCACAATGGCATCGTCCACCACGACACCGATGAGCAGGAGCAGGGCCAGCAGGGTCATCTTGTTGAACGTATAACCGGAAAAATACATCACCATCACTGCTCCCAAAAGAGAAACCGGGATGGCGACCGAGATGATCAGGGTGGAACGGAAGGACTGGAGAAAGGCAAACACGACCAGGGCCGCAAACAGGGTGCCCAGAATGATATGTTCTTTCAGTGCGTTTACTGATTCTTCGATGAAGTTGGAGTCGTCTGAGGCAATCTCTATACGCAGTCCCGGTGGCAGCTGCGGAGTGATTTCATGGTCCAGTTTTTCCTTGACCGCACGGACAATGGCCACAGTATTGGAACCGGTTACTTTAACAATACCCAGGCTGACGCAGGGCTTGCCGTTGAACCGGGCCAGCTTGCGCTTGTCTTCAAGGCCGTCTGTGATCGTGGCGATCTGCTGGAGACGGATAGGGGCTCCGTTCCTGTAGGCAATGATCATCTCACCAATATCTTCGACTCTGTGGAATTCCAGGTTGAGCTTGATAAGGTTTTCTGTCATACCATCTACAAGATAACCGCCCGGAAGCTGTATGTGGTTGAGATGGAAGGCGCGGATGACGTCCCCGATGCTTATGGACACCCCGGCCATGGCGTCCGGGTGCAGGTCGACCCGGATGGTGCGGTCACGTTTACCGGCTATTTTGACCTCTCCTACACCATCGATGGATTCCAACTGTTTTTTGACGGTTTTGCGGGCATACTGGTTGAGCTGCTGCAGGGTGCGGTCACCCAGGAGGGCCAGCCACATCACCGGTGCGGCGCCGACCTCAATCTTGGCAACCACCGGTGGGTCAGCCTCTTTTGGCAGGTCACGCAGGGACTGGTTGACCTTGGCCTGAACCTCGTTAAAGGCCACATCCACATCACGACTTAACTCGAATTTGATCACAACCACGGAAACTCCGGGCGCTGAGCGGGAAGTGATATGCTCGATGCCGGGTGTCGAGTTGACCGCGGTTTCGATGACGTTGGTGACCGTAGTATCGATGATATCCGGATCGGCGCCGATCATGGTGGTGGTGATGGAGATCATCGGGAAAGCGATCTCCGGATATTCGTCCACGCCAATGCGGTTGTAGCTCACCAGGCCAAAGAGGATGATCACCGCGCTGAGCATGGTGGCCAGAACATGGCGCCTGATAGAAAGTTCTGGGAGATTCATTTCTTATGCACCTGTTCCTCGCGCACCAGGACCCCATTGGCAAGAAAGCCTGCCCCGTCAACAGCGATCCGCTCGTTTCCGGACAACCCGCTGACAATCTCCACAAGATCGCCCTGGTGCTGACCAGTGGTTACCTGGATCTCGCGGACGGCATTGTCCACAACCTGATAGACAACCTCTCCGGCCGGACGTCTGACCACAGCCCGGGCAGGAACAAGCAGGGCATGTTCGTGTCTGTCGATGACGACCCTCCCGTTGACTGTACCACCAGGCAGCCAGCCGCCAGGGTTGTCTATATGGATAATGGTTTCCACCGCCCGGTTCTGTGGAGTTACCGTCGGGCGTATCTGATCGATACCAGCTTCGACCATGCGGCCGGGAGTCAGGGGTGATGTCAATGTAACCTGTTGTCCGACCGTGAGCCTGGCCGCGACATTTTCAGGAAAAGGCAGCACGATACGCAGTTTCTGATTTGCCACCATCCGGTAAAGAGGGGTCCCTGTGTCGACAAAATCACCTGCCGAGACAAGCCTTTTTTCGATTATCCCGTCCATCGGGGCAACCACAGAGGTCTTGTCAAGACGGCGTCTGCTGTCAGCCAGACGGGCATTGGCAGCTTCAAGCTGCTTGCGAAGCGCTGCAAGTTGTACCAAAGCGTTGTCAACCCTTTCCTGGGAAATGGAGTTTTTTGCCAGCAGGTTGCGGTAGCGTTCAACAGTCCGTTCCTGGTTCCTGATCAGAGCCTTGAGCCGGCCTATTTCTGCCTTCAGGGCCTTTACTTCAAGTTTTTGCCGCGTATTGTCGATGGAGGCCAGGAGGGTTCCGGCCCGCACTGCCTGGCCGGTATCAGCAAATATATTTTCTATTTTACCCGCCACTTCCGCAGCCACCACAGGACTGCTTTCCGCCTCGATCCATCCCATGGACTCTTCGCTGATAACCACAGTGCCGCGGATAACCTGGGCAATGGTTACCGCGGTTTCTCTTTCATTCGTGCCAGCCTGGGAAACACTGTTTACTGTCCAGACAATGACAGCAAAAAGAACCATACAGGAAACGCGGATGTTCAACATGTTTCTATCTCCTTTTGTCCTGCCGAAGCAATCTCCCTGAACGAACGTTAGACAGGGAGATAACAAAAAGTAAATGAAACGTAAAGAAAAAATGAGCTTGGGGAAAGAAGATGAAACAAGTAGCCCATAACACATGAAGTGCCGGTGATTTTGAAATTTTTCAACAGTGGGGAGGGGCCGCAGAAGAAGGCCGGTGTGGAAAAAGATAAACCCCCGAGTCCTTGTGGACCCGGGGGTTATGAAAACCGGTCTAACCGGTTGTATCTGGTGGCGATGCAGGGACTTGAACCCCGGACACTACGGATATGAGCCGTATGCTCTAACCTGCTGAGCTACATCGCCATGTATGTGCACCGGTATATTGAAACCGTGCCAATATTCAAAATTTTTCAGAGTTTGTCAACAGGAATCCTTGTGTTTTACCTGGCCCCTGGAGACAAAAGTCCTTTTCCTGCCGCAGGGGCTGGAAAAGGACTTGAATTTACAGCATAAGCTGGTCGGTCATGTTACATCATGCCGCCGCCCATGCCGCCCATGCCGCCCATACCGCCTGCAGGCATTCCGCCGCCGGCGCCTTCTTCTTCAGGCTCATCGGCGATCATGCATTCGGTGGTCAGCAGCATGCCGGAAACAGAGGCTGCGTTCTGGAGAGCAGTACGGGTAACCTTGGCCGGATCAATGACTCCGGCTGCCAGCAGATCGCAGTACTCTTCGGAGGCGGCATTGAAGCCGTTGGGACCGTCGAGTTCCTTGACCTTCTCGACAATAACAGAGCCTTCCTGACCGGCGTTGGCCGCGATCTGGCGCACCGGCTCTTCCAGAGCCCGGGCAATGATTTTCTTGCCCAGCTCCTGCTCGGCCGGCAGTTCGAGGGCTTCCAGGGCCTTGAGGCAGCGCAGGTAAGCCACTCCACCGCCGGGAACGATACCCTCTTCGACCGCGGCGCGGGTAGCGTTGAGGGCGTCCTCGACCCTGGCCTTCTTCTCTTTCATCTCAACCTCAGTGGCAGCACCGACGTTGATCACGGCAACACCGCCGATCAGCTTGGCCAGGCGCTCCTGCAGCTTCTCACGGTCATAGTCCGAGGTGGTCTCCTCGATCTGGGCCCGGATCTGCTTGACACGGGCTTCGATTTTCTCCTTGTCGCCGGCACCGTCAACGATGGTGGTGTTGTCCTTGTCGATGACCACGCGTTTGGCCGAACCAAGATCGTTGACAGTGGCGTTCTCGAGCTTGATACCGAGATCCTCGGTGATAACCTGGCCGCCGGTGAGGATGGCGATATCCTCAAGCATGGCCTTGCGGCGATCACCAAAGCCGGGAGCCTTGACCGCGGCAACGTTCAGGGTGCCGCGCAGTTTGTTGACAACGAGCGTTGCCAGGGCCTCGCCGTCCACGTCTTCGGCGATGATGACCAGGGGTTTGCCCATCTTGGCCACCGACTCGAGGATCGGCAGCAGGTCTTTCATGTTGGAGATCTTCTTCTCGTTGATGAGGATCAGCGGATCCTCCATGTTCACCTCCATGCGCTCGGCATCGGTCACAAAGTAGGGTGACAGGTAGCCGCGGTCAAACTGCATACCCTCGACCACGTCCAGGGAGGTCTCCATGGATTTGGCTTCCTCGACTGTGATGACGCCTTCCTTGCCAACCTTGTCCATGGCCTCGGCAATGATGTTGCCGATGGTCTCGTCGTTGTTGGCGGAAATGGTGCCGACCTGGGCGATTTCTTTCTGCTCCTTGGTCGGTTTGGCGATATTGGCCAGTTCGGCGACAACGGTATCCACTGCCTTGTCGATACCGCGTTTGATCTCCATGGGGTTGGAGCCAGCGGCAACCAGCTTGGCGCCTTCCTTGTAGATGGCCTGGGCCAGCACAGTGGCGGTGGTGGTACCGTCACCGGCGACATCCGAGGTCTTGGAGGCAACTTCCTTGACCATCTGGGCGCCCATGTTCTCAAACTTATCCTTGATCTCAATTTCCTTGGCAACGGTCACGCCATCCTTGGTGATGACGGGTGCGCCAAAGGATTTTTCAATCAGCACATTGCGACCCTTGGGACCAAGGGTAACCTTGACAGCATCAGCCAGGGTGTTTACACCGGCAAGCATTGCCTCGCGGGCTTTTGCGCTGTATTTCAACTCTTTTGCAGCCATATCTTTTTCTCCTTTTTTATAAACAGTAGTTATCG
The DNA here is from genome assembly GCF_054025815.1 of Desulfolithobacter sp. NCBI lineage: Bacteria > Pseudomonadati > Thermodesulfobacteriota > Desulfobulbia > Desulfobulbales > Desulfobulbaceae > Desulfolithobacter > Desulfolithobacter sp. Next base: position 5,115 of record NZ_JBPMMS010000018.1, on the reverse strand, counting down.
TCCTTAGTTTTCAACAACACCGAGGATGTCGTCCTCACGCAGGATGAGGTAATCTTCGCCGTCCAGTTTGACATCGGTGCCGCCGTATTTGGAAAACAGAACCCGGTCACCCACCTTGACATCAATGGCCACGCGCTCGCCATTGTCGCCAAGTTTTCCGGGGCCTACAGCGATAACTTCGCCTTCGGCCGGCTTTTCCTTGGCGGAATCGGGAATGATGATTCCACCAGCGGTTTTCTCTTCTCCTTCCAATCTCTTGACCAGGATGCGGTCATTCAATGGACGAATTTTCATGGACAAACCTCCTGTTACTGAATTTTTAATGTGAAATTGATTTGAGCCGTAAAAAATGATTGAGTCCGGTATTCGGCTCAAATCCGCCATAACCGGACAAAAACACTGTTTCGTGCTTCATGCTGCGCAAAACAATAGGGACGGTTTTTGAAAAATCAAGGGATCAGGCGGAAAAAAAATTCTCCGCCTAATCTATTGAAAAAAAGGATTTTTTAAATGGAGGGAAAAAGAGAGGTAAAAAATTATCCGACTCGGACAAGCCAGTTGTGCACGTCGTCGCGAAAGCCACGCTGCAGGGCCTGGAGTTCATCGAAGAAACGCTGGGAGAGTTCACCGGTCCGGCCGTCGTTGATGACGATATTGCGCTCCCTGTAGCAGAGTTCGCCCACCGGAGAAATAACCGCCGCGGTGCCGGTGCCGAAGGCCTCCTTCAGGGTAGAGTTTTCCGCCGCCTCGATGATCTCGTCGATGGTCACGGGGCGTTCCGCGACCTTGAGGCCCCAGTCCCGGGCCAGCTGGAGTACGGAATCACGGGTAATGCCAGGAAGAATAGTACCGCTGATGGGCGGGGTGACCAGCTCGTCGCCGAGGACAAAGAAGATATTGGATGTCCCCACCTCCTCGATGTAGCGGCGCTCGATGGCGTCGAGCCACAGGACCTGGGTACAGCCTTTTTTCTGGGCTTCGGTCAGGGCCTTGACTGAGGCCGCGTAGTTGCCTGCAGTCTTGGCCTCGCCCACGCCGCCGGGTACGGCACGGACATAGTTGTCCTCAACATAGATCTTCACCGGATTGAACCCCTCGGAATAGTAGGCACCCACCGGGCTGTTGATGATGAAGAAGAGGTATTCGTCTGCTGGCCGCAGGCCAAGGGCCGGTTCGGTGGCGATCATGGTCGGGCGGATGTAGAGGGTGGCACCCTCTGCTTCAGGGATCCAGTCCCTGTCCAGGTAGACTAACGCCTTGAGGGCCTGAAGAAACCGCTCAGTCGGAATGCGCGGCATGCACATCCGCACGGCCGAACGGTTGAGGCGCTCAAGGTTGTCGTTGGGCCTGAAAAGCAGTACCTGCCCGTTCTTGCCGCGATAGGCCTTGAGGCCTTCGAAAATGGCTTGCCCGTAATGAAAAACCATTGCTGCCGGGTCCAGTTTAAATTCCTGATAGGGCTTGATTTCGGCGTCGTGCCAACCTTTTTCCCTGTTCCAGCGGGCGGTGAACATGTGGTCGCTGAAGTGGACGCCAAAACCGAGTTTGTCCGGGGCCGGTTTTTCTCTTTTCTGTTGCGGAGAAGCCTTGTGGAGGGTGATTTCAAGATCTTTATACAGCATGGTCGGGATCCTGTTGCAGGTTATGATTTTCTTTTTTAACCATAAAGCGGTAATGTTTACTGTGATGTCAGTTTTTGATGAATTCGTAAAAAGTCCATCATACACTATAGATGGCTAAGCACAAAAGTTCGATATACGAGGAGTAGTGGTGTCGGCCAAGCGGATGCGTACATATGGTGCGTTGAGCATTGGCCGTACCCACTACAACGCAGTAGATCGGACTTTTTGCGACGCCATCAGTTTTTGAAAACAAACAGAACCTGAAGATGATAAGCCCATGAAACATCCCGAGTTGGAAAAATCAGCCGCTGTTCGTCCGGAGCAAGCAGCGATGGACGGGAGCTTCGACAGGCCTGGACCGGTGCAGACCCGGTATTTCTTTTTTATATTTCTGGCAGCGCTCTGTCTGCTGGGGCTGGTTCTGTCACCATTCTGGCAGCTGCTGGTCCTTGCCTTTCTGCTCTCCGGGATCTTCCGACCGATTTATCTCTGGCTGACCCGCTGGGTTTCTCCCTGGATGGCTTCGCTTCTGACCTGTGGCCTGATCGTGCTCATCGTCTTTGTGCCGCTGATCTTCTGTATCGGCGCCCTCTCGTCCGAGGCCCTCAGCCTTTACCATCTGGGCAAGGACTCCAATGTGCTGCTGAAACTGCAGCAATTCATTCAGAATAATACATTGCTCGTACAGGCACAAGTGGTACTCGCCGACATGGGGATAAATATTGAACCCACGGATGTCATCGGCCTGGTGTCGGATCTGAGCAAGACCGTGGGGCTGTTCATCTATGGCAAGGCCTCTAACTGGGCCGCCAATATCATGAGCTTCGTCCTCCAGTTCTGTATCCTGATCCTGGTGATTTTTTTTCTGCTCATCGAACTCGAGCGGTTGATCAATTTCATGAAACACCTCTCGCCGCTGCCCGATACTCAGGATGATCTGCTGATGAAAAAATTTCTCGAGATTTCCGGTGTCATCCTGGTGGGAAACGGGTTGAGCGGTGTTTTCCAGGGAATCATGGGCGGTGCGTTTTTTGTACTCCTGGGTTTTAAGTCACCGGTGCTCTGGGGCGGGGTTATGGCCATCCTCGCCTTTCTTCCCATTTTCGGAATTGGTCTTGTCCTCCTGCCCAGTGCGGCCATTCTGCTCCTCAACGGCTATTTTGAAAAGGCGATGTTGACCCTGGTCTTTTACGTCGTTCTTTCATTTTCCGTCGAATACCTGATCAAACCTAAATTCGTCGGCAGTCACGTAAAGATGCACACCCTGCTGGTTTTCCTGGCGATCATCGGGGGCATGAACATGTTCGGGGTGCTGGGAATTATCTACGGCCCCCTGATCGTGACCGGCTTTCTCACCCTGTCTGATATTTACCTCAAAGAGTATCGCCCGGTCCTGGAAGATTCAGACCGATGACCGGTCGGAACGGGAATCTGACGTTATGACGAAGGAAAGATATTTCAGTGGCAGGTTCGTCCTCCGGGCGGGTCTGCTCATGTCTGGTTCGCTGGCTGCCGTTGCCGGTGGCCTCCTCATGCTCCGCGCATCGGAACCGCCCTCTGGCTGGCTGTCGGTCCCCGGTACGGTTATCGGCCGGGAAATCACCCTTGAAACCCGATATGTTGACCATGAAAATTTGACCGAAACCTGCTACCGGGGGATCGTTCGCTACAGTTATGATGTACCGTCCGGGCGCTGGGTGAATGATGACCTCTATCTTGATGGTTCCCCTTGTATTGAAGGGAATCATGGGAGAGAGATGGCTGAAAAGCTGATAGAGCCTTACGAGGCCGGAAGCCGGGTCCGGGTCTTTTATAATTCGGAGTATCCGGGGCAATCGTACCTGGTTTCCCCCGGGAGTCGGGAGGGGTGGACACTGGTAGTGGTTGGCGCGCTGGGACTGTTGATTCTGTCCGGCTGGGCAGCTCTGCGCCGGGCGTTTGGGACAGGAATACCGGACATTGTGTCGCCGGGGCTGGACCTGAGGACCCGGGATAATGAATAGGGGGTTGTGTCGCTGGACAGTGTGTGGTCGGGGCGGCAGGATTCGAACCTGCGACCTCCTGCTCCCAAGGCAGGCGCGCTAACCAGGCTGCGCTACGCCCCGACAATCACAGTTGATGAAAAGTGGATATTCTGATACAGGTTTTTCTGCTTGAGCGCAACTGTTTTTTACGCCTGCGTGGAGCATGCTGCCCACCTGCCGCATGAATGCGGTTCCTTTTGGAGAAGGTGTTCTTCCAGTTCAATTTTTCCGGAAAACACTGCCTGGCGAGAAAAAATAAAATCAATCAATAGAGGTTCAACTTTCTCTTGACTCGTTTTCAGCGCTGTGCTATTAAAGGTTGCCTTTGAACGAGGCCAGGAAGCATCGTTTGCGTCTCTTTGCGTGTTCCTCGGTAGCTCAGCTGGTAGAGCAGGTGGCTGTTAACCACCCTGTCGGGGGTTCGAGTCCCTCCCGAGGAGCCAGATTTCAATCCGCCAACTCTGGCGGTTCTTAGTTAACGCAGAACCCCGACGGGAGACCCCCTCGGGGTTTTGTCGTTTATCCCGGTTTTTCTATCAGTTACACGCCTCCACACACCCTTGTCGATTCTCCGTTTTTTGTTCGCCGTCATTTAACAGGCCTACATCCACCGCGACCCCGTTCCGACGATTCGAGGTCTCCTCCGGTAGGTATCCGTCGAGGCCGGACAGGCAGTCTGCCCGGCGGGCGGACCTCCCTTCCCAGCGACATCCACAGCGCTTCCTCCCCGCGGTGCTTCCCCGCGAAGGAGGAGCCCATGCGCGACGACGTTCATCTCCCGACGGAACCCGGCGAGGTCGCGAGCGAGATCGCCTCGATCCTGGCGCAAGGATATCTCCGCTGCCGGAAAAGCCGATCCCTTGACACATCCCCAGGTGAAGATCGGCTGCATGTAACGCAAGTCGAAGAATCTGAGGCGTTTACTTCGATTCGCCTTGATAGTTCCGGCCACCGAATCCTTTATTCACAGGCGGGTTAACGCTTTGAGACGCCGCCGGAGAACGAGCCGGCGGCCAGGATGAACAGCCATTACGAAAGGAGGTTTTCGGTATGAACACAGAGGCTTGCGAGGATATCCAGGCGTTGGGCAGAATGACCGTCGGACAGCTCAAGGACAAGTGAGGTAGGTTGAAAAAAATGGACACCAATGTTTTTATTATCTGACAAAACGGAGGTGTCAGCAATGGTAAAAGTTCCATACGGTCGGTATATCAAGGAGTTTCGTGAAGAGGCCACCTGTCTGGTCTTGGAACATGGGATGTCAGCAGGTGAGGCCGCTAAACGCCTTTCCATGCCTAAAAGCACTCTGGAAACCTGGGTGCGGGCAGCCAGGAAAGGAAACCTGGGAAACATTGGTAATGGACGTGTCCCGCTCACCGAGGTTGAGCAGGAACTTGCCAGGGTGAAGCGTGAGCTTGCCGTTACCAGAATGGAGCGTGACATCCTAAAAAAAGCAGCCGCGTACTTTG
>NZ_JBPMMS010000017.1:0-43723 GCF_054025815.1 Desulfolithobacter sp. | reverse complement strand
TTTTTTCTGTCGCCTTTGTCGGTTGTAAAAGATCTCTATGTATTCGGTATATCTCGTATAGCTTCCTGCCGGGTTGAGTACTGTCGATGAAATACGAGCTCTGTTTTCAAAGTGCCCCAGAAACTCTCCATGGGGGCAAGCTGTACTGGTTCAGCGGGTCAACTTGACAATTTCATCTTCAATTTCCTGCGTCAGCCGTTCCAGGATAAAGGAGTTCATGCTGTAGGGAGTATGGTCGGCAATATATTTCAATTTCATATAGAGAGGTTCCGGGATCCTGAGAGGTATATTCTTTTTTACATCCTCCCGGACATGATCCTCATTCCAGGGAAAAACTGTACCGGTTGCCTTTTCCAACGAGTCGGCACCCGCAGCAAATGCATCAAGATCGAGATCTTTTTTCCTTGCCGGGGTTGAACGGAGCGGGGTTTTCTTTTTATCAGCCACCATACACCTCTTCAAACAACTGGTTCATTTCTCGAGCCGCTTTTTTGTCCTGTTTCCACTCAACAACAGATAAACCGTCCCGGGCAGACTTGCGAAAAGCTATGCGGTCACGGACGATTGCTCCGGCAAGGGACAGGTACTGAAAATCTTCTTTCCTGAAAAAATCCCTGACCTCCTGGTCCTCATGGACTGCAGGGTTGGTGGACACCCTGTTCAAAACGACAAAGGCCTGCAGGTTTTCATTCAGACTCCGGGCCATTTGCACCAGCTCGTCCATTTGCCTGATGGTCCAAATATCAAACTGAAACGGCTGCACAGGTATATATGCTCGGTCACAGACACCAAGGGAATAACGCAGTTCCATGGAATCGCGTCCCCCGGCATCGATAATGATCTCATCGTAGCGCCGGGCAAGGTCACGGATCTGCGCTGCCAGGCCTTTGCCGAATTTCTGCACACAGGCTATCCTGGGCTCAACCTCTGTATCCTCGCGAACAGTAGCCCAGAAAGAGGCTGTTCCCTGACGATCTGTATCCAGTAAGAGCACATCCCTACCCTGCAGGGCCAACATGGCAGCCATATTGGTTGCCATGGTTGTCTTGCCTGTGCCTCCTTTTTCTCCACCGAAGAGTACCACGCTCATAAAACCATCCCGTTTCAAACTATATCATACCATATTAATCCAAATCAGATTATACTATATCATATCATATAACATAAATGTTTCAACCAGAGATGCAGGGAAAAAACGGCGCTCAACCTGTGCAGACGTACCATTCTCACAAAACGACCAGTCATCGTTTTATGCGGACACAACGATGCAAGTGTTCTATGGCACAGCAGACTTGCGCAGGTGTGTCTGACTGCTGCAGCTTACCCGGGCGGACAGGAACGACCGCTTAGACGGTGATGACGAAGCACACATGACGAGCGCGAAGCGAAACAAATACTACGAAGGCGGGGTTCCTGTGAGCTTACGTTGAGATCTGAGGCGACCAGGACGCGCCTTTCCTGATGCCAACGCGGGGACAAGGAAACCCGGGCCGTCACTGGCCGGAGTTAAAAAACAGAATAATCATCAGGGTCAGCAGGGCAACTGCCAGTGAACGCAGACCGGACCAGAGCCAAAACGTCCGGCTCACCTGACCGAGAAAAACTCCGAGCAGAAAGATAACTGCCAGCGCGATAATAATGGCTGTGACAAGAGGGGGGAAGTATAAGGAAAATCCCAGGCGGGCAAACCACAGGGGCGAGATAATGATCAGAGAGATAAGCAGCGGCGACAGGCCGTTGACCAGGGCTACCATCACCGGAACGTAGCGGCTGGCCAGACCGTAATCGCTCTCATCCAAATCCGTTAATACGGCCAGCTCCAGCTCTTTCAGCTCTTTTTTTCGTTCCGCCGATTCGCTGAGGTAGGCACTGGAAACACCGCTCACAAACAGGGCAATGGCAGCCCCCAGACAACCGCTTATGGCGACTGAAACGGGCACCGTATCACTGCTGTAAAATCCGGTCAGCATTCCCAGCATGGTCAGTGCGCCATCAAATCCATTGGTGATGAAATACCGCCTGGCAATGCCCCGCGCACGATAGAGGTGGAGCAGCAGGTGACGGGATCCTTTTCTGTTCATGCCACCACTGACTTCTAACCGGAAGCAGGACCGGTACCGCAGACCTCCACTTCATCGATGCTGTGGACCGAAGCACCCATCTGTTTGATAGCTGCCAGAATGGCCTCAAACTCTATGTCCTGACCTGTGATGACCAGCACAGTGCTCTCGGTTTTTTCATCCATTTCTGTGACAGTGAGTCGAACCCGGTAATCGGTTCCCTGTTCAGCCAGGGCAAGAGCGAACTCCAGGGCATTGGGTTGGTGGGGCTTTAACACGTCAAGAACAAGCCTGCGTATGACCGCCATGAGCTCTCCTGAAATTGGAAGTTACCACGCGTCCGCACAGACAAGACAGCCTTGCACCGGAAAAGCAGGAGTTATGTATCTGACCTGCGTTGACATAAAGGGAATCCAGTTCTCACCATCCGGCACAGGATGTTTAACCTGAACCCGTGACGGATCTGTGCTGTCTTATACGTACCGGTCTTATTTTTCGTGAGTTTTTTACAAAAAAACGCCTGAGGAACATTCACCCCGCCGCCCTGCGGGGTGCTCGATTTCCAGGCAGCTTGAATGTCATATTATGTCAATTTCCGACAACAATCAACGCAAAAAGAAAAGGCCGAAAACCCGCTACCAGCGGGCCATCGGCCTGTTTTTTCGTGGTGCCCCCGGCAGGATTCGAACCTGCGGCACCAGGATTAGGAATCCTGTGCTCTATCCTACTGAGCTACGGGGGCGCAAGAGATGTGAAAGAAATTGAAAGAGATCTGTTTTCCGGCCAGAGATATTACCCAAATCACCGTGGAAAGCAAGTGGTTATTTTTCCCCTGCTCCCTCACCCAGGGTCTCTCCGTCGGCCAGCCGTGAGATACCCTGCCATTGCTGCTCACCCGAGTCGGGCCTTATGATGCAGTTTCGCCCCACCCGGACGTTTTCCGGGACCAGGGCCTTCTTGCCCACCAGGGTAATCCCGGTATAGAGATGGGTAGGGTAGTCAACATTGGGACATCCCTTGTTGTCCCCATCACCCACCCGGGCTCCGGCTCCGATACGAACCCTCTTGTCACAGATACACAGGTCCACCACTGCGTTTCGTTCGATAACCGAATCCTGGAAGATTACCGAATCGCGGATCACAGCCCCCTTTTCCACTCGGACACCGGGCGAGATTATGGAGTTAATCACCGTGCCCTCGATAACACTGCCAGCGCAGACCATGGAGGACTCCGCCCGACAGCCGCTCAGAAAACGGGCAGGAGCCCGGTCCATGGGCAGTCCGTCGGCCTCGACGTTTGAGCGGATCCCCCAGGCTTCAGGTGTTATGTCGGAATCGGACCTGATTATGTCCATATTGGCCTCCCAGTAGGCCTGGATGGTTCCCACATCGCGCCAGTAGCCATAAAAAGGATAGGCAAACACCCGGTCCTCCTCAATGGCGCGGGGGATGATGTGCATACCGAAATCTATTTCCTTCCGGTCACGCTCAAGCACACGGAGCAGATACTCGGTATCAAAGATATAGATACCCATGGAAGCAAGATTGGTCTTGGGCTCTCTGGGTTTTTCCTCCCAGTCGATAATTCGGTTCTTCTGATCAACGATACCTGCTCCGAACTGATGTATATCGCTTTTGGGCACCACCATCATGCCGATGGTCACATCGGCCTTTTTGACCTGGTGATAGACCTGCATGGCAGCGAAATCCATCTGGTATATATGATCCCCGGACAGAATCAGGACCTGTTGAGATGGATTGGCACGAATAAAATCAATGTTCTGACGGATGGCATCGGCCGTGCCCTTGTACCAGTCAGAATCACGCTCGCCGGTGCGCGGCGGGAGGATTTTAACCCCGCGGGTCCGGCCGATAAAATCCCAGGCCTCACCGGTGCCGATATGCCGCATCAGGGAAAGGGGCTTGTACTGGGTCAGGACCCCTACCCGGGTCAGGCCGGAATTCATCACATTGGAAAGGCTGAAATCAATTATCCGGTACAGACCGCCAAACGGCACCGCCGGCTTGGCCCGGTGACCGACCAGGATGTTGAGCCGGCTACCGATTCCACCGGCAAGCAGGAGTACCAGAGCGTCGGGAACATCTCTCACTGCAGCACCTCCTTATGCTCTACCCGCCGGTTTGACGGCCATTTTACCGGATCCAGCCGGGGATAGACAGTACAGCCCCGGCCAATGACCATGGTATCGGGCACCTGATTATTCCATCCGATCACGGTGATCTCCCCGTTACCGGCATATTCATCCAGGCTGCCCACCCGGACGTCGCGGCCAAACACGGTATTCACATCACTGACCACCCGGCCGAGCCTGGCGCCCGAGCGTACCGTGTTGTTGAAAAAGAGCACGCTGTCACGCACCTCGGCACCATCCTCCACCCGGACCCCTGGGAAGAGAATGGAGTTGACCACCCGTCCCTCGATGACGCAGCCGTTATATACCATGGAGTTATCCAGCACCCCCCGGACCCCCACCTTGAGCGGCTGGCAATCGCGGATACCGCGATGTTCAAGATTGCTTCGCAATCCCCACTTCTCCATGTCAATCTTCGGCTCCGACCCGAGCAGGTCCATGGAGGTCTGCCAGTACTCATCAATGGTCCGGGTATACCCCCAGTAGCCGCGGAACTTGTAGCCGTACACCTTGTACTTCTCCCGCATCATCATGGGGATGATATCGCGGCCGAACTCATAGGAGGTTCCTTTCTGATTTTCCTCAAGCACCTCGTACATCACTTCTGGCCGGAAACAGAGTACGGTGAGCGAGGCCCAGCCGCTCCTGGGTCTGGCAGGTTTTTCCTCGTAGGAGAGCAGCCGGCCGCCCACTTCATCCCGGCCTTCGATCTCCGCCACCCCGAACCGGTGGGCCGACTCGATGGGGAGCTTGATGAAGGCCGCGGTCAGGTCGGCACCCTTGCTGTAATGGTAACGGATCATGTTTCGGTAATCCATCTGATAGATGTGATCACCGGAGAGAACGAGGATCTCAGAGGGATTATGATAGCGGACAAAGTCCAGATTCTGGTAGACCGCATCGGCGGAGCCCCGGTACCAGTGCGGGTTTTCATAATCCTTGAACGGCGGCAGGATGGAAATCCCGCGGTAGCGGCCGATCATGTCCCAGGCCGCGCCGGTACCGATATGGTTGATCAGGGAATAGGATCGGTACTGGCTGAGAATGGCCACCAGTTCGATCCCGGAGCACATCAGGTTGGAGAGCGGGAAATCGATCACCCGGGCAAAACCGCCAAAGGGAACCGCTGACTTGGGTCGATAATGGGTAAGCACACCCAGTTCATCAACCCGACCGCCCGCCAGAATCATTGCCAGAGTGGAGGGTTTATACATGCGCGCACCTTTCTGTGCTGAAGAAACAGGATTGGTACCTGTTATTCTATTGTATAACCACCTGACGCTGCAACATATTTAACCGAAAAACTCCGGCGCCAACACGAAGATAAAGCCCCTGTTGTCTCCGGGCGCTCAGCACGGCACCCGTGTATCTCTGGAAGAAAAGAGACGCGCAGATACTGATGGTGGAAGGTCCGCTACCCGGCACCGGGCGGGACCGGCAGGCCGCGACAGAGATAAAGTCCGCCGGGTGATCAGCGCATGTGGCGGGTGGCCAGGCGCATGAGAGTATGGGTGGAAAACTCGTGGTTCTCGCGCAGGGGCAGATTTTTGAGCGGCACCTCGGCCCGGGCCGCCTCCTTGTGGCCGCCGGCCGAGCCGAACTCGCCAAAGGTCTTCTGGGCGAGCTTACCGGCATTCTTGCGGTACCCGTCGCAGCGGAAAATGACGATCAGTTTCTCGCCGTGGATACCCGAGACCAGCACCCAGTCGATCTTGTCGACCCGGTTGAAAAAATCGGCTATGATCACTTGAATATCCGGGGTACCCACCCGGCCGAGATGGATGTAGGCCCTCCCCTTTGAGACCTTGAGCTCGTTCAGGGCGATCTTGAAATACTTGAGCTCCGAACGGCGCAACTCTGTGAGCTCGAACTTGCGCACCAGGTTGCGGTTGGCAAACTTGAAAACATAACGAAAGGCAATGCCGTCGGCCAGAAGCGAACTCTTTTCGAAGTTCTGGGTATCGACCTTGATCCCGTAAAACAGTGCCGTGGCCAGGGCCACCGAAGGTTTGATTCCGGCCGCGCGCAGGTACTCCACCATCATGGTCGAAACCGCGCCGTATTCGGGCCGGATATCGATAAATTTCGCGTCCCAGCCTTCGGTGACCGGATGATGGTCGATGACCGCATCAAACTCCAGTTTTTCAAAACAGGGCTGATGGGTGGGCTGGGAATCGATCAGGATGCGCTTGGAATAGTCCTTGACCGGCAGGGTATGAAGTCGCTCAATGGGGATCTTGAGCCTCTCCACCATGGTCAGGTTGTTCAGCCGCCGTATTTCATTGGGATAGCCGATAGTCACCGAACCGACGCGGTAGCTCAGCAGCCGTTTCATGGCCATGGCACTGGCCAGGGCATCGGGATCGGCGCTGATGACAATCAGCACCTCGTCGTCCCGGTCAAACAGTTCCCACAGGCCGCTCAACCGATCCCGGGCCGAGTTACGGCTGGCGCTGCGGGTAATGGTATCGGCTATCTTTTCAAGTCGTTTCTGCTGCAAATGTGTACCTGCAAAAAAAAACCACTGCAACCGCACATGCGGTCTGCAATGGCACTTGGTGTCTATCAGCCGGAGATAACAGCAGTGCCGGCCGGGATCACCCCCCGTACTCTGTTGTGGCTACCGGCATCAAAAGCGGATGAATTCTTCATGGCTGACATTTTATCCAGTTGCCTGGGAAATCGGACACGGACACAGGCAGGCAATGATTCAGGCGACTATACCATACCCCTTCCCAAAAAAGCAAGCCGGGACCCCTTGACATCTCACTCGCAGTTAAATACCGGGACTGACGGAAAAAGTGATGGATCTGTATGGGGAATAAACCGGGAGCCGGAAAAACATATCATGAAATCCTGGTTCACATTGAGTTCGATATAGGTGATCTTCTGACCGATCTCGAGGCTCCGCTGCCGCGCGCTCTCCTGAAGCAGAACCAACTCAGCCCCCTTAAGAGAACTGTTACCGATCCCCTGGTAGGTCTCCAGCGGAAGATCAGGCAGCATACCCAGGACAATGGCCTGACGGGGGTTGATGTGCTTACCAAAGGCTCCTGCCACGTAAATCCGCTCCAGATCCCCGAACCGTACCCCCACCTGGCCTGTCAGGGTGGTCAGAATGGCATACATGGCCGCTTTGGAGCGCATCATCGCATCCAGATCCACCTGGCTCAGAACCACCGGCTCACCTGTACCCGACTCGACCGCCGGGGCAATGACAAAGCAGGTCTCCCCTTTCATGGTCGTCAGGTGTTTTTCGACAAAACCGTGAAATCCGGCAGGATCCGACGGACCGCCCCGGCGGAATTTTCCGCGCAGGTCAATGACCCGGGCCAGATAGAGCTCGGCTACCAGGTCGATCATGCCGGAGCCACAGATGCCCAGTGGCGGAGCATTGTCAATGGTCCGATAGCTGAGTTCCCAGATGTCGGTATCGATATGGACATGCTCCACCGCTCCCGGACCGGCCCGCATACCCATTTTCGCCACTCCGCCCTCCAGGGCCGGACCCGCGGCCCCGGCACAGGCGATGAGCCACTCCCGGTTGCCAAGAACCACCTCGGCATTGGTACCCACATCGATAAGCATGCAGACCCGGTCCGCCTGGTCAAGGCCGGAGGCCAGAATACCGGAAATCAGGTCACCACCGAAATAGGAACCGATGCTGGGCAGGATCCAGACCGGGGCCCGGGGAGCCAGCCCGAGGCCAAGATCTTCGGCAAAAAGCGGGTCCGGAGCATTGATAAGCGGTATATAAGGCTCGCGGCAGATATGATAGGGACTGAGCCTCAGCAGCAGATGAATCATGGTGGTATTGCCGGATACCGACAGGGCCCGGATGTCACTGGTCCCAAGCCCGGCCTTGCGGGCCAGATCCGCGGCCAGGGAGGTGATGGAGCGGATCACGGCCTCCTGCAGCTCCCCAAGCCCGTTCCTGCCGTCGGGCGCGGACGAGGTGGCATAATGAATCCGGCTGAGAATGTCGGCCCCGTACCGGATCTGCCGGTTTTCCGCATGACCGTGACCAAGCCGCTCACCGGTCAGCAGGTCGATGAGGGTGGCCTCCAGGTGGGTGGTCCCCAAGTCCAGGGCCATACCAGGCAGAACCTGTGGCCGTGACGGGAGAAAATCCACCAGCTCCACCCCGTGGGGCAGGACATTGACCGCCGCGGTACCCCTGAACCCGCTCTGCCTGAACCCGGCCGCCACCGCGGCGCAGCGACCATAGGGCACGAGCAGCGGCCGCTCCCGGCAGGAGGGCGGCAGCACCAGGCTCCGGCGCAGACGGTCGATATCAGCGGTATTATCCTGCAGGCTCGGCGCCTCGGCCGTCACATCCACACATGTAACAAGGGCCTGATCATCCATGATTTGAGCGTTAATCAGTTATTCTGAAGCCGTTTTGCGGACCGGTTCTACTTGACGCAGACCGATTGAATTGATACTACATGCGCACAAACCAGACAACAAAAACCACCCAGCTTTCCAGCCCGGAACAGTTCCCCTGTACACACAGATTCAGTGAAACTCCTTGACCGGTACATACTGGCACAGTTCGCCAGAAACCTGGTAACCATCACGGCCAGCTTTATTGCCATCTATATCCTGATCGATTTTTTCGAAAAGATCGACAACTTCATGGAAAAGGGCAAACCCTTGCTCCTGGCGGTCCGGTTCTTCCTCCTCAACATTCCCTTTATCATCGAACAGCTCGGGCCGGTCTGCATTCTCCTGGCCGGAGTGGTGACCCTTGGCATCCTCAATCACTCCAACGAGCTGATAGCCCTCAAGGCCAGCGGTATTCCGCTGAAAAAAATCACAGCTCCCATTATTGCCGGCGGCCTGGCCTGTACTCTCCTCTTTCTGGCCATGTCGCAATTCATCCTGCCGCTCACCGTCGCCACCACAAACGCCATCTGGAACAAGGAGGTCCGCGACCGGGTGGCCACCGGCATCTACCGTAACGGCCGCTACTACCACCGGGGCATGGAGGGATTCTATTCCTTTGGGAGACCCGACCTGAAGGCCAACGAATTCCTGGACTTCTCCTACTCTTCCTGGAACGACTCCTATCAGCTTACCAGGCTGATCGCCGCGGAGCGGGCCCTGTGGCGGGACAAGACCTGGACTCTTTTCAATGGCCAGATTCAGACCCTGAAAGATGACGGCAGCTACCAGAGCCGTCTTTTCACCAGCCAGCGCTTCGAGTTCCCCGAGAAACCAGCGGATTTCTTTGTTCCGGAGGATCGCAATCTGGAACTTTCCCTCACCGGACTGTACCGGGAAGCGAAACAGAAGATATCGCCCGAGGAAAAAGCCCGGGCCTGGGCCGAATTTTATGGCCGCATTTCCTACACCCTGCTCGGGTTGCCCCTTCTCCTCCTGGGATTGCCGCTGCTGCTCATGGTCTACCGGAAATGGGGCCGGGACCTGTCCCTGGCCATTCCGGTATCCTGCGGCCTGGCCTTTGCCTGCTGGGGAACCTGGGGCATCCTCCAGTCCCTGGCCAGGGCCGCTTACGTGAATCCGGTACTGGCAGCCACGGTAATCCATGTCGTGGTAGGTACTGCCGGCATTGTTCTGCTTTTGCGGGAGGATGCGTAATGAAGGAGAAACGGGCGGGAATCGTCGGAGTACCACCACTTTCTGTTATTCACAATCTCCACAAAGAGCGCTTCAAGATCTTTGATCTGGACGAACCACAGGTGCGAGTCTCCCTGGACCTGACATCGCGCTACCTGCCCAGGGTTTACTGCGCCATCCTGCGCACCGTGGTGCTCAATGCCATTCACCTGAAACTCGACGTGGTCTACATCGACGTGGGCCCGGGGAAATGTGACTGCGCCCTGCACGTGGCCACCATTCTTGATGATATTCTTGACTGTCCGGTAATCCAGACCCGCAACATCGACACCACCGGCTTTGGCACTCCTGTCTGCCGGGCCCGAATGAAACTGGTGGACAAGTTCCTGGCCATCACCCGCAGTGTCCAGTCGCCCCTGCCCCATGATGATATCCCGGCCTGCACTCCTACGGCCGGTTTCTGGGGGGTGCCGCCACGGGATTTCTCCATCCTCGAACTCTTTCCCGACACCACGCATGTCTATGGCTGGACCCGGTGCATGGAAAACAAGACCCCGGCCGACCTGGAGATGGAACATCATACCAACCCCGAGGTACCCACCGTGTTCTTTGCCCAGTCGTTCTGTGCCAAAAACGCTCTGGCCCATCACCTGGCTGACCACCATCCCCGGGCCCTGTACCTGGACTGCGACGTAACGGCCTCCAGTTCGGTGCGGGCCAAGATCGAGGCCTTTCTGGAACTTTCCGGTGTCAAACCGGCAGGGAGCAGGTGAACGACATGCTACTGGCTGATTTTGGCACCTCATACTGCAAGATTCTCGATACCGAGTCCGGGAAACCGCCGACCATCCTGGCAACCCGGGACCTGGACCGGAATTTTCTCGCCGACCTGGCCACCGGCCATAATGCCCGCCGCCGGAGCCGGCGCCACGTCAACGAGCTGACCGCCCTGGCCCGGGGCGGAGAAACCCTGATCAGGGAAAAGGACTATGTTCTCCTGGACTGCGGCAGCCGTGACATCAAATTTGTCCGCTACGAGGACGGTTCGGTAACCGACATGGGCTGGAACGCCGAATGTGGTGCATCCATGGGCTTTACAATCGAGCTGCTGGCCAGCTATTATGATATCGACTACGCCACCGTACCGGTGCCGGAGAAGGGTTTTTCCATCACCTGCGGCGTGCTTGGCATGAGCCATATCTTCGATGCCGTGGTCTCGGGTTCGTCCGAGACCGAAGCCGTGGCCCGCTTTGTCCGTGGTATCGCCCTGAACGGATACCGCTTTGCCGGATCCCCCGCTCACCTCTACCTCTCGGGCGGGCTCTGTAACAACCCCCTTTTTGTCGCCAGTTTTCCCTGCTCGGTCACCCCTCTGGGCAGGTTCGTTCTCCTGGACGGCCTCAGGGCCATTGCCTCGTCATGACATGGAACGAAAAAAAAACAAAAGAGGCCGAGTCTGGACCACCGAATTTTCCGACTGGGACAAAAGCCTGTCCCTACTCCTTGAGCAGACCGGCCTGGACGAACATCTGGCTGAAACCGATCCGCCCTGTATTCTGATCAAGCCCAACCTGGTCGAAGCCATACCTCCACCGGTCACCACCCCGGTCGGCCTGGTATCCACCCTGATCGATTTTCTGCGCCAGGTAACAGGGAGGGATATCATCATCGGTGAAGGAACCGGTTCGCTCCGCTACGATACCTTCCACTGTTTCAGTGAACTTGGCTACACACGACTGGCCAGCGAGAAAAACATCCCCCTGCTCGATCTCAACAGGGAAAAGCCCATCCGCCTCACCAATCCCGACTGCCGCCGCTGGCCTGAAATATACCTGCCGGCCATTGCCCTTGAGAGTTATCTGATCTCGGTTCCGGTACTCAAAGCCCATAGCCTGGCCGGTGTGACCCTGACCATGAAGAACATGATGGGCCTGGCTCCGCCCGACCACTACTGTCAGGGTGGTTCCTGGAAAAAAGCCGCCTTCCATGAGGATATCCAGGGGGCCATTGCCGATCTGAACCGATACCGGACCCCGGATTTCACCATCCTCGACGCCACCGTCGGTATGTGCGAGGCTCATCTCTGGGGCCGCCACTGCGAGCCGCCCCCCAACCTGCTGGCCGGGGGATATGATCCCGTGGCCCTGGACAGTTTCGGCGCCGGGCTGCTGGGGCGCCACTGGCAGGACATAGGTCATATCCGGGCCGTGGATCGAGAACTCGGCCAGGCCACCCCGCTGGAGTGCCTGAAGGTGGCGCCCAGGCAGCAGAAAACGGGCTGACACCAAACAAAAAAGGCGCCCCCGAAGAGAACGCCTTTTCTTATCCACTTTCCCGGCCGTCATGCCGACCCGGCGGAAAGCTGATTATTTTTTCTTCTTTTTCTTCGTATCCTTGTTTTTCTTTTTCTTCTTCTTGTTCTTCTTGTTCAGAAAAACAGGGCAGTGCTTGCAGTGCTTACCTTTCTTGATAAACTTGCCGCAGCATTTTTTTTTGCTCTTTTTGCCTTTGGTACCCACGCTACAGCCCTCAGCCGTTATTTTTTGTCGGTAGCCGGATTTTCGATTCCCATGAGCTCCACCTGGAAGATCAGCAGCGAACCAGGCTCAATCACCGGAGGGGCACCCTGGTCACCATAGGCCAGATCAGGTGGCAGATAGACCTCATAGGTGGATCCCACATTCATCAGCCCCAAGGCTTCCTGCCATCCGGGGATGACCTGGTTGAGCTGAAAGACCATGGGCTCGTTGCGCTTGTAGGAGCTGTCGAATTCGGAGCCGTTGAGCAGCCTGCCACGGTAATGGACCTTGACTGTATCAGTGGGTTTGGGCCTGGGACCGGTGCCTTTTTCAATCACCTTGTACTGCAGCCCGGAGCTGGTGGTTTGAACGCCTTCTTTCTTTTTGTTTTCCGCTAGAAATTTTTCGGCTGCGGCCCGATTTTTCTTCGCCATTTCCATGACAAGCTTCACCTGCTTTTCCCGCTGCCTGGCTGCAAACTGATCCTGAATGGCAGCGATTTCTTCGGCAGTCAGCAGGGGTTTGTTACCATTGAAGGCATCCTCAAGTCCCTTTTTGACAAACTCCAGCTGCAGGTCTTCACCCAGGCTCTTGAAATAGGACCCCAACTCCAATCCCATGGAATAACTTAACTTCTCACTGTCGCTCTTGAGTTCAACCTTTTTCTCTCCAGCCACAGCCACTCCGACTGTCAACAGAAGGACAACAAGGCCATACACTATGTATTTCATCTGTACCGCTCCTCTGGCTATACAAAAATAAATCTGATTACCATCAGAATTCAGAAAATGGCTGCGCCAGGAGATAACATACCACTTCTCACGGAGACCGGTAACTGGCCCCTTCCTGTCTTCCCTGACAAATCGTTTCGCAAGGACAAAGCGATGTTATCTTTTACCGCACCGATACCGAGTTTCGGTGGTAATCAAACTATAAAAAATGACCCCTGCCGTGCCAACGGGGCCATCACCTGTAAGCCAGTACTGTATCCTATTTTCAAAAAAAGAAAAGCGGAAAGCGGCCCGACCACACTGCCGGGCCGGTAATCAGAGAACCACCAGGGTAATGCCTGGATTGGACCGCCCGAGATCACGATGGCGGCTGAGGGAGGGAAACCGGCGAACAAGTTGGCTGCCGGACCCGGTCCGCCGGCTGAACTCCTCCCCTTCCAGAACATCGTTGATGGCCCCGCGAATCTTGAGATACCGGAGCCGCTGACGGACCTCCTCGCGGATGACTCCTCCCTGACCGCTGGAACCGTATCCGTGGATCAGGGTCAGAACCCGGATTCCCTGCAACCTTGCTGCCTCAAGTTCCCGCTCCATCCGCACCAGGGCTTCTCTGACGGGAGGCCTGCCGCGTTCCAGGTTGACGATGCGGTGAACAGGAGACTGAGATCCAGGGAGAAGCGGAGTGCAGGCTGCCCCGCAGTAGGGACAACGCGACCCGTAACCATCAAGCTCATTGCCGCATACTTCGCAGACAAGGGAAGGTCCCATAAGATATTAATCCTGTCCGTCTTACCGGCGCCGGACCTCGATAACCACCGGCATCTGCTGCAGATGCTGTTGCAGGGTCTGGAGATGGTTAAGGTCGCGGACCTGGACCACCACTTCCATTTCCACCAGATTCTCCGCTGTGATCCGCGAGCTGAACTCAACGATCTCGGCATCATAGGCGTTGATAGTGGAAGAAATTTCGACAAGGAGATCTTTCTGGTTTTCAGCCCGGATAAGGAGGGCAGACCGATGGGTAACTTTCGGACTTCCCGACCACCGCACCGCGATCCAGCGCCGGGGATCGGTGGTTCTCAGATTGGCACAATCCGCCTTGTGGATCGAGATACCCCGACCGGTGGTGATAAAACCGACAATCTCGTCGCCGGGGACCGGTTTACAGCACTGACTCACCCGGACAAGCATGTCGTCGAGACCATCGATATCAACAATCTCGCCATCAGCGGCCGCCCCCTTGCCTGATTCCGCCTTTTTGTTCTTTTCCAGCAGTTCCTGCCGGACACGCTGTTCTTTTTCCTTCCTGGTTTCAGGCGGTTCCAGAACCTCGGTCAGGTGAGCCACGGTGATTGCCCCGGAGCCCACCTTGACAAGCATGTCATCAAGCGAATTGCAGCGCAGCTTTTTCAGAAGCATCTTGATATGGCCGCTCTTAATCAGTTTTTTCAAGGCCACATCATGTTTGCGCAGTTCCCGCTCGCAGATCTCCCGGCCCAGACGCAGAGCCTTTTCCTTTTCCTCGCGCCTCAGGTAATGACGGATACAGGTCCGGGCACGGCTGGTTTTGACATACTGAAGCCAGGCCCGCCGGGGATGCTGGTTCTTGGAGGTAATGATCTCGACGATATCGCCGTTTTGCAGCTCTTGTTTCAGGGGTACGATCTGGCCATTGACCCTGGCTCCGCTGCACTTGTCACCCACCGCACTGTGGATGGAATAGGCAAAATCGATCGGGGTCGAGCCGCGGGGCAGTTCCCGGACCTCGCCGGTGGGGGTCAGGACATAGATATCCGGATCATAGAGTTCGCCGCGGACCGACTCGAGAAACTCGCTGGGGTCTTCGACCTTTTGCAGGGCCTGGACCAGTTTTTTGAGATCCTTGAACAGTCGGGCATCGGACTGGCTGATATTCTGACCTTCCTTGTAAGCCCAGTGGGCGGCGATACCCTCCTGAGCGATCCGGTCCATCTCTTCGGTACGAATCTGTATCTCGATGAAATGATCCCGGGGACCAATGACCGTAGTGTGCAGGGACTGGTAGTTATTGGACTTGGGAGCGGAAATAAAATCCTTGATCCTCCCGTGCACCGGCGACCAGTCAGCGTGTACCGTACCCAGGGCCTCGTAACATTCCTTGACCGACTTGACGATAATCCGGAAAGCCACCTTGTCGTACACCTTGTCCAGGGGGATATTCTGGGCCACAAGCTTCTTGTAGATGGAATAGAGATGCTTGGGGCGCCCGATTATGCGAATGGGCCGGATATTGTTTTTGTGCAGTTTCTTGTACAGGGTATGGATAACCTCTTCCACATACTCCTGACGCTGGGACAGGGTACTCTCCAGCCGCCGGGTCAGATCGGCGTACTCGGCAGGAAAGAGATACTGAAAAGACAGGTCCTCCAGCTCCCGTTTCATCCAGTCGATACCCAGTCGGCTGGCCAGGGGCGCGTAGAGATCCATGGTTTCCCGGGCCACCTGTCGGCGGCGTTCAGGATCGGCCGAACCCAGGGTGATCATATCCTGAAGCCGATCGGCCAGCTTGACCAGCAGAACCCGGATATCGGCCCCCATGGCCAGGAAGAGCTTGCGGATATTTTCAGCCTGGTGGGCAAGCCGTGAACTGTAGTGGACGTTGGTTATCCGGGTGGTGCCGTCAACGATATTGGCCACATCACGACCAAAGCTTTTTTCCAGCTCCTTGAAGGTAGCCACCTCTTCCTTGAGCACCCCGTGAAGCAGACCGGCGACAATGGTATCCAAGTCCAGTTTCATTGTTGCCAGGGTAGTGGCCACCTCCAGCAGATGCTGAATGTACGGCTCACCAGAAACGTGGGTGTGATCTCTGTGCCGCTCACAGACAAACTCGTACGCCCGGGTGAGCGGTTCCAGATCCACATCGTGCAGGTAGCTCGATGCTATGGCGATAAGACCCTGAATATCAGACATGGACAGCGTATCGTGGTGTTCTGTTGAAGATAACGGCCCCCCGGTGTTCCGGCATATCCCTCCTCCACGGCCCGGGCAACAGCCCGCCCGGTTACCGGAGTCGGTTCAGTTCGTCCTCGATGAGGGAAGCAACATGGTCGGCGGCCCCGTCATAGTCGATGATAGTGGTTTTTCCGTCCCGGCGGAGTCTCAGTTCCACCCGGCCCTCCTTCTCATAGGTCTTGCCCACAGTGATCCGGTAGGGGATGCCGATCAGGTCCGCATCCTTGAACTTGGAGCCGGGGCGCTCGTCCCGATCATCATAGAGGACCTCGATACCCCGGGCCAGGAGATCCTTATAGAGGCCCTCCGCAGCCCGGGTGGTCTCCTCGTTGTTCAAGCCCAGATTGAGAAGTATCACCTGGAACGGGGCCAGGGGCAGGGGAAAGATCATTCCGTTTTTGTCATGGTTCTGCTCGATGGCCGCCGCCACCACCCGGCTGACGCCGATGCCATAACAGCCCATGACAAAGGGCTTTTCACCACCCTCCCGATCCTGGAAGGTGGCGTTCATGGCCTGGGAATAGCTGGTGCCAAGCTTGAAAATATGGCCCACCTCGATCCCGCGGGTGAGCTGCAGCCGACCACCGCAGGAAGGACAGGGATCCTCGGGGGTAATCTGGCGCAGATCGCCCACCAGGTCGGGGGTGAAATCCCGGCCCGGATTGACCCCGGTGAAGTGATACCCCTTTTCATTGGCGCCGGTGACCGCGTTGACCATGCGCATCACCTCATGGTCGGCTACGGTCCTGATCGGGATCTCCCGGGGACCGATATAGCCCACCGGCAGCCTGGTCAGCTTCCAGACCGTATCGTCATCGGCCAGCTCCACCTCGGTGGTTCCAAGGATGTTTCCGAGTTTTACCTCCTGGACTTCACGATCGCCACGCACAAGGACAGCCACAGGCTCGCCGTCCGCCAGATAGACCATGGTCTTGATGATGTCGGCCGGACTTACCCCGAGAAACTCAGCCAACCGGTCCACCTTTTTCATCCCTGGAGTTTCAACCATGGTCAGTGCGGACAGCTCTCTGTGCTCTGGAATATCGTCGGGAAAAACCACGGAAGCTTTCTCCACGTTGGCAGCGTAAGAGCACGCTTTACATATAACCAGGGTGTCCTCACCGGTATCGGCCAGGACCATGAACTCGTGCGAGAAGCTGCCGCCAATGGAGCCGGTGTCCGCCTCCACGGCGCGGAACTCCAGACCACAGCGGGCAAATATCCGCTGATAGGCATCATGCATCTTCTGGTAGGACTCGTTGGCGGCCTCGTCGCTGACATCAAAGGAATAGGCATCTTTCATGACGAATTCACGGCCACGCATGAGACCGAACCGGGGGCGGATCTCATCCCGAAACTTGGTCTGGATCTGGTACAGATTGACCGGAAGTTGCCGATAGGACTGCAACTCCCGCCGGGCAAGGTCCGTGATCACCTCCTCATGGGTCGGTCCCAGACAGTAATCACGATCGTGACGATCCTTGAAGCGAAGCAGCTCGGCCCCGTATTTCTGCCAGCGGCCGGTTTCCCGCCACAGATCCCCGGGCTGAACCATGGGCATGAGCAACTCCTGGGCTCCGGCCCGGTTCATCTCCTCCCGGACGATCCGGGAGACCTTCTGCAGGGTCATGAGTCCCAGAGGCAGGTACGTGTAGAGGCCTGAGGTCAGTTTGCGGATAAAACCAGCCCGCAGCAGCAGCTGATGACTTATCACTTCGGCCTCGGCCGGCGTTTCCTTGGTGGTCGGCAGTAATAGTTTTGAATAGCGCATGAATATTTGAAAAAAAAATGAATGGTAAATGTGAATAATGAAAAAAACGCCAGCGGCATGAATGATCAATCCCTGTTATCCCGCCGCTCCTGTTCCATCTTGTTGAGCTCGTAGAGAAAGACCGGCAGCAGCTCCTCCTCGGGCAGTTTTTTGAAGATCTCACCTTTTTTGAAGATAATCCCCACCCCGTGGCCTCCGGCGATACCGATATCGGCCTCCCGGGCTTCGCCCGGACCATTGACCACACAGCCCATGACCGCAACCTTGAGGTTGGTCTCCATGGTCTGCAGGTGTTTTTCCACAGCCTCGGCCAAAGGAAAGAGATCGATCCGGGTCCGGCCGCAGGTGGGACAGGATATCATCTCCGGACCCCGTTGGCGGATATGCAGTGAACGCAGGAGCTCGAATCCCACCCGAATCTCCTCTTCCGGATCGCGGGTGAGCGAAATACGGAAAGTATCGCCGATACCATCGAACAAAAGAATTCCCAGGGCCACACTGGACTTCACAGTGCCGGCGATCAGGCCACCGGCCTCGGTCACCCCGATATGGAGGGGATAATCTGTCTTTTCAGACAGCTTCCGATAGCTGGAGATGGTGGTGAGGGTGTCCGAAGACTTGATGGAAATTTTTATCTCGTAAAACGAGAGTTTCTCCAGTAAAGCCACATTCCGCAACGCGCTTTCGATGAGCGCGGTGGGCATTTCCGGAGTCGGATAACCATATTTCTTCAGGAGATCTTTCTCAATGGATCCAGAATTGACCCCAACACGGATGGGAACCCGGTGCTGCCGGGCCGCATCCACCACCCTGACCAGTTTATCCTCACCGCCCAGGTTGCCCGGATTGATGCGGATGGCCTGGGCGCCGTGTTCCATGGCCGCCACGGCCAGGCGTGAATCGAAATGGATATCAGCGATCAGGGGAATGGTGATCTGCTCACGGATACCACGAATGGCCACAGCTGCCTCCATGTCCGGAACCGCCACCCTGATCAGTTCACAACCCGCCTTTTCCAGGCGCCGAATCTGGGCCACAGTGGCCTCGATGTCCCGGGTATCGGTATTGGTCATGGACTGGACCGAAATCGGGGCTCCCCCGCCAATGGCCACCGAGCCAATATGAATCTGTCGTGTCTCTCTGCGCTTGATCATTGTCCCATGGAATTACGAACTGTTCCCGCACCGAAGTTGACGATGGAGGAGAAACAGATGTTTATTGCTTTCCTGAGCGGGGCCTGGCAATGCCGGCCGATGCTTTCCGCCTGGCGTTGAAATTGAGCTCCGCATCAGAGGCCCGGATATAAAGAGGAGCTGCCGCAGCCGGCTCAAGTACATCCCCCAGGGCCAGCATCCGCCCCCCCAGCAGACCGACCAAAGCCGCCCTGGGCTGACAGAGGGAGGAAGGCAGGATTTCAATCAGACCGGATCGGGAAAATACCTCGTGGTAAGCGGCGACCCCGGGTCCGGCACACACCGTGGGTCCGGTAAGTTTTGCCACCAGTTGTTCCGGACCAAGTGCCACAGGGTCCTGATTCCGAACCGGCAACCCGTCTTCTCCGGAACGGTAGATAGCCGCATACACCTCGTTTTTGCGGGCATCGAGCAGGCAGCACAAATCTTTTTCTCTGGCCACCCCCGGGGCCGAACATGCCAGGGCATCCAGGGTTGGCACACCCAGCAGAGGCACCCCGGACGCCATGGCAAGGCCCTTGGCCGCCGCCATGCCGATTCGTAAACCGGTGAAGGATCCAGGCCCAAGACTGACAGCGATACCATCCAACTGCTCCCAACTCACCCCGCCAGCACCCAGGACCCACTCCACGGAGCCAAGCAGTCGCCGGGCATGGGTCACCCTGGGCTGGGCCGTGGCCTCGGCCAGGAGTGAACCGGAGAGAGGGTCGCCGCAGGTCAGGGCCACGCTGCCGCATCCGGTGGCGGTTTCAATAGCAAGAATCAGGGGCTTGTCCACCGCTGTATAATCCTGAGTATATCATTATAAAAGACGAAAAGCATGAGTGTGCCAAGGAGCATGATACCGATCTTCTGGCTCCACTCCATGGCCTGCTCGCTGAGCGGTCGGCGGCGTATGCCCTCCAGAGTGAGAAAAACAAGGTGACCGCCGTCCAGCACCGGCACCGGCAGCAGGTTGAGGATGCCCAGATTCACGCTGAGAAGCCCCATGAAGTAGAGCAGGTTCATCCAGCCCGCCTCCAGCTGCTGACCGGCTATTTCTGCGATACGGATGGGCCCGCCGAGCTCTGTGGCCGGTACCACCCTCTGAAAGATCTTGATGATGCCCAGGACTGTGAGATAGATAAGATTCCAGGTCTGAATAAAGGCCGCCTTGATCGATTCCACCAGACCGGACTTCTTGTATACCACCTGGTCATCACGCGTGATACCGAGCATGTAGCGTTCCCCCACCTCTTCGCCAAACAGGTTTTTCACCTTTTCCATGGCCGGGACGGCAGTAATAGTCAGTTCCTCGCTGCCCCGCTTGATCCGCAGCACCACCTCCCTGCCACCACTTTCACGGATGAGCCGGGAAACATCCTGCCAGGAGGTGGTCTGCTGACCATTGATAGCAAGGACCTCGTCACCCGGCAGAATCCCTGCCCGCTCGGCAGCCGAGCCGGACGCCACCTGACCGATCCTCGTGGTATCCACGGATTCGGGCAAACCCACTGCCACAAACATGACGGCAAAGAGCAAAACCGCAAAAAGCAGATTGAAAAGCGGGCCGCCAAAGACTATGCCAAAGCGCTGCCACACGGGCTTGTGGGAAAAAGAGCGGGCGCGGTCTTCAGGTGAGATCTCTTCCCCGGGTTGTTCGCCATACATCTTGACATAGCCGCCCAGGGGAAAAGCGGAGATCAGGTATTCGGTCTCACCCCATTTTTTCCCTATGACCTTGTTACCGAAACCAAGGGAAAATTTAAGAACCCGGACCCCGAAGAGTTTGGCAAAGAGAAAATGACCCAGCTCATGGACAAAGATCAAAACACCAAGAACCAGTATAAAAGAAATCAGGGAATTCATAGATTATCAAGCGTAGCTGTTAGCGGTTGACAGGGCCTTCCGTGGCCCCGCAGCAGAATATCCCTTGCGGGATTGGCAATGTGGCTTTATACCGAACCGGCACCGATCAGACACACCTCTTTTTCGGCCACAATCCGGGCCTGTCGGTCCGCAGCCAGTATGGCATCCAGATTTCGGTCATCACCATGTTCGACCTTGCGGGTTGTCTGGGAGACAACGCGCGCAATATCGGTAAAACCGATACGCCCCTCCAGAAAGGCATCGACGGCGATCTCATTTGCGGCATTAAGGACCGCCGGCCAGGTGCCCCCCTGTTCGAGACAGTCAAAGGCCAGGCGCAGGGCTGGAAAACGATCATAATCAGGTTTTTCAAAATCCAGCCGGCCGCACTCGGAAAGGCTCAGGCGAGAGAGTCCAAGTCCGATCCTTTCAGGATAGGAAAGCGCGTAGGCAATGGGAATACGCATATCGGGAATACCGAGCTGGGCCACCACCGAGCCATCGATATATTCCACCAGTGAATGAACCACAGACTGAGGATGGACCACCACCCCTATCTGCTCGCTGGAGACATCAAAAAGCCAGCGCGCTTCAATTACTTCCAGTCCTTTGTTCATCAGGGTTGCGGAATCAATGGATATCTTACGCCCCATGTCCCAGTTTGGATGGGCCAGGGCCTGGGCCGGGGTGACGCGAACCAGCTCTTCAGGCGCCATGGCCCGGAAGGGACCGCCAGAGGCAGTAAGAATGATCCTTCCCACGTCCTGACGCCGACCGGCTTCCAGGGCCTGAAAGATGGCCGAGTGTTCGGAATCGATGGGCAGCAGCCGCACCCGGTGTTCCCGTACCGCTTCCATGATCAACCGACCGGCCATAACCAGGGTTTCCTTGTTGGCCAGACCGATATCCTTGCCGGCCATGATGGCGTCCAGGGTGGGCAGCAAACCCACGGCACCAACCACGGCAGAAACAACCATCTGGGCCTGGGGCATGGTAGCGACACGACGGTTTCCCTCCGTCCCGCAAAAAATACGGCGGCGATAACTGTCCGGCAGCAGAACGGCCAGTTCATCGACCAGCTCGGGCCGACCAATGGAAACCAGTTCGGGCTCGAATTCAAGCACCTGCCTTGCCAGCTCCCGGACACTGGACCCTGCCGACAGGCCGACGATGCGGAACCTGTCGCTGAACTGGCGCACCACAGCCAGGACATTCTGCCCGATGGAACCGGTGGAGCCAAGCAGACTGATGCACTTCATGTCAGCATACCGAAGGAAAGAAGGAGGTAAAAGACCGGCGCGGTCAACAACAGGCTGTCTATTCGATCCAGCAAGCCGCCGTGTCCGGCCAGTAGGGTGCCGGAATCCTTGACCCCGGAGCTTCGCTTGATTACCGACTCGATCAAGTCGCCCATGATACCCACCACCACCAGAACAGGCCCAAACAGAGCCAGCCGGACCAGAGATCCATCGGGAAAAATCAAACTCCCAACCAGTACCGCGGCCAGAGATCCGGAAAGGATACCACCCAGAGCCCCGACAACGGTCTTGCCGGGACTGATGGAGGGGCAGAGTTTGCGGCGACCAAAAGTCCGACCGGCATAATAGGCCCCGGTGTCGGAACCGGCAGTGATAGCGACCAGAAGCAGCAGCCAGCCGGCGCCGTTATCCAGAAATCGAATCAGAACCAGGTGAGCGCCGCAAAAAGAAATATAGGCAAGCCCCAGGACGGACAGGCTGAAAAAAGCCAGCACATCGTCGAGGCGGGAGTAACGGTGCAGTACGAGCAGAATTGTCCCGAGAAGAGCACCGACCAGACCGCTAAGGAGGGCCGCAGGGGTAGCGATAACCGTGGCCAGGACCGGGAGACCTGCCACAGTCAAGGACCCCAGGAGATCGCCTCTGGTCTGACCTGGCAGGACCATACGAAAATATTCATAGAGGCCGGTGAAAACCAGGCCAACCATAACAAGGTAAAATAGGGTCCCGGGCACACCAAAGAGCAGCAGGACCCAGACGACCAGCATACCGAGACCGGGAAGGACTCGCCCCATGGCCTACTCCTGACGCAGTTGGGCCCCGGTGCGGCCAAAACGACGCTGGCGGGTCCCATAGGTGGAAATGGCCTCGAGAAACTGTTCCTTGCGGAAGTCGGGCCACTTGATTTCAGTAAAGTAGAGTTCAGCGTAGGACAGTTGCCACAGCAGAAAGTTGGACAGTCGTTGCTCGCCACCGGTGCGGATCAACAGGTCGGGATCCGGCTGACCGGCGGTATAGAGGACATTGCTCATCTGCTCCTCATCCAGGTTCCTCCAGTCAACCCCCTCTTCCACACAGCGTCTGGCAAGCTCCCGAACGCCCTGCATGATTTCACTGCGGCTGCCATAGGAAAGGGCCAGATTGAGATACATGGTCTTGCAGCGGGCGGTTTCCTTCATCACCTCGGCCAGGACATCCTGGACGTCCGGGGGAAGCCGGCGTTGCTGACCCAGGCAGGAGAGCCTGATATCATTTTCCAGCATGCTGGACAGCTCGGCCCGGAGATAATTTTTAAGAAGCCCCATCAGCCCCTTGACTTCAAAGGAGGGGCGGCGCCAGTTTTCCGTGGAAAAGGCATACAGGGTCAGGTGACGGACCCCGATTTCCCGGGCAGCCCGAACCACAATCCGGACCGAATCAACCCCGGCCTTGTGCCCAAAGAGGCGTGGCCGACGCCGACTTTCGGCCCACCGGCCATTTCCATCCATGATAATGGCCACATGACGGGGAACCCGAAGAATTTCTGACGATTGCGAAGAAGGCATGGCATCGAAGGCGGTCAGACCTCCATGACCTCTTTTTCTTTACCGGCAGCGATCTCGTCGATCTGCTTGATAAAGGAATCGGTGGCCTTCTGCGCTTCCTCCTGAAGGCGGAACATCTCGTCCTCGGAGATCTCCTTGTCCTTTTTCATCTTTTTGAAAGTGTCGTTGGCTTCACGACGGACATTGCGGATGGCCACCCGGAACTCCTCGGCCACTTTCTTGACCTGCTTGACAAGCTCCCGGCGCCGTTCCTCGGTGAGCTGCGGGATATTGAGGCGAATAACTTTGCCGTCATTGACCGGGGTCAGTCCCAGATCCGAGGCCATGATCGCCTTTTCGATATGGGGCAGCATCTGCGGATCCCACGGCTGGATCACGATCTGCCGACTTTCGGGAATGGTGATGGTTCCCACCTGGTTAAGCGGCAGGGTGGAACCGTAGGCATCCACCTTGACATCATCCAGCAGAGACAGGGAGGCACGTCCGGTGCGGATTTTTGTCAGTTCCCGCTTAAAGGCCTCGACACTGGATTCCATCTTTGCCTTGAGTTGCTCGATAACCTCCATCTCTCCCTCCTGACCGCCGGTGGCGGAATCTTTATTTGAAACCAAGAAGCTTCAGTGCATCTCCAGCCGGTAGAAAAAAC
This sequence comes from Desulfolithobacter sp., assembly GCF_054025815.1. Lineage (NCBI taxonomy): Bacteria > Pseudomonadati > Thermodesulfobacteriota > Desulfobulbia > Desulfobulbales > Desulfobulbaceae > Desulfolithobacter > Desulfolithobacter sp. Next base: position 19,422 of record NZ_JBPMMS010000017.1, on the reverse strand, counting down.
CTTTGTGATTACCTTCAAAATTCAGAAAATAGCCGAGCAGGGAGATAACATCGCCATTCTCACGGAGACCGTGAAAAAAATGGCCTCTCATTGGTACTCCCTGACAGATAGTTTTTCCAGGGCAAAGCGATGTTATCCCTTACCGAACCGGTGCTCAGTTTCAGTGGCAATAAAAAAAAACCTTTGGAACAAACAGGTCCGGTTACCGGCGTGACAACCGGTGATCAGACCGTTGAAAAACTACTGCATTTGACGATACTGCGTCAAAATTCGGCCCTGGTAAGCGAGCCCGAAGTCTGTACTTATCTGCGAGACTCTGAAATGCTCATGTACTCCACGTACACAGCGCTTTTTCGCCTCATTTTTCCTTGTCTTATCTTCGCTCGTCACGGTTTTCAACTGGCCTGTTCCTGTCGAGTAATCAGGGTGCCGATATTCTCTCCGGCGGCTGCCCGGACAATATTACCCTGTTTTTTCATATTGAAGACAAAAACAGGCAGGTCGCTGTCGCGGGCCAGAGAGATGCCGGCCGCATCCATGACCCTGAGGTTTTCCTTCAGCACCCTGGTATAACTCAGGGTGTCAAAACGCACGGCCCGGGGATCTTTTTCCGGATCCCGGTCATAGACACCATCCACCCTGGTTGCTTTCATCATCACTTCGGCATTGATTTCAAGCGCACGCAGGACGGCGGCGGTATCGGTGGTAAAATAGGGATTACCGGTTCCGGCGGCAAAAATCACCACCCGGCCCTTTTCAAGATGCCTCAAGGCCCGACGGCGGATATAAGGTTCACAAACCGTCTGCATGGGAATAGCCGACATGACCCGGGCCGGCACCGACTGCTGTTCCAGACCATCCTGCATGGCCAGGGCATTCATAACCGTGGCCAGCATGCCCATGTTATCGGCATTGGCCCGGTCCATGCCAGAAGCCGCACCGGCCATTCCACGAAAAATATTGCCGGCGCCAATGACCAGACCAAATTGAACCCCCCGGGCGTGGACCTGCTTGATTTCCGAAGCCACGAACTGGATCATTTCCGGTGAAATACCGTAACGGTCATCACCCATAAGAGCCTCACCGCTGATCTTCAACAGGATACGGCTGTATTTCATTCTGAATGCCTCCGAAATGTGCAGGGACCCAGTGGTGAACAGTCCCGGACTGTCTGGGCAGAGAAAAAAAATCAGGCGCCGATCTGGAAACGGGCAAAGCGCTTGATGGAGATGTTCTCCCCAAGCTTGGCAATAACTTCGTTGAGCAGATCCTGAATGCTGAGATCCGGGTTCTTGACGAACTTCTGATCCATCAGGCAGATTTCGGAGATATATTTCTCAATCTTGCCGGAGACAATCTTCTCGACGATGTTCTCGGGCTTACCGGACTCCAGTGCCTGCTTGGTGTAGATTTCCTTCTCGCGTTCGACGAGCTCGGCGGGAATCTCTTCCCGGCGGACTGCCACAGGATTCACCGCTGCGATATGCATGGCGATATCCTTGGCAAAATTTTTAAAATCATCGGTCTTGGCCACGAAATCGGTTTCACAGCCCACCTCAACCATGACGCCGAGTTTCCCGCCACCATGGATGTAGCATTCGATAACCCCCTCGGATGTGGCCCTGTCAGCGCGTTTGGCCGCCACTGCCAGGCCTTTTTGACGCAGCAGGTCAACGGCCTTGGCCATGTCGCCCCCTGTTTCGGTGAGGGCCCGCTTGCAGTCCATCATGCCGGCATTGGTCTTGTCACGCAGTTCCTTGACCATCTGGCTTGTAATCTTCACGGCTTGTTCTCCTCTATATCAAAACTTATCCAGACCCTGAGCCAGGTCCGGGTGTTCAAAATACCTGGTCGTCCATCACGGAAGAAGGGGACAACAGGTCCCCTTCATACCAGAAAATAAAAATCGATTCGTTACTGGGCAGCAGGCGTGGACTCTGATGCACCCTCAGCTGCCGGCTCTGCTGCGGCTTCGGTCATCGCGGCCTCCATTCCTTCAACATTGCCTTCACTGACCTCAGCTTCCTCTCCACGGCGGGCCTTACCTTCGAGTACCGCATCCGCCATCAGCGATGTGATCAACCGAATGGCTCGGATAGCGTCATCGTTACCGGGAATGACATAATCGATGGGGTCAGGATCACAGTTGGTATCAGTAAGAGCTACCACCGGGATCCCGAGCTTCCTGGACTCAGAAACCGCAATCTCCTCTTTCTTTGGATCAATCACAAAAAGGACATCGGGCAGGGTACGCATATTCTTGATGCCGCCAAGATTCCTGGTCAGCTTGACCCGCTCCTTCTCCATTTTGAGAATCTCTTTCTTGGGGAAACGGTTGATAGTCCCGTCTTCCTGCATGGCCTCGATCTTCTTCAGCCGGTCCACCGAGCGCTTGATAGTCTGAAAGTTGGTCATCATCCCGCCCAGCCAACGATGATCGACATAGAACATGCCGCAACGCGCAGCCTCTTCAGCAATAATTTCCTGGGCCTGACGCTTGGTGCCCACGAACATGACCGATCCTCCATCGGCGACGACATCGACCAGATAGGCATACGCCTTGCGAAAGAGCTTCATGGTCGCATCAAGATTGATGATGTAGATGCCGTTGCGCGGACCGTAGATGTAGGGTTTCATCTTGGGGTTCCAGCGCCGGGTCTGGTGGCCGAAGTGGAGCCCTGCTTCCAGCATCTGTCGCATGGTTACCTTAGTCATAATTCCTCCAGTACATTCAGGTTTAACCTCCATCCCATGTCTCATCCGCCAGCAGGCGGACACCTGAAGACCTGTGCGGGATGTGTGTGATACCTGGCCGGTTCATTCCGGACCAGTTGCAAACTTAGAACCTCTTTTGTTACCATGAACAAACCATATTTTCAAGATTTTATATCCAGAAACACTGCCGGCACTGGCTCGTGATTTAAGACGGTAAAACAGGAGCTTTACCTTGGTGACAATGTATTTCTGCCCCCTAGAACAACAGGCAGCCACTGAAAACCGAATTTAAGCAGCTCAACGTCGTCGCGCTCCATGCGCCGACGACGGTCACGATCAATGCGATACCTGTCAAGAAGATTGTGTCGCAACACGTAGTCACGGAAGCCGTCAATATCGTAGCAGACCATGAACGACAGCTGCTGGCGGGGACCGGCGGCTCCTTCCCCCTCCCAGGGATTAGTGGCAAAAAACGCGTCCAGTTCAGCCCACAGATCGTTCATCAGATTGTACTCAAGAAGTTTCTGGTCCCGCTCCCACTGTTTAACTGTAAAATAAGTACCTTCTTCTTCATGTCCCTTGCAGTAGGGATGCCGCACCAGGGAATAATGGGCCCTGAGCTGTGCACGCAGGCCGCACTTCTCGACGCCACGTTCCAGTGGATAGGTACGGCAGGCTGAAGGACGATCCGGATAGACCAAGCAGCCGTCTCTGGTCAGAAAGGGACAGGGATAGTTTTCCTTCTCGGCCATGTTGAGCATGAGCGAGGGGAAATAAGGATGACTGCCTTCACCAATCCGGCAGTAGGTATGGATGAACTTTGCAGAATGCATACCCAGACATTTTTTAAGCCTGACCACATCGTAGGGAAAGAGACAAAGCTCCACCTTGTGACAGCAGGTCAGATAACAGGAAACGCCTGGATGACACCGGAAAGAAAAGGTATCGTCCCCTTTGAGTGATATCCTGGGCGTGGCTTCAGGTGATGTTATTTTGTTTTCTTTCATGGGACACACAAAAAAAAAGCTGATATGACGAGCATATCAGCTTGATCGAACATTTCAGGCAATGGTCAACGGTTGATTTATTCTTCCTCGGCAGCCTCAAGCTCGGCTTCTTCGTAGGATTCTTCAAAATCAACAAGTTCGAGAATGGCCATGGGTGCTGCATCACCGTTCCTGGTACCAGTGCGGATGATACGGGTATATCCGCCCTTGCGATCCTGGTACTGGACACTGATCTCATCAAAGAGCTTGGCAACGATATCCTTGCTGCGGATATAGGCCAGAGCCTGACGCCTGGCATGCAGATCGCCCCGCTTGCCAAGGGTAATCATTTTTTCAGCAACTCTCCGGGCCTCTTTAGCCTTGGGCACAGTTGTAACGATACGCTCGTGCTCCAGAAGTGAAGTTACCATGTTGCGGAGCATGGCCTTACGATGAGCGGTAGTGCGGCCAAGTTTTCTGCCAGCTTTTCTATGTCTCATTGTCCTGTCCTTTTATCGTGATCCTGGTGACACCGTGCCGACGGGAGTTTATTTATCCTCGCCGCTATCTTCACGTTCATCCGGAGGAACCCAACCTTCGAGCTTCATCCCGAGGGTCAGATTGTGCTCGGCTAGCAGTGTCTTTATTTCATTAAGAGATTTGCGTCCAAAATTCTTGGTCTTGAGCATCTCGGCATCTGTACGCTGCACCAACTGGCCGATATACTGTATTTTGGCATTTTTAAGACAGTTGGCCGATCTGACCGAAAGCTCCAGATCTTCGACATTCTTGTCGAGGAACGGATGAAACTCCGTCACATCGCCTTCTCCTTCGGGTGCCTCGGGCGCCTTGGCAGCATCCTCATCGAAATTGACAAAAATGGTCATCTGTTCCTTGAGTATTTTGGCTGCATAGGCCAAGGCATCCTCAGGACGAACAGAGCCGTCTGTTTCTATCTCAATGGTCAGCTTGTCATAATCTGTCTGCTGACCAACCCGAGCCTGACTGACCACAAACTGACTCCGCCGAATCGGAGAGAAGGCAGCATCAACAGGGATGACCCCGATAGGTTGATCCTCTTTCTTGTTCAGCTCGGCAGGAACATAGCCCTTACCCCAGCATACCTCAAGTTCAGCCCGGAAGGTGGTATCGCTGGTAATGGTACAGATGGGCGCCTCGGGATTCATCACTTCGACATATCCCTGACCGTTGATATCACCGGCCGTAACCTCGGCCGGTCCCTTCTTCTCTATGGTTACCGTGCGCGAGTCAGGACCGTTGAGCTTCAAACGGATCTGTTTGAGGTTGAGAATAATATCGGCAACGTCCTCATGAATACCGTCGATGGTTGTAAATTCGTGCTGGGCACCATCAATCCTGACCGAAGTGATGGCAGCACCCCTGATCGACGAGAGCAGAATCCGGCGCAGTGAATTACCGATGGTGGTCGCGAAACCACGCTCAAACGGCTGGCATTCGAACTTGCCGTACCTGTCTGTATGTGTCTCGGACCTGACTTCCAGACGATCGGGAGTAATAAGATCGTGCCAATTTTTGTAAAAGGGATTGTCGTCCCTGATTTCCTGTGCCATGCAATACCTGACTTCTTAAATTTACTTGGAGTACAGCTCGACGATCAGCTGTTCCTGGATCGGCATGGTGATCTCGTCCCGGTTGGGCAGCGCCTTCACCGTACCCTTGAAATTCGCCTGATCCAATTCAAGCCAGCTTGGAATTCCACGACGTGCCGCACCCTCGATATTGTCGGTTATTACTTCATTCTTGCGGCTCTTCTCTCGCAGAACTATCTCGTCGCCCGTAGAAACCTGGAAAGAAGGAATATTGACCTTCTTGCCATTGACGAGAAAATGATTATGACGAATCAGCTGTCGCGCCTGATCACGCGAACAGGCAAACCCAAGCCTGTAGACAGTGTTGTCGAGTCGACGCTCAAGCATCACAAGCAGGTTTTCGCCGGTGACACCCTTTGCCCGGTCCGCCATGTAAAAATACCGGCGAAACTGCCCTTCAAGCATGCCGTACATGTGTTTGACCTTCTGCTTCTCGCGCAGCTGAATAGCATAGTTGGACTGTTTTCGAAACCTTGCCTGACCATGCTGACCCGGCGCGTAAGAGCGGCGCTCGAAAGAACACTTATCCGAATAACACCGGTCTCCTTTCAGAAACATCTTCAGGTTCTCACGCCTGCACATCCTGCAGGAAGCTCCTGTATATCTGGCCACCTTAATCCTCCATAAAATATACTTACGGTCTGCATTCCAGAATGGTAATCCGGAAAGGCAAACCGCTTATCCACACGCCAAGCGGAAGTATTCAGACCCTTCTGCGTTTGGGCGGCTTGCAGCCGTTGTGCGGAATAGGTGTCACATCGCTGATCTTACTGACATCAAGATCTGCGGTTGTCAGGGCACGCAGGGCAGCCTCACGACCAGGACCAGGACCCTTCACACGCACCTCGACTTTACGGATGCCATGTTCCTTGGCCTTTTTCACAGCATCACTGAGCGCATTCTGAGCTGCAAAGGGCGTCGACTTACGAGACCCCTTAAAGCCAATAACACCGGCGCTGGACCAGGAAATCACATTGCCCTGGCGGTCTGAGATAGTTATGATCGTGTTGTTAAACGTGGAGTAGATAAAGACTATCCCCTCGGGGATGTTCTTTTTCTCGCGGCGCTTGCTTCTGACAGCACCTTTCTTTGCCTTAGCCATGTCTGCTCCGTTTTGTATCATCCGGCTTATTACCGGATATCTCATAAGAACTTATTTTTTCCGTACTGCTGCCCCGCGCCGCGGTCCTTTCCTGGTCCTGGCGTTGGTCTTTGTACGCTGTCCACGACAAGGCAGGCTCATACGATGCCTGCGCCCTCGGTAGCAGCCGATGTCCATAAGGCGCTTGATGTCCATGGACACCTTGCGCCGGCGATCACCTTCGACCTCGTAATCCGCCTCAATGATCTTCCTGATCCGGGTAACGTCGTCTCCGGAAAGATCATCCGAATTCATCTGGTAGGGCAGATCCGCCTTGTCCAGAATCTCACGTGCCGTGCTGAGGCCAATCCCATAAATATAGGTCAGCGCCCGATCCATATGCTTGTTTCGTGGTAAGTCTACACCTGCTATACGTGCCAAGATCCTACTCCTCTCGTGATGCCTTTAGCGCGGATGAACTTAACCCTGCCGCTGCTTATGCTTCTTGTTCTTGCAGGTTACCCGTACAATTCCGTTACGCTTAATGACTTTACAGTCTGCGCACATCTTTTTTACCGATGCCCGAACCTTCATGCTCAGATCTCCTCAATCAGTACCTGGCTACTTTTTATTCCTTCCGCCCTTTGAGCGAAAAGTTACCCTGCCCCGGGTCAAATCGTACGGCGAAAGCTCTACTGTTACCCGATCGCCAGGTAGAATCTTGATGTAATGCATCCGCATTTTACCCGAAATATGGGCAAGAACCTTGTGACCGTTATCCAGTTCCACACGAAACATGGCGTTCGGCAACGGCTCTATGATAGTTCCTTCTACTTCAATGGCGTCTTCTTTGGCCATACTACCTTCCTGTGATTAAATAATCAGCGCAAAAAAGATTAATATATCGCACTCTTTGTTTTTTTCAAGATATTTTCACGGTTACTGCCAAAAGGTTCCGATAAATTTTATCTTTCTGTCTTTTCACGTGCACTGAGCACCAGCGGACCTTCTTTGGTCGCAGCCACCGAGTGCTCGAAATGGGCCGAAGGCTTGTGGTCAGCGGTCACCACTGTCCAACGGTCTTTAAGAACCTTTACCTTGTGGGTACCGACATTGACCATGGGCTCAATGGCAAGCACCATACCTTCAAGGATCCGAGGAGATGGCTGTTTCTGCACATAGTTCGGAACCTCAGGCCCCTCATGCAGACTGGTACCAATACCGTGACCAACAAAGTGACGAACCACTGAAAACCCATGCTTTTCCGCATGCACCTGGACTGCCCTGGAGATATCGGTAATCCGCTTGCCGACCTTGACCTGGGCAATGGCCTTTTCAAGGGACTCCCTGGTCACCTCGAGCAGTTTTCTCTTAAGCTGACCGATTTCTCCAACTGGGATGGTCACGGCTGAATCGCCATAAAATCCCTGATAAAGAACCCCGAAATCAACTGAAACAATATCTCCCTCGCGTACAACAACCTTCCGGGAGGGTATACCGTGAACAACCTGTTCGTTGATGGAGACACAAAGGCTGCCCGGGAAACCACGATACCCTTTGAAGGCCGGTACAGCGCCCAGATCACGACAATACTCTTCGGCCCAACGATCAAGCTTGAGTGTAGTCAATCCAGGTCGTATGCGTTCCTCAAGCAGGCTCAGTACTCCGGCAACAATCTGATTCGCCCGGTACATGATCTCGATCTCTTCGGGCGTCTTGACGATAATCGTCTTGCTCTGATCTGTCTCGCTCACAGCTTGTTAACGGCGTCCCTTGATCCGGCCAGCCTTCATGAATCCTTCATAGTTTCGCATGACCAGATGTGACTCGATCTGCGATATGGTGTCAATGGAGACGCCGACGACGATGAGCAATGCAGTGCCGCCAAAGAAAAACGGTACATTGAACTTGTTGATCAACAATGTCGGCATAACACATACCGCGCTGAGATAGATGGCTCCGATCACGGTCAGTCGTGTCAGAACCTTGTCGATGAATTCCGCTGTCTTTCTCCCGGGTCGAATTCCAGGAATAAACCCGCCGTTCTTCTTAAGATTTTCCGCTACATCATCAGGATTAAAGGTGACCGCAGTATAAAAAAAGCAGAAAAAGACGATCATTCCAATGTACATCAGATAGTACCAGACTGTTCCCGGAGAAAGGGCTGCCGAGACCTGCTGGACCCAGTCGATCTTGACAAAACTCCCTATGGTGGCGGGAAACATCATGATCGACGAGGCAAATATCGGTGGAATGACGCCGGATATATTAATTTTCAGTGGCAGATGAGACGCCTGCCCTCCATAGACCCGTCTTCCGACCACCCGTTTAGCATACTGGATGGGAATTCGACGCTGAGCAGTCTCCACGAAAATGATAAAGGCGACCACCCCTAGCATCAGCACGATAAGAAACGGTATAAATATGACCTGGAGTTCTCCGGCCTTGACCAGTTGAATGGTATTTACGGCTGCTGCGGGCATCCTGGCAACAATACCTGCGAAAATGATCAGCGAAATACCGTTCCCTATCCCTCGCTCGGTCATCTGCTCACCAAGCCACATGATAAAGGCGGTTCCAGAAGTCAGGGTCAGGATAGTCATCAGCTTGAATCCCCAACCAGGATCCATGACAATAGCCTCGCCCCCTGGCCCGGCCATACCTTCGAGACCACTGGCGATAAACAGACTCTGAACCAGTGCCAGGGCCACGGTGCCGTAGCGGGTATACTGGGTGATCTTGCGTCGTCCGGCTTCGCCTTCCTTGGAGAGCGCTTCGAGCTGGGGAATGACTACAGTCAGCAGCTGGATAATGATGGAAGCACTGATGTAGGGCATGATTCCAAGAGCAAAAATGGAAAAATTCTCAAGTGCTCCACCAGAAAACATATTGAACATGCCAAAGAGTGTGGAGGCATTCTTGGCAAAGAAGGCGGAAAGTGCCTCCCCATTGATCCCTGGCGTTGGAATCTGTACACCCATCCTGTACACCAGGAGCATGAGCAGCGTAAAGACAATCCGCCGTCTCAGTTCAGGTATGTTCGCTGCGCTGGCCAGTCCGCTCATTTAGTCTACCTTTACCGTACCACCGGCAGCTTCGATTTTAGCCCGGGCCGAACCACTGATCTTGTCCACTTCAAGAGTGATGGATTTGGTAATCTCGCCATTGGCAAGCACCTTGACCAAATTGTCCTTTTTCTTGATCACTCCTGCTTCCAGCAAGGCCTGACGGTTAACCACACTGCCTGCCTCGAAACGGTCCAGGTCGGACAACGACACCAAGGCATATTCTTTCTTGAATATATTGGTGAAGCCACGTTTGGGCAACCGCCGATGCAGTGGCATCTGGCCGCCCTCGAAACCTGGCTTTGCAGTGTAGCCTGAACGGGAACGGGCTCCCTTGTGCCCACGGCCGGCGGTTTTGCCAAGACCTGATCCCTGGCCGCGACCAACTCGCTTTTTGTTCTTCCTGGCTCCCTCACTGGGGGAGAGCGTATTGAGTTTCAGCATCGTCTATTCCTCCACCCGGATCAGATGGCGTACTTTGTTAACCATGCCACGAATCTCAGGTGTGTTCTTTCTGGTTACAGTCTTGTGCATCTTTGTCAATCCCAGACCAACCAGGGTAGCGCGAATTTTTCTCGTTGAACCAATCTCGCTTTTTATCTGGGTAATGGTAATGGTATCACTCATCTCTACAGTCCCTCGTTATCACATTTCTATCAGACAGATTCTGCGTAACGAATAATGAAAGGTTCGCTCCAGCCCGCAATGGCGGAAAGTTGCGCTATTCTAACCAAAATCAGGCAACCATGTCTTCGACTTTCAAACCGCGCAACCGGGCAATCTGCTCTGCACTGCGAAGCCGTACCAGTCCGTCGATAGTGGCCTTGACCAGGTTGTGAGGATTATTGGATCCAAGGCACTTGGTCAAAATATTCTGAACCCCGGCTGCTTCCAGAACCGCACGTACAGCGCCACCTGCGATAACACCGGTACCGTCGGATGCAGGCTTGAGCATCACCGAACCGGATTTAAACTTACCGTAGATCTCATGCGGGATCGACACGTCGGTCAGAGCAACAGTTCGCATATCTTTGCGTGCACGCTCGATACCCTTACGGATAGCTTCCGGTACCTGGTTAGCCTTACCCAGACCGTATCCGACCTTGCCCTTTCCGTCGCCGACAACGACAATAGCGGAGAAGCTGAAGCGACGGCCACCCTTGACAACCTTGGCAACCCTGTTGATATAGACGATCTTCTCTATGAGCTCTTCCTGGTTGCCGTCTTTAGCCCGTTTATAATCAGCCAAGAAACACCCCCGTAGCTAAATGTATTTCCACGTTTTCAGTTGTGATACGAATCATTAAAATTTCAAACCGCCCTCTCGGGCCCCCTCAGATAAAGCCTTGACCCGACCGTGGTACAGATTGCCACCACGGTCAAAGACAACCCTGGTGATTCCTGCGTTTCTGGCCCGCTCGGCAACCAGTTGTCCGACCCTCTTTGCCTGGGCACATTTGCCTTTCAGGTCTTCACCATTGAATTCCTTGTCCTTGGTGGACATGGCGACAATGGTCGCATGCCTGGTGTCATCAATGATCTGCACATAGATGTGTTTGTTACTGCGAAATACTCGCATCCGCGGTTTCTCTGCAGTACCGAATATCCGTTTCCTTATACGGCGTATCCGTTTCTTGCGTGCAGTAAGTTTCTGACTTGTCTTTGCCATAATGCCACCCGTTTGTATTAGCTCACACCGCCGGCTTTGCCGACCTTGCGAACAATATGCTCGTCGAAATAACGTATACCCTTACCCTTGTACGGTTCCGGCTTACGCACGGCCCTTATCCTGGCAGCAGTCAGTCCGACCAGTTCCTTGTCAACACCTTCAAGGGTAATGGAGTTGTCCTTGCCGACCTCTGCCTTGATACCTTCGGGTAGCTGAAATTCAACAGGATTGGAGTAACCGACGTTGAGAGTCAGCACGGAGCCACTCACACTGGCCCGATATCCGACCCCTTCGACAATCAGTTTCTTCTGAAATCCCTTGTCCACACCAACAACCATGTTGTTGACCAGTGAGCGGAACAGTCCCCAGAATGCCAGCACCCTTTTTGATCGGCCTTTAGGAGTGACGACGATATGATCACCGTCCATCTTCAGCTCGATTTCCGGCCGGATATTTCTTTCAAGCGTACCCCTGGGACCACTCACCACAACGTGGGTTCCATTTATCTGAACCTTGACCCCGCTTGGTACTGGAATCGGTTCTTTACCAATTCTGGACATACTTACCTCCTCTCCTCAGACCGCTAGCGGTTACCAGACTTCACACAGAAGCTCGCCACCGATGTTCCGCCTGCGGGCCTCACGATCGGTAATGATTCCCTGGGACGTTGTGAGAATTCCAATTCCCAGACCACTCATGACCTTGGGAATACGGTCTGCTTTTTTGTACTGTCGAAGTCCAGGTTTGGAAACCCGGCGCAGTCCGGTGATGATTTTCTCGTTGTTAGGACCGTATTTAAGGTCGATCCTCAAGGTACCCTGCACATCAGCTTCAATGATGTGATAATCCCTGATGTATCCTTCCTGCTTCAGTACCCTGGCAACACCGACCTTGAGTTTTGACAGCGGTATATCGACTGAATCAAAACCAGCCATATTGCCGTTTCTGATTCTTGTCAGCATATCCGCCAGCGGATCACTCATAGACATCGAATTCTTCCTCTTTGTAATAGATAAAGTGACCGGTAGCGCCTGACGCTGGCCTTTTATCCTTTATTTGGTGACCGCAGTATTCCCTCTCGAGGGAACGCTCTATCTCCAAAGTAGTTCAGCAACACTATTGGTTGCTGAACTGGTGCACATCTTTTCTACCAGCTCGACTTGGTTACACCGGTAATCTCGCCCTGGGATGCGAGTTTCCTGAAACAGAGCCTGCAACAGCCGAATTTTCTGAAAAAGGCTCTCGGACGTCCGCAGAGCGGGCATCGATTGTAGGCACGAACCTTGAACTTAGGCTTCCGTTTTGCCTTGGCAATGAGTGATTTTTTTGCCACTGCTTCCTCCTGATAATCAGTTCGCAATTCTTAACCTTTGCGGGGTCAAGAAGTTATTTCTTTTTAAAAGGCATGCCCAGGTTCTTGAGCAGAGCCCTCCCTTCGTCATCACTTTCCGCAGTGGTGACAATGGTGATATTAAGTCCGCGGATCTTGTCGATCTTGTCGTAATCGATCTCAGGAAAAATTATGTGTTCCCTGATCCCAAGCGAGTAGTTACCGCGGCCATCAAAGCCTTTGGGAGAAACACCCCGGAAATCGCGGACCCGCGGCAGAGCCACATTGATGAGCTTGGATAGAAAATCGTACATCTTATCCTTGCGGAGAGTGACCCTGGCACCAATGGGCATTCCTTCACGGAGTTTGAATCCGGCAATGGACTTTTTGGCCCTGGTGACCACGGCCTTCTGGCCGGCAATCAGGGTGAGCTCCTGGGCTGCCTTTTCGATAATTTTTGGATTCTGCACAGCTTCCCCGAGCCCCATGTTCAAGACCACTTTTTCAACGCGGGGAATCTCCATGACATTTCTATAATCGAACTCTTTCTGGAGCTGCGGTCTGCACTCGCGCTCATATATATCTTTCAGCGTTCCCATTCTGTACTCCTAAAGCCCAGACAGTAACTATTTCTTCTGGTTTTCTATGGTGGCACCGCAGCTCTTGCAGAAGCGAACCTTGGTTCCATCTTCAAGAAACTTCTTTCCAATACGCACGGTCTTGGCACATTCAGGGCAGACCAGCATGAGATTGGAAATGTGAATAGGTGCTTCCCGTTCGATTATCTGACCTGGTTGGGTGGCGTCCACCGGTTTCTGGTGTTTCTTGATCATGTTGATCCGTTCCACCACAGCCCGGTTTTTCTTTCTGTCAATTTTAAGAATCTTGCCGACACGACCCTTGTCCCTGCCGGCGATTACCTCAACCTGATCGTTTGTCCGCAGACTTGTTGTTCCCTGCCGCATTATTCTGTCCTCGTATCGCTCTTTGGTCTGTAGTTCTCACTGCCTGGCAATGGCTACAGAACCTCCGGTGCGAGAGAAATAATCTTCATAAAACCAAGGGAGCGCAACTCCCGGGCAACAGGCCCGAAAATACGCGTGCCGATAGGTTCACCGGAGTTGGCCAGGAGCACAGCAGCATTCTCGTCAAACCGCACAGTGGTATCCTCGGGACGCTTGATTTCCTTGGCCGTCCGAACGACAACAGCATCGAGCACGTCGCCCTTCTTAACCTTGGCATGGGGAATTGCCTCCTTGACCGTTACAACAATAACATCACCGATGGAAGCGTATCGACGCCTGGTGCCGCCAAGTACTCTTATACAGAGCACCTTTTTGGCGCCGGAATTATCGGCAACATTGAGTATAGTTTCAGTTTGAATCATGGCCTCACCTGATATATTTGCCTGTTTTCGACCCGGTCATAAGCCGCCTGGCAGCGATTACACAGCCCGCTCAACAATGGAGCGTACCCGCCAGCGTTTATTTTTCGATAGCGGCCGACACTCCTCAATGAGCACGGTATCACCAATGTTGCAGGCATTTTCCGGATCATGGGCCATGTATTTCACCCGGCGCCGGATATATTTGCCATACAGCTTATGGCGAACTTTTCGCTCGACAAGGACAACAATGCTCTTATCCATCTTATTGGAAATAACAGAACCCTGTTGCGTCTTTCTGGTCTTGTTTGTATCACTCATTCTTACAGTCCAGTACAATTTGTAATTTCGCCAAGCCCTGTCAGCTCCGGGCCATCTCGTTCATCACGGTTTTCACCCTCGCAATATCCTTGCGGAGCTGGGCTAACCGGTCCGGATTTTCAAGCCGGCGGATACCGTGCTGGAATTGCAGCTTGAAGAGATCTTCACGAAGGTCCATTTCCTTCTTGCGAAGATCTTCCAGGCTCATATCACGAAGTTCTTTCGCCTTCATATCGTTGTGCTCCTGGTGATCACCTTGGTCGGGAACGGTAACTTGTAGCCGGCAAGCTTAAGCGCCTCAACTGCGAGATCTTCGGGTACTCCGGAAAGCTCGTAGAGGACCTTACCCGGCTTGATGGTTGCAACCCAGTATTCCGGTGAACCCTTACCTTTACCCATCCTGGTTTCCGCTGGTTTCTTGGTGATGGGTTTGTCAGGGAAAACCCGGATCCACATCTTACCACCACGCTTAATCTTACGGTTGATGGTAATACGTGCAGCTTCAATCTGCTGCGCGGTCATACGCCCACAGCCTACAGCCTTGAGAGCATAGTCACCAAAGCTGATGGACGATCCGCGATGGGCGGTTCCCTTCATCCTGCCCTTGTGCTGTTTCCTGTGCTTTACCTTGCGTGGACTTAACATTGTACTAACTCCTGCTCACGACTGTATATTGAAATGCCTGTGGGCACATTCAACGTGTTTATCACATGTTTATCCTTACTGAGCGACAACGGTCAGATCGGATTCCTGAAGAACTTCGCCTTTGAAGATCCAGACCTTGACTCCGATAATACCATAGGTTGTTTTAGCCTCGGCCGTACCATAATCGATGTCGGCTCTCAGGGTGTGCAGAGGCACGCGTCCTTCCTTAAACCATTCTGTACGCGACATCTCCGCCCCTCCAAGGCGACCGGCACAGGAAATTTTGATACCCTTGACGCCAAAACGCAGCGCAGAGTTGATCGATTTTTTCATGGCCCGTCGGAAGGCGATACGCCGCTCGAGCTGTGTGGCGATATTTTCTGCTACCAGTTGGGCATCAGCCTCAGGACGGCGCACTTCCTGAATATCAATCAGACAGGGATGGCTGAACTTCTTCTCAAGGTCCTTTTTCAGGACTTCGATCTCTGACCCCTTCTTGCCGATGACAATACCCGGTCGGGCTGTGAACAGCTTGATCCTGATCTTAGCACCGGTCCGTTCGATAACGATACGGGAAATACCTGCGTGATACAGACGTTTTTTCAGATACTTCCGAATTTCCTGATCCTCATGCAGGTTGCGGGCATATTCCTTATCCGCATACCAGATTGATTCCCATGTGCGGGTTATTCCCAGCCGCAGTCCTATGGGATTGACTTTCTGCCCCAAGGTTATCCTCCGTTGCCTCTTGAACTTTTAATTAGGGATATGACCAGACCCTCAGGCCTCGTCTACAACCACGGTGATGTGGCTTGTCCGTTTTAAAATCCTGGTTGCCCGACCCATGGCCCTGGGGCGATATCTTTTCAGCATCGGCCCGCCATTGATCTGAATCGACTTGATGTACAGAGTGTCGACATCAATTGTTTCGGTCTGCTCGGCATTGGCCACAGCAGACTCGATTACCTTGCGAAGAATGCGCGCTGCCTTTTTGGGCATGAACTTCAGGGTGGTAATGGCTGTTTCCACATCCTTTCCCCGGACCACGTCAGCAACCAGTCGCGCCTTCTGCGGCGAGATACGAATATATTTTGCGACGGCTTTCGTTTCCATCTTTCAACTCCTATCGCGTGTCAGCCAGGCGGTCTTTTTATTAATTAAGGTTCCGTCCGGCCAACCAGAAAATACGTAGCTTCTATGGTTCATTACAGAACCAGGCAAAGCGTTTTGGTTATCGCTTCTTGCCTTTTTTATCGGCAGCGTGACCATAGTAGGTTCGAGTGGGAGAAAATTCGCCAAGCTTGTGACCCACCATGTTCTCGGTGACATATACCGGGATAAACTTTTTTCCGTTATGCACGGCAAAGGTCAGACCTACCATTTCAGGAATGATATCGGATCGACGTGACCAGGTTTTTATTACCCTGCGATCACCCGATTCCTGGGCCCTGACCACCTTTTTCAAGAGATGATCATCAACGAAAGGACCCTTTTTGACAGAACGAGCCATATCAAAATACTCCAGATTGTTCTTTGAAAGTCATGCCTCAGTTGCACTGAAACCGGCTTTACATCATTTCCAGGCAGGCCTGCTTGTCCTGCTTGATCTTACTTGCGTTTGGTGACAATATCTCGATCAGAGGCTTTGCGCTTCCGGGTCTTATATCCCTTGGTTGGGACGCCCCAGGGTGTACAGGGATGCCGACCACCGGAACTCTTACCCTCACCGCCACCCATGGGATGATCGATGGGATTCATGGCCACACCACGGACATGGGGTCTGCGACCTTTCCACCGGTTTCGCCCTGCCTTGCCAAGTTTTTCGCTGCCATGTTCGGTATTACCAACCTGACCTATGCAGGCCCGGCAGAGTTTGTTGAACTTGCGGACTTCACCTGAAGGCAGTTTGACAAGGACATAGTTCCCTTCCTTGGCCATCAGCTGCGCCGCTGCACCGGCAGAGCGCACCATCTGCGCTCCCTTGCCAATCTTCATCTCCACATTATGGATGATGGTCCCAAGGGGAATTTTGACCATGGGCAGACAGTTGCCCGGCTTAATATCCACATCGTCACCAGCTATAACCACATCACCTACCGAGATGCCATTGGGAGCAAGTATGTAACTCTTCTCTCCATCCGTATAGACAATCAGCGCGATGTTTGCGGAACGGTTGGGATCATATTCAATGGCCACAACCTTTGCTGCCACCCCGGTTTTATTCCTTTTCCAATCGATAACACGGTATTTGCGTTTATGCCCTCCGCCCCGGTGCCGTGATGTAATTCTACCGTACGCGTTGCGCCCACCACTCTTTTTGAGCGGGCGGAGCAAACTCTTTTCGGGGGCTTTATTCGAAAGCTCGGGCTGCAGAACAGATACCTGATGCCGCTTACCCGGTGATGTCGGTTTATGGGTCTTTATTGCCATTGCTCTTCCTGCTACTTAAGCCTTAGGATACTTTCTTCCTCTGCCAGTTACTGTGTCAGGTCAATCTCCAGCCTACAGCTCATCGAGGAAATTGATCTCACCCTCTGACAAGGTTATATAGGCCTTTTTCCAGTCACTGGTACGCCCGACGGATTTGATGCCGACCCTTTTCTTTTTGCCGCGCATCTTAGCTGTCCGGACACTTGATACCTTGACGCCAAACAACTGTTCGACAGCACGTTTGATCTCGATCTTGTTGGCCTCAGGATGGACCTTAAAAACCACCTTGCCATGCAGTTCCTGAGCGAGGCTTGCTTTCTCGGTCAGGCAGGGGCTCTTGACTACATCATAGAGAACCTTCATACCATCAACCTCTCTTCAAGCTGCGCCAGGGTGGACTGCTCCAGCATCAGCTTGGAATATTTCAATATGTCATAGACGTTGAGTCCGGCAACCGGAAGTACCTTGTAGCCAACGGCATTGCGGGCCGAAAGCCTGACATTGGCATTCTCCTCCTGAGCGACGACGAGACAATCATCAAACTTGAAATTGTTCATCACCTTGACAAACTCCCTGGTTTTGGGAACCTCCATCTTGAAGTCGTCCACAACCACGAGGTTGCCCTCACTCAGCCTGGCACTCAATGCCATACGGAGAGCAAGACGACGGACCTTTTTCGGGAGCTTGTAGCTGTAATCCCTTGGTTTAGGCCCGAAAGTTGTGCCCCCCCCTCGCCAGATCGGCGAACGCCTGGATCCGGCACGTGCGCGACCTGTGCCCTTCTGCCGCCAGGGCTTCGCCCCCCCTCCGCGCACCTCTCCACGGGTTTTGGTACATGCAGTACCAGCCCGCCTGTTGGCACGCTGCATACAGACGACCTCGTGCAGGACCCCTGGATTGACCTCGACGCTGAACAGTTTGTCGCTCAGCTCGACTTCTCCGACTTTTTCACCGGAGGTATTGACAACATCACAAACTGCCATGAGTTTCTCCTATAAAGCAGCCCAGACGCTTACACTGCAGTAAAGATACTGATCAGACCATTTTTTGCTCCGGGCACTGCGCCCTTGAGCAAAACAACATTCTCGTCTTCGCGAATGTCCACGACGGTCAGATTCTTCATCGTAACTTTATTGGTTCCCATATGCCCGGGCAGTTTTTTCCCTTTGATGACACGGCTTGGCCAGGCACTGCAGCCAATGGACCCTGGTGCGCGGTGAAACATGGAACCATGAGTGGCACGTCCACCTGCAAATCCGTGCCTCTTCACAACACCCTGGAAGCCGCGTCCCTTACTTCTTCCTGTAACATGAACAGTGTCGCCAATCTTCAGAATCTCACTCACGGAAATGTTCTGTCCAAGCTCGAAGGCTTCGGGATCAGCTACCCGGAATTCACGGATATGGTAAAACCCCTTGCCGCCAGAACGCTTGAAATGGCCGCTCAGTGGCTTGTTAATCCTTGATTCCTTTTTCTCAAGAAACCCGACCTGGATGGCATTGTATCCATCCTTGTCCTCTGTTTTTTTCTGCAGTACCGTACAGGGGCCCGCCTCGATGACGGTCACAGGAATCGAACGACCATGCTCGTTGTATACCCTGGTCATTCCGATTTTCCTCCCCAGTATTCCCATTGTTTTCGGCATTTCTCTACCCATCAGGTGTTTAAGTCGAATATATGAACCAAACCGTCAGAACTTATCTGATCTGTGCCTAGGGAAGCTTGATTTCCACATCCACCCCGGCCGAAAGCTCCAGCTTCATCAACGAATCAATGGTCTGCTGGGTAGGTTCCAGGATGTCAAGCAACCGGCGATGGGTCCGCATTTCAAACTGCTCCCGCGACTTTTTGTCCACGTGGGGTGAACGGAGCACCGTATACTTGTTGATCGTGGTCGGCAGCGGTATAGGGCCCGCAACCGTCGCGCCAGTCCGTCGTGCCGTCTCAACTATCTCACGGGTAGACTGATCAAGCAGTTTGTGGTCGTACCCCTTGAGGCGGATACGAATCTTGTCTGTCGGGATCATTGTATTCCTCTTACTCGATAATTTCGCTGACCACGCCGGCACCTACGGTCCGCCCACCCTCGCGAATTGCAAAACGAAGTCCCTCTTCCATTGCAATCGGGGTAATCAGCTCCGCTGTAATGTGCACATTGTCACCAG
>NZ_JBPMMS010000016.1:0-26834 GCF_054025815.1 Desulfolithobacter sp. | reverse complement strand
TGTACCAGTAGCTGGCTGCTTTCGAGCCTGTGCTACCGTCAGGAGTATGTTTTCTGGCTCAGCAGGGCCTTGGCGGTCAAATTGGATACTTTCAGGCCGATACGCTGAGCTGTCCGGGAATAGCTGTTGTCAAAATAGGCCATTTTCTCCGGCCTGTTGGGCTGGGAGAGAAACATCTTGTCATATACTTCACTCAGCATCTGCCGTGCCTTGTCAAACCTGGGAACATCCATGTCCAGCTCGGTCCACATGTCGGGGTAGGGTTTCACCTCAAAACCTTTTGTATTCATCTACGTTCTCCTCATATGTTGATAACACTGTCGGCCATCTGCATGGCGGTAACGATATCCAGCATATTGGTGGTTTCACCGACCTGTTTCTTGTCCAGGAGTTGAAAATGGTTCAGGCAGGTGCCGCAGACCAGGATCCGCACATTGTTTTCACCAAGTTCTTGCAGGACCGGTACCGCCTCGGAGCCTTCCACGGTAAGAAAGACGCCGCTGTTGACAAAAACGAGTTGCCACAGGTCCGGCCCCATCTCCTTTAACGTCTTGAGAAAATTGAGGAGAAGCCCCGTGCCCAACCCGTCATCACCGTGGCCCATCCGGTTTGTACCCACCATGACCATGATCTTTCTGGTGACAACACCGTCCTCCGGCTCCGGAAACGCCATAATTTCGCAGCGCTCCCCCTTGCGGGTGCCTGCCACACGAAAATCGGAGCCTGTTTTTTCAACGGTAACCTGAAAGTCGTTGTGCTTCAGAAACCGGCTGACATTCTCCCTGGCCGCCTCGTTGTCAACGATGACCGCGATTGCGGCCGGGCTCTCCTGCTCCAGGACATCCCTGATCTGCAGCACCGGGGCAGGGCAGGCCAGGCCCCGGCAGTTGATCTCTTTTGTCATATGATGTCCTCCAATGTTTCTTTCACCATGATCCCTTCCCCCGGGTCCGTCACGACCTCGCCGACGATCGCCGCTCCGGCTGTCCCCCGGTCAATCTTTTTCAATTTTCAGCAGCAACCACTGCCCGAACATGAGCCGCCGCAACCGCCTGCACTTCCGGGCAGGGGGTTGTCCGAAGTAATGGAAAAGCCGCCTCTGTCACCGCAGCCGCACCCGGAACTCTTTTCAAGGTAATCAACCGTCACCCTGCCGCAGGATTGAGCTAAATCCTGGTCGAGAAGCAAGGTGAAGGTTTCATTTTCGTGGGTATGGTCAGTGTCCTTTTTCCCATCCAGGGCAAGTCCCAGGGATGGACCGCCGCAGCCGTTCATGACGGCAATGCGAACCGGTGAGTCAATATTATTTTCTCTCAGATAAGCGGCGAGTTTTTCCGCTGCCAACTCGGTAATCTCAATCATCCGTGTTCTCCTTGTTTTGGTTTTTGATTTCATTTTTGTACAATTTGTTATGGTTTTTTCTGGGCCCTGTTCTTTTCCAACAGCCGCGTAATCGTCTCACCGGTTTTACATCCTGTCTCCCTCCGGTAAACCTGTCAGCGCCTTGTCACACTTCTTTTGAACCAGCGCCACGATAGCTCCCCTGGAAAAATCTTTTGTTTTCATCATCTCCCGGCCGGCGTTGATCAGGCCGATGCGTATTTTCCGTCCTCGTGCCGCCTCGGCGGCCTGTGCCAGTTGACGGCGTACGACCTCCTGTTCCACGCCTTCCGCTTGGCCCAACGGTCCCAGCTCCCTGATTTTATGAGTAAACGATGTGATAATCCTGACAAAATTCGGGCCTTCTGCGGCAGAGGCCCAATCGATCAGGAACCTTTCACGGGCAATACCGAGCCGTGCCAGCATTTCGTGGACCAGGGAGGCTGTAACCAGGGCGTGGTAATTGCCGTCCTGGTAATGGCATTCGCCGGGATGACAGCCGCCGACAAAGATACCGTCCGCACCGCTTGCCAATCCTTCCAGGGGAAAGGAAGGATCAAGCCGTCCTGTACACATGATACGGATGACTCGCAGGTTGGGCGGATACTGGTAGCGGCCCACCCCGGCTGAATCGGCGGCGGTGTAGCAGCACCAGTTGCATAAAAAACCTAAAATATTGGGGGTATATTCAGTTGCCATTATTTACGCTCCTTGAGGATTGAAGGCATGGACCTGGGAGAGGATGGCGTCATAGGTGAAGCGGCCCATGTCAATGGCCATAGTCGGGCAGCGGGCGGCGCAGACCCCGCAGCCCTTGCAGGATGCGGCGGTGGTTCGGGCCCTGCGGCGCCTGTCTTCCTTATAAAGTTGAATCGCGCGGTACGGACAGAATTTTTCGCAGGCCCCGCAGCCGATGCACTTATCGGCATCAACACTTGAGACAATAGGTTCCGGAGTGATACTCCCTTTGGCAAGGGGCTGACAGGCGCGGCCCGCGGCAGCCTGGGCCTGGACAATGGATTCA
The DNA here is from genome assembly GCF_054025815.1 of Desulfolithobacter sp. Taxonomy (NCBI): domain Bacteria; kingdom Pseudomonadati; phylum Thermodesulfobacteriota; class Desulfobulbia; order Desulfobulbales; family Desulfobulbaceae; genus Desulfolithobacter; species Desulfolithobacter sp. The sequence goes on along the minus strand of NZ_JBPMMS010000016.1, from coordinate 24,430 downwards.
TCAATTGGTTTCGGAGAATGGGCAAGCCCGCAGACAAAAACGCCGTCCACCGCCAGGTCCACCGGCCGCAGTTTGACATGGGCCTCCAGGAAAAACCTGTCACTGGTGAGCGGTACCTTGAGAAGCTTGGCCAGGGTGCCGGAGTCATCAGCCTCAATACCGGTTGCGAGAATGAGCAGGTCAACGCTTAGTTCCAGCTCTTCCCCGAGAATCGGGTCGAAAAACTTCACCGTGGGTTTGCTGCGGGCGCCTTTGCTTACCGTCACAACAGGAGGCCGCTCCGGGGTGTAGCGGGTGAAGATGACCCTGAGTTCACGGGCCTTGCGAAAGTCATCCTCCATGAAGCCATAGGTACGCATATCCCGGTACAGGACGGTAATTTGCGTCTCCGGACGGACTTCCTTGATCCTTAAGGCGTTTTTTACCGCCTGCCCGCAGCAGACGCGACTACAGTAAGAAAGATCATCTCCCCTCGATCCGACACACTGAATCATGACGATCTGTCGGCAGTTGGCCGGCAGAGGTTTCTTCCTGGCCAGGCGTTGCTCCAGGTCGATCTGGGTCAGAACCCGGCTTGATTCACCGTATCCGAAACATTGCGGGATATACGGTTTGCCGCCGGAGGCCAGGACCACGACACCGTGATTGACCACCGTAGTACCTTGCGGTCCTGTGATTGTGGAAGTGAAATTGCCGACATAGCCGGAAATAGCACTGAGTTCCGCCCTGGTTATCACGGTGATCTTCGGGTGGCGCCGTACCTTGGTGCTCAGTTCCCCGACCGCCTGGCGGGGATCGTTGCCATGCCGGTCCCGTGTAAGGAGCACCGCACGCCCACCAAGTTTGCGCGCCCTCTCTATCAGGGTACATTCAAAGCCCTGGTCGGCAATAGTCAGCGCCGCTGTCATTCCGGCAAGCCCGCCGCCCACCACCAGGGCTGCGGGAGTCACCGGCAACTCCTGCTCCACGAGAGGGGTTAGCAGGCAGGCCTTGGCCACCGCCATACGCACCAGGTCCCTGGCCTTTTCCGTTGCCGCCTCCTTTTCGTGCATGTGGACCCATGAACACTGGTCCCTGATATTGGCCATTTCAAAAAGGGATCGGTTCAATCCTGCCGCGCGCATGGTCGATTGAAAAAGGGGTTCATGGGTCCGGGGAGTACAGGCGGCGACCACCAACCGATTCAACGTATGTTCGTTGATGATCTCGACGAGATGTTCCTGGCTGTCCTGGGAACAGGAGTACAGATTGTCGGTTGCGTAGACCACGTTGGGCAATGTCCGGGCGTAATCCCGCACCTCCGGCACATTGACCACCCCGCCGATATTGACTCCGCAGTGGCAGACAAAGACGCCGATGCGTGGCTCTTCGCCCGAGATATCACGTTCAGGCGGAAAAGATGGGGCAAGGGCTTCATTGTTTCTGGCCGGGGCCAACAGACCGGAGCAGAGTCCGGCCACGCCGCCGGCCTGGGTAACGCTGTCAGGGATGTCCTTGGGACCCTGAAAGGCGCCGATTACATAGACCCCGGGCCGGCTGGTGGCAAGCGGTGCGCAGGGGGCGGTGGCGGCAAATTGATAATGGTTCAGATCGATACCGGCGGCTGCGGCAAGCTGCTCCGCGTCATCCGGGGCTTCAAGACCCTGGGAGAGGACAACCAGGTCGAATTTTTCGTAATGATGTTCGCCTGAGTCATCCGCCCAGGTGAGGAGCAGACCGCCGTCGAAGACATCCTCCACCCGTGGAGGCCTGGCATAAATGACCCGGAAATTGTTTTCGGCAACGGCACGCTGGCGGGCCGCGTCAAACCCCTTGCCATGGGTGCGGACATCCATATAGAACAAGGTGATCTCGACATCCGGGTCGTGCTCACGGGCCAGTGTTGCCTGCTTGATGGCATACATGCAGCAGACCGACGAGCAGTAGTTGTTGCCGCAGGTTACGTCCCGGGAGCCGATACATTGCAGAAAGGCAATTTTTTTCGGATGCTTCCGGTCGCTGATCCGCAGGATTTCACCATCCGTGGGACCGCTGGCGCACATCAGCCGTTCATGTTCAAAGGCGGTGAGCACATCGTCGAATTTCCCCCAACCATACGAGCGCAGTACCTCATTGTTTATCCTGCCAAACCCGGGGGCAAGAACCACGGCCCCGACCGGAATGTCAACAGTCTCTTCCTGGTCTTCAAAACGAACGGCGCCCGCCCGGCAGACCACGGCGCACAGACCACAGGTCTGGTGGTTGAGCCGCAGGCAGGTCTTGGGGTCGATATGGTAACTGGCAGGTACCGCCTGGGCATAATCGATATGGGCGACATGGGTGCTACGGAGATCTTCATTATAGTCATCGCCGATCTCCTTCAGGCAATACAGGCTGCACTGCCCGCAGCCGGTACAGACCTCTGGATCAATGTAACGGGGCCGCTTTCTGATCCTGGCGGTAAAATGACCAGGTTCGCCATCCAGGGTCATCAGTTCGGATTTGGTAAGGATTTCAATATTGGTGTCCCGTCCGGCCTCGACCAGTTTAGGGGCAAGAATACACAGGGAACAGTCATTGGTGGGAAAGGTCTTGTCGAGCCGCGCCATGACCCCGCCGATGGCGCCGCTCTTTTCCACGAGATAGACCTTGTAGCCGAGTTCCGACAAATCCAACGCCGCCTGGACACCGGCTACACCGCCGCCGATCACCATTACGGCGCCGCTGGTGGAGATGGATTGATTCGTGAGAGGTGGAGCATTCATGAAGGCTTCCTCCTTTAAGGATCAAGATGCATTATGGCCTGAAGAAACAGGCTGTATGCGTCCTTGCTCCTTACGAGGTGAAGCCCTCACATAAAGGGTGGGGTCAACAGATAAGGGGGAGGGAAAACATTGCGCCTGTTCTTCGTGCAACCCGGACCGGGTTGCTCGTCAAACGCAACGTTCAGTGTGATAAGCAGGTGAAATGGTACATCTTTTTATCTTGTTACCTTGTGTGAAGATCTGTTTGGAATACTCATAAATACATGAAATAAACCTATGGGTCAAATGGAAAATATCGATATGAGAACATCGTAACAGAAACCGTAGCACCATGTGGGTACACCCTGTGCCAACCGGTTGCCGACGGTACTGGAAACAAAGGCCGAACCGACAGGTCCTGCTGAAATTATCAATTGGAGAGCCGGGCTTGTCACCACGTAACAGTTCGCCGCTACTGGCAACCGTTTTGAATTACAGATAATGTATGTAAAAGGAGTTCAGCTGTGTGTGATCCGCGGCTGGACGGCAGCTAAGCGAGCGCAGCGAGACCCTGATGGCCCGCTCTATGGGGGGCAGGCGCGTGCGCATGCAGGTAAGCGCAGACTTCGGATGGCGTGCTGCTGAATTGTAAGCCCTCGCAGGATGACCAACCATCGGTTTCCCCCCTCTCCACTCCTCATTCCCCCGGGCAATGGAACGGCAAAACAGGATCATCTGTCCGGGGGACTGGCTGATCCGTCGCGCCGAAACCATGAATGATCCTGGCGATAGCCTTTTTCCAGACTAAAAAATGGTTGCACAAAAAAAATAACCATATATTATCGGTAATATTTTTTTTGAAATAGTAATACATGGCGGGCGGAAGATTATCAGCAAGGTTGTTGCTGGGTGGGCGACAAATGCAGGCAATAAGCAGGGCAAAAGGCGGATGTTGTGTCGTTGAGTCTTGCCATTTCGACAAGATCAGAGGGGAGCGCGGACGGCCCCATGGCATGCCCCCGGTCGCGGATGTTGTCTCCCGGGGGATTTGGCCCGCCAGTTTTGCTGGCCAGTGGTTGCCGATGACCTGTCACTCCGCAAAGGCCGCCCGAAAAAACCGTGAGACCCGGGTATTGCCAGTCTCATCGGCATCGTCGGCCCGTTCTTCCACCTTGAATCAGCAGCGGGGGGCAGCGACAAGATGATGGCCCTGCTTGCCAGAGGCGGCATCCTGGTGGGGCCGATCCTGCTCTGCTCGGTGGTTGGGCTCGCTATTTTCACCGAGCGTCTGATCCATTTCATCCGGCTGAAGGTCCGGGAGGATGTCGTGGTAAACGATATCGCCGAACTGATCAGTCAGGGCAAGATAAGGGAAGCCTCCGATCTCGCGAGCCAGGGGGATACCCCCATGGGCCGTATTCTGGTCAACGCCATCGAGGTTCTGGGACAGGACAGGGAAACCCTGGAGACGGTAATAACCCATTCCATGGAAGAGGAGATTCGGAGATCGACCAGATACCTGCAGGCCCTGTCCACCATCGGCAATATCGCGCCGCTGCTTGGTCTGCTTGGCACGGTCCTGGGGATGATCAAGGCGTTCATGGTCATCCAGGAAATGGGGGGCAAGGTGAACGCCGTGGTGCTGGCCGGTGGCATCTGGGAGGCGATGCTGACCACCGCGCTGGGGCTTTTTGTGGCCCTACCCGTCATGGTCGGCCACAGTTATCTGCTCAGCAGGGTCGAAAAACACGAGGCCCAGCTCCGGAACGGCATGGTTCAGTTCATGAAAGCCGTCGGTGTCTGGCAGATGGGGGGGCGGCAATGATTGTTCATCCCAGGCGCCGAGTTATTCAGCCGGTTCAAATCCCCATGACCCCGCTCATCGACATGGTTTTTCTGTTGCTGATCTATTTTCTGCTGACCTCCAACTTCCTGGCCGAGGAAGGGATCTCCGTCAATCCGCCACGGGTAAAAAGCGGAGCGCCCCACGTCGAAGAGGTGCTGACCATCACGGTGGACAGGGAGGGGAACGCTTTTATCGACAGGCAGGAGTTTTCCCGAAAACGCCTGGCAGCCGAGTTGAAGAGGTGTATTGCGGCCAGTCCGGACAGGATAATCGTGGTCAAGGCAGATCGTTCCGTTGAGCTGGAAAAGGCCGTCAGGATTCTTGATCTCGCCAGGATCGCAGGGGCCAGGCGGTTGAGCCTGGCAACAGAAACAGAGTACTGACCCGCTGCCCACCGCCGCTTCTATTCAAAAACACGCGTTCTCCCATGTTGCCATTTTTACGCACGGTGGAGGGGTGTTTTTCACTGTTGGATGACAAGAGTTGCAGGGAAGATGACCGACAGGAGCCGGTTTGCGGCCGCGGAAGACAGGCAGGATGGACGGCGGGAAAGGTCGGATGTGCTGCTGGCCTTTCTGATCGTGATCTCCGTTATCGCGCACGGAGTCGTTATCCGCTATGCCGAGTTCGACAGGAAAAGGGACCTGCCCCCCATCGAACTGACCTTGCGGACATTGCCACGCAAGACGGCTCCGCGAAAACGGCCGGACAAGCCGGCCCCGCCGGAAGCTCTGAAACGGGTCGTCCCTCATGTCACGCGTCCCGTGCCGCCGCCTGTTCCGCGGCCGGTCGTCCGGGAGGACCCTGTCCCCGATCCTCCTGTTATCCGGGAAAAAACGGCGCCAGTGGAAGTTGCGGCTTCCATGCCGGCCGCCCCGGTCGTCAGAAGTCTGCCGCTGGGTATCCGGCGGCCGGAGAGACAGGAAGCGAGGACGGTGGAGAAGGATGCCGCGGACAACAATGGCCCTGCGGCATCGCCGGAACCACGCTCCGATCACGGCCCGGAGCTGCGCAACTACCTGCGTCTGATCCGGCAACGTATCGGGCGCTATAAAAAATACCCGCTGGCGGCGAGGCGACGCCGGATCGAGGGGCGGGTCGGTATCCATTTCACCGTATCTGCAACGGGAGAGCTGCAGGAGATAAAGGTTTCCCGAACTTCGGGCCACCGCCTCCTGGACCGGGCTGCCCTGCGGGCGGTGCGGGCTGCATCGCCTCTCCCCCCACCGCCGGTCGGCCTGTCCGCCGGGAACCAGGTGGTGGGGCTGAGTATTGTTTTTGAGTTGAGCAGGTGAATATTGATGGCGTCGCAAAAAGTCCGATTTTCTGCAGCCGTGCTGTGAAGGGACTTGGTGCGATTTGCCGAACAAGTTTCAGGCAACAAGGACATGGAGTGGATCATGAAGAAAAGAGGATGGCTGGTTGTTGTGTTGACGATCTCCTGCTTTTCAGCACCCTTTGCGGGCAGGGCGGAAGAACGGTCCAAACAGGAGGTGATCGGATTGGGTGACATCGTGGTCACCGCCACCAAGACTGAACAACAGATTGATGACGCACCCGGAAGTGTGAGTCGTATCAGCAAAGAGGATCTGAAAAAGCAGAACATCCAAACCGTGGATGATGCTCTCGACATCCTTCCAGGTGTGTTTGTCAAAAGGACAAAAGGATTGATGGACACCACGGCTTCCGTGCGGATGCGGGGTTTCAAGGGTGATCAGTACACTCTGGTTTTACTCGACGGTCAGCCTCTCAATGACGCCTATACCGGCGGATTTGATTGGGGGGCGCTTCCGGTGGGCAACATCGAGAGCATCGAGGTGGTTCGGGGAGCCGCCTCAGCCCTATACGGGGGCAATGCCATGGGAGGCGTCATCAACATCATTACCAGGACACCTGAAAAACTGGAACTCGAGGCTACCGGGGGGTATGGCACCAACAATACCTGGCGTTACCGGTTCAGCGCGGGCAGTCGCTTCCGGGACCGCTTGAGCATCAGGTTTGGGTACGAGGAGGAAAGTACTGATGGATACGAGACCACGCCCGTTGTGCGCTCGATTTCTTCCGGTGACGGGAATGTGGCAGGCGGCTATCCCATGGACGACAAATATGGCGATGCAACACGCTGGGTTGTCGGCGACAAGGGTGAAAACGGAGCGGAACGTCGGTCTGTTAACGGAAAATTAAGCCTGGATTTTTCAGACACAGGTAATCTCTCCATCACCGCTGTTTCAGGGCAACATGAGTATGATTACGGACCGCCCAATACCTACATGGGGACTTTCGGTGATGATTCCACGTATGCCATCGCAGCGCCCGGCCAGCGAGCACAGTTCAGGCCCAACGATTTTATCGGATGGACGGGAATCGGTAAAAATAAAACTGACACCTATACATTGTCTTTCAAGGAACTGTTCGGACAGGTAGAGATCAATGCACAGGCAGGCACCGTACAGGTGGATGACCGCTACACCCTGGAGACAGGAAGTGGATCGGCCGACTACAATAACTCTCCGGGCTCCATGAAAATCACCGAAAACGAAAGCTGGTTTGGTGAACTACGCGGAGATGTTCCTCTTGGTGATTCTCACCTCCTTACACTGGGCACGTCGTATCGCACGGATTCGGCGGATACCAATGACTACGACATTCCTTTTTACCGGAGCTACTCGGGCTCGGGGCCGAGCATCTTTTACTCCGGGGGCCATTCCAAAACCTGGGCCCTGTTCGCCCAGGACGAGTGGCAGCTTCTTGATCCTCTGACCATGTACCTGGGGCTCCGTTATGATTCCTGGAAGGTGTATGACGGTGCTTCGGGAGTACCGGGAGCGGAAACCGGGTATGACAGCAATACTGAATCGGAACTGAGTCCAAAAATCGCCGCTGTATGGAAGCCTTTTGCCGATACCATGGTACGGGCCTCTGTCGGCCATGCCTTCCGTCCACCCACACTCTATGAACTTTATCGAACCTGGCAATCCTGGGGCACGACATATCAGAGTAACCCGGATCTCAAGCCCGAAACCGTCTGGACCTATGAAATGGGCATCGGCCAGTATTTTTTCGACAGGAAAACACGCCTTTCCCTGACCGGATACCGCAATGACATTGACGACCTGATCTATTACCAGGTCGATGGATCGACAAAAACCCGGCAAAATGCCGGAAAAGCACGTACCTATGGGCTGGAGCTGGAAGCTTCGCACAGAGTGACCGATTGGCTCTCCCTCTGGGGCAACTTCACCTATACGGATGCACGGATAATCGACAACCCCACGGATCCTGGCAGCGAGGACAAGCGAATAACCGGTATCCCCGAAACCGCCTGGAACATCGGCCTGGACGCACGATACAAATGGTTCAGGGGAAGCCTGATCGGCCGTTATTGCAGTAAAATCTACAATGACTCGGACAATGAAGATACTGCCGAAGGCGTATACGGCACCTACGAGCCTGCCTTTTTCATGGACGCCAAGTTGACCGTCACGCCTTTGAAGTGGATGGAGGTGTCCCTTTCCGTGGATAATATCCTGGACGAGGAATACTACCAATACTACAAGACTGATGGCCGGACATTTTTCGCCGAACTTACCGTGCGGTATTGATGTGTGGGGTGCTGTGATCAAGAAGGCATTGCACGTCAGTTGGCTGACCGCGACCCTGGTCTTTGTCCTGGTGTTGAACGGGACAGCAGCGTTTAGCGCATCCATTACCGTTCAGGACTCCCTGGGCAGAGAGGTGGGGGTCTCTCTGCCCGTCAACAGGATCGTGGCGCTGAATTCGGATACCCTGGAGGTTCTCCGCACCCTGAAGGCCGAAGATCTTGTCGTGGGTGTGTTCTCCGGGATCAACCGGGAATCCGGCTTCTGGGGTGATCTGGTCAGGAAACCGAAGGTCGGCAGTTGGCAGGATCCGGATATGGAGGCCATCGCTGCGCTCAAACCTGACCTTGTCATCGCCTACAGCCGGAATCCCGGTCCGTTACTGGAACAAAAAATGGCCTTGTTCGGGATTCAGGTACTGCGTCTTGATTTGTATAAGACGGAAACATTGGGGCGGGAAGTGATGGTGCTGGGAAAACTGCTCAAACGTGAAAAAGAGGCCCGGCTTTTTTGCAACTGGCACCGGCAGCATATCGAGATGATACGGAGAAAAATCGATGGAGTCCTGACCCGTCCGGCGGTCTATATCGAAAGCTACACCGACTATCATGCCGCGGGGCCGGGCTCAGGGGGACATGAAATGTGTGCGCTGGCCGGAGGAAGAAATATCGCCGCCGGTCTTTTCATTCCCTATCCTCATGTAACGCCCGAGTGGGTGGTATCCGAGAATCCCGAAGTGATTATCAAGGCGGCATCCTGTGGAAACGGTTATACGCTCAAGGATGCAACCCCCTTCAACCGCCGACGGGATGCCATCCTGAACCGTCCGGCCTGGCGCCACATTACGGCTGTATCAACAGGAAACGTGCATGTCATGGACAGTGCCATCTGGACAGGACCCAGGGCCATTATCGGTATTGCCTACATGGCTCGCTGGATACATCCCCATCTCTTTACGGATCTGGATCCCGGTGCCTTACACCGGCAGTACCTGGAGAACTTTCAAGGAGTATCATACAAGGGGGTGTATGTATCGGATTTCTCCAGGCGATGCCTGCCATGAATGCCACTGTCGAAACCCTGTGCCGTCGCTACAGGGAGCGTACCGGTTACAAGGTACTCTTTCTGTGCCTCTCCACGGCTCTGCTGGCGGTGGCGATCATTGCGGGGCTCTCCACCGGTGCTTCCGGGCTCAGCCCGGCAGAGACCATGAGGGCCCTGTTCAGGGAGACCGGCCGTACCCACAGCATTATCTGGATGCTGCGCTTGCCGCGGGTTCTGATGGCGGCACTGGTGGGGTTTGGATTGGGGATCGCCGGAACGGTGTTCCAGGCTATTTTGCGTAATCCCCTGGCTTCGCCCTTCACCCTAGGCGTAGGGTCGGCAGCCGGCTTCGGGGCTGTGACCGTGATTCTTTTTCTGGGCGGCGGTTTTCAGATATACCGCGTGGCCGGCAGCGCCTTTGCCGCCGCGATGGTGAGCGGTTTTTTGATCCTGGCGGTGGCGAGAATGAAGCGGGCCTCCGCCGAGACCATGATCCTGACCGGCATTGCCCAGATGTTCCTGTTTTCCTCCCTTACCTCTCTTTTCCAGTACATGGGCACCATGGAACAGGTCCACGAGGTGGTGTTCTGGTTTTTCGGCAGTCTTTCCAAGGCCGGCTGGCATGAGATCGGCATGGCCACTGTCCTGATCCTGGCGCCCCTGCCCCTGCTGCTGCGCCGCGGCTGGGATTTCAATCTTCTGGCCGGGGGTGACGAATCAGCCATGGCCCTGGGCGTGGATGTTGAAAGGCTCCGCATGTGGGGCGTTATTGCCGGTTCGCTCATGACTGCCGGCAGCATCTGTTTCACCGGTGTCATCGGTTTTGTGGGACTGGTGGCCCCCCATATCACTCGCATGGTGATAGGGTCCGATCACCGTTTTTTATTGCCTGCCGCCGGCCTTGTGGGAGCCGTGGTGGTGGTGGCCGCCGACACATTGGGACGCACCCTGTGGACACCCCGGGTGATCCCCATAGGCATCATGACCTCGTTTATCGGCGTGCCTTTTTTTTTCTATCTCCTGCTGCGGCGCACCAGGGAGTACTGGTAATGCTTCAGGTCTTGAATCTTGCTTTCAATTATAATGGCTCACCCATCCTCAAGGGGGTCGATATCGACGTGCGGAAAGGCCGCATGGTTACTCTTGCGGGGCCCAACGGGGCGGGAAAAACCACCTTGCTCAAATGTATTGCCGGTATTCTCGAGCCTGCTGGCGGCGCGGTACTGATCGAGAGCCAGGATGCCGGAGACATGCACCGTAAAGAGCTGGCCCGGCGGTTAGGGTATGTCCCTCAAAGCGAGACCCTGCGGTTCCCCATGACCGTGTTTGAAACGGTGTTGACCGGCAGGAGTCCGCATATGGCGTGGAGGCCTTCTCGCAAGGACTTGGAATATTCCGCTCGAATCATTGAAGAAATGAATCTGGGCGACCTGGCCATGCGGGATATGGACAGCCTCAGCGGGGGACAGGCCCAAAAGGTGCTCCTGGCCAAGGCCCTGGCCCAGGAACCGGATTACCTGTTGCTGGATGAACCTACCAGCAGCCTGGATCTGCATCATCAACTGGAAGTACTGGAACTGGTAAGCGGGCTGGTTGAAACCAAGGAGATGGGTGCCCTGGTGGCCATGCACGATTTGAACCTGGCGGCCCGTTTTTCACACACCATCTTGTTGATACGGCAGGGGGAGATATTTTGCCAGGGGACGCCTCGGGAGGTGATTACGCCTGAGAATATTCACGCGGTCTACAGGGTGGAAGCTGTTGTACGTCATGGCAACGGGCATCCCTATGTTCAGCCCTTACGGTGTGTGGCCGACAATGAAAACGCATGAACCTGCCGGGTTGAAAGTGACGAGTGAGGATACAGCAGGATGAAAACAGAGCCAATTCGCATCGCCTCTATCATGTGGGGATCCTATCTGCCAGCCTTTTTGGCGGCAGCCGATGCCAGTCCCCATGTAGAGTTGAGGATTTTTTCGCAAAAAGAAATAGAAAACAACGCCGATACCCTTGAAAGTTTCTGGAAAGCCGCGGTAAAAGCCGATGCCATTTTTTTATACTGGACGACTGACGGGTTTTGGGAGGAGATCAGCGCCCGCATTGACGATATCGCCGGGGCCAAGACCATTGTGACCACCTCTTTTGATCCAACCAACTGGGGGCGCAACGCCACCGTGGATCTGTCGACCTGCGCCAGGGCTTACGCCTATCTCGCTGAGGGGGGACAGGATAATTACCAGCGCCTGCTTGAGTTCGTGGCCCACCAGGTCGATGCCGGGATTCCCGTACGCGAACCCGTGCCCCTGCCATGGCAGGGTATTTTGCAGCCGCCGGACCAGACAGTCTATGAGACAGTGGAAGAGTACAGAAAGGTGTATCCGGAACATCATGCAGACACAGTGGGGCTGCTCTTTTCACGGCACGCCTTTATCAACACCGATACAGCGCTGGAGAGGGCCCTTGTCGAGGCCCTGCAAATGCACGAACTGAACGTGCTGCCGGTTTTTTCCCACGGCACACCGGACAGTGATGCCGGTGCATTGGGTCCCATTGAGACGGCAAGACGCTATTTCACCGGTCCGGATGGCAAGGCGTGCATAAGTGCGTTGGTCAACCTGCACTTTTTCTTTCTTGGCCGCGAAACAGGCGGCGATATTTCGGAGACAGGCGTGGCGGCCCAGTCAGTGGCCTTTTTCAAGGAACTCAATATACCGGTCTTCAAGCCGGTGGTCTCCTACAGCAAATCCATTGCCGAGTGGGAGGAAGATCCACAGGGCCTTATGGCCGAGGTGGGCTTCGGCATTGCCATGCCCGAGTTCGAAGGCAACATCGAACCTGTCATCGTGGCCTGCAGCCGCAAACTTGCCGACGGACGCAGCGATACGATCTTTGAAATCCGCGAGGTCATCGCCGAACGGCTGACACACATTGCTGATCGTATTGCCAAGTGGGTTCACCTTTCAGCCAAACCGCCCGCGGAACGTAAGGCGGTCTTTGTGCTGCACAAAAACGAGTGCGCCGGCCTGGAGGCCGGTGTGGGCGGTGCAGCCGGTTTGGATTCGGGCGAGAGCGTGGTGCGCATCATGCGGCAGATGCAGGCCGGGGGGTACCAGGTTGAAAACATCCCTGAATCCGGCGAGGCCCTGATGCAGACCATTCTGGCGCGTAAAGCCATTGCCGAGTTCCGCTGGACCACTGTGGATGAAATCGTTTCCAAGGGCGGTCATCTGGCTCTGCTGGAAAATGAAACATATCAACGATGGTTCGAGACCCTGCCGGCAAAAGCACGGGAAGACCTGGTGGAAGCCTGGGGGGTACCGCCGGGACAGGAGATGAACGGAGTGCCACCCAGTATGGTGTTTGAAGACAAACTGGTCATCACCGGGCTCAATTTCGGCAATATCAACGTGATCATGCAGCCCAAGCGCGGCTGTGCCGGCTCGCGGTGTGACGGCCAGGTATGCAGGATTCTGCACGACCCCGATATTCCTCCGCCCCACCAGTATATCGCCACCTACAAGTATATGGAACTTGTTTTCGGCGCCGATGTCATCATCCATGTCGGTACTCACGGCAACCTGGAATGGATGCCGGGCAAGGGTGCCGGGCTCTCGGCGGATTGCTGGCCGGATATCGCCATCGGCAGTGTACCTCATATCTATGTCTACAACGCCGATAATCCTGCCGAAGGGGTGGTGGCCAAACGGCGCAGCTACGCCACTCTGGTGGACCACATGCAGGCGGTGATGGATACGGCCGACACCTATGGCGATCTGCAGGATCTGGAAGACCTGCTGGGCGACTATCAGCGTGCCAGAGGCGTGGATGGTGCCAGGGCCCATCAGCTTGAGCATCTCATCCGGCAAGCCATTGACAGAACCCGGTTTGGCCCGGATATCGAGGCGGTCGAGCCCCGCTCCTTCGACGATGTGGTAGCCCGTTGCCACGAACTGCTGTCCGTCGTCCGCAACAGCCAGACGCGTATCGGCATGCACACCTTCGGCCAGGTACCGGGGGGCGGTGACCGCGCCAGGGTTATCAACACCATCCTGCGTTTTGACAGCGGCAGCCAGCTAAATCCCCGACGGCTGATCTTCGACCTGTGGGGCGAGGATATCTTTGCGGCCCTGAAAACCCCGGGCAGCCGGGGCCGGAACGGAAAGGTCCACGGGGAGATGCTCCATGAGGCCGACCGCAAGGCCCTGGATCTCATCACCCGGTTGATCGCCGGAGGCACCCTGGCCAAGGCGCTGCAGGAGCTTTTCGGTGTCGTCCCCAAAGGCACGTTGCAGGCCCGCTTTGAAGGTTTTGCCGCGCTGGTGCGCGAGATCAATCAACGCGTGGAGGATTCCGCCGAGATCGACGCCCTTCTCAACGCCATGGACGGCGGCCATGTGCCGGCCGGGCCTTCGGGATATCTTTCCAGGGGCAGGTACGATATTCTGCCCACCGGTCGTAATTTCTACAACGTCGATCCCACCCGCATCCCCACCAGGGCTGCCTGGCGTGTGGGTGTTCAACTGGCCGACGCCCTGCTCAAACGCTACATGGAAGAAGAAGGACGCTATCCGGAATCGGTGGGCATGGTATGGCTGGCATCGGACATAATGCGGGCTGACGGCGAGCAGATAGGCCAGATCCTCCACCTGCTCGGAGCCAGGCCCAGATGGAAGGCCAACGGCCAGGTGGACGGCTTTGAGATCGTTCCATCAAAAGAGCTGGGGCGGCCACGGATAGATGTCAACATCAGGGTATCGGGCATCAGCCGTGACTGTTTTCCCGACACGGTCAAGTATGTGGACCAGGTAGTCCAGGCTGTGGCCCTGCTCGTGGAAGCGCCGGAGCAGAATTTCATCCGCAAACACATTGTCGCCCAGGCAACGCGGCAGGGCGTATCCATAGAGGACGAGGAGCAGTTCCGCAAACTGAGCTTCCGGATTTTTTGTGCCCGGCCGGGCGTGTACAAGGCTGGTGTCAATCTGGCGGTACAGGCATCAGCCTGGAAGAGCGAAGGAGATCTGTCCGAGGTCTATGTCTTCTGGAACGGCTACGCCTACGGCGGCGGGAGCGGCGATCCAACTTACGGGGTGCAGGCCCACAGGGAACTGATGGAGAACCTGCGCCGGGTGGAGGTCACCTTTGACAAACACATTTCCGACGAAGGTGATTTTCTCAACTGCTGCGGCTTTTATGGCAACTATGGCGGCATGACCGTGGCCGCCAAGTCCATTTCGGGCAAGACGCCCAGGACCTACTACGGCGACACCCGCGATCCGGCCAATGTCGCGGTCACCGATTTTGCCGAGGAGATGCGCCGCGTGGTTCGAACCAAGCTCCTGCATCCCAAATACATCGAAGGCATGAAGGCCCACGGTTACAAGGGCGCTGGAGACTTGAACAAACGCATCGGTCGCGTCTACGGGTTTGGCGCCACCACCGGCCAGGTGGACGACTGGATTTTTGATGACATTGCCCGGACCTTCGTGCTTGATCCGGAAATGAAAGCCTGGTTCGAAAAGGTCAATCCATGGGCGCTGGAGGAGATAGGCCGCCGCCTGCTGGAGGCTGAAAGCCGGGGGATCTGGAAACCGGATCCCGACCTGTTCGAGCGGCTCAAAGAGGCCTATCTGGACGCGGAAGCATGCCTGGAGGAGACCATCGGCGATGTCCATGGCGATTTTCAAGGCGGCAGTGTGGATGTGATCACTGCCGATGAGGTGGAGAGATGGCAGGCTGCCATGCAGGCCGTCAAGGATAAACAGCAAGGTTGATACGGGCCTTTCCGGTCGGGAACAATGACAATACATGACACTGTTTATCCATTTTCAGCGATCGTTGGGCAAGAACAACTCAAGCTGGCGTTGCTGTTAAATGTGATTAATCCGCGTATCGGCGGGGTGTTGATCCGGGGTGAGAAAGGCACGGCCAAGTCCACGGCAGTGCGGGCCCTGGCCGCCTTGTTGCCCGAGATCGATGTCGTCAAAGGATCCCCTCTGGGATGTGGGCCCGACGAGCAGGATGAAAGGTGTTCCATCTGCCTTCTTTGCAGCTCTCCGCCTCATCACGTTCAACGCCGTGTGCCCGTGGTTACCTTGCCGCTCAACGCCACCGAGGATTGCCTGGTGGGCGGTATCGACTTCGACCAGGCAATCCGCAGCGGCCGGAGGCTGCTGCAGCCGGGCCTGCTGGCCCGGGTCCACCGCGGGATTCTTTACGTGGACGAGGTCAACCTGCTTGACGACCACCTGGTGGACGTGATTCTGGATGCGGCGGCATCGGGCGAGAACCACATCGAGCGGGAAGGTATCTCCTTTGTTCATCCGACGCATTTTGTCCTTGTGGGCACCATGAATCCGGAAGAAGGAGAGCTCAGGCCCCAGCTGTTGGATCGTTTCGGGCTTTGTATCAAGGTAAAGGCGTCTGCCGACAAGGACAGCCGGGTGTTGACCATGATGCGCCGTGAGGCATACGACGCGGACCCGATTGCCTTTAACAGACGATTCGAAGAGGAAAACAGGGCCGTCGCCCGCCGGATCATCCAGGCCCGCGAGATGCTTGCCGGTGTCAGCATGCCCGGACATCTGCGCCCTCTGATCGCCGAGCTCTGTACGGAAAATTCTGTTGCCGGGCACCGGGCCGACCTTGTCATCGAGCAGGCCGCAAGAGCGCTTGCCGCCTACAGGGAACAGCCTGAAGTTACAGTAGAGGAAATACGTGAGGTTGCAGCAATGGCCCTTTTGCATCGTAAACGGGAATCTGCGCCTCCACCGCCGCCGGAACATGATCATGATCACGATCATCGAGACCCTCCCGGGAACAACCAGGAGGAAACCCGGGAGGACAAAGGTCATCAACAGGAGGAGCAGCCACGGGACGGCCAACACTCGCAGCCAGAGGACCTGAACACGGCCGCAGAGGATGAAATGGCGGCGGAATCGCACCAGGAAGAGAAAGAGCGGCACCAGCGGGAAGATGAGCAGGATGTGCAGGAACAGATTTTTGACGTAGGAAATACGTTTAGAGTCAGAAAGTTCACTGCCCCGAAGGACCGGATATTCCGTCGCGGCTCCGGGCGCCGATCCCGTAGCCGGATTTCCAGGAAACAGGGCCGTTACGTCAAAAGCGTCGTTGGCCGGAATACTGACGATGTGGCCCTGGATGCCACGTTGCGGGCAGCTGCTCCCTACCAGCTAAGGCGAAAGAACGGCAACGGCTTGGCGGTGGTCCTGCGGCCGGAAGATATCCGGGGGAAAATCCGGGAAAAGCGGATCGGCAATTTCCTGCTCTTTGTCGTGGATGCCAGTGGCTCCATGGGGGCCCGGGGCCGGATGGTGGCCACCAAGGGGGCCGTCATGTCCCTGCTTCTGGATGCTTACCAGAAACGGGACCGTGTCGCCATGATATCTTTCCGCAAAGACGAGGCCGTGGTGAATCTGCCGCCCACATCCTCCGTCGAACTGGCTGCCAGCCTTCTCAGGGAGATGCCCGTGGGCGGACGTACTCCCCTGTCAGCCGCGTTGGCCAAATCCTATGAAATCCTGAGAAACTATCTTGTTCGCGAACCTGCCGCCCGTCCCATTGCCATCGTTATCACCGACGGCAAGTCCAACACCTCGCTTGGGAAGAAAAAGCCGCTGGACGAGGCCTTTGCCTTTGCCGAACGTATCGCCATGGATGAGCGTATCCGGTGCATTGTGGTGGATACCGAGGTTAAAGGGCTGATAACTTTCAGCCTGGCCCAAAAACTGGCCGATGCGATGAATGCCCGATATTTCAAAATCGAAGACCTGAAAGCAGACACCCTGCTCAACATCGTGCAAGGAGATGCATAAATGTCCCATCTTCATCTGTATCCATTTACCGCCATCGTGGGCCAGGAAAAAATGAAAAAGGCCCTGGTCCTGAACATTATCAACCCCACACTCTCCGGTGTTCTGATCCGGGGGGAAAAGGGAACGGCAAAATCCACGGCGGTTCGTGCCCTGGCGCAGATCCTGCCTGAAATCGAGGTGGTCAGAGACTGTCCGTTTCAGCTTGCCCCCACCGGGAGTCACGGAGTGTGCCAGGAATGTGTCCGTATTGAATGCAGCCGGAGAAGGATGAACAGTGAGCCGGTGGAGACCGTGCGCCGGGGCATTCGGGTGATCGAACTGCCCGTGGGCGCGACGGAAGACCGGGTAGTGGGCACCATGGACATGGAACATGCTTTGAAAAAAGGGGAAAAACGAGTGGAACCCGGTATTCTCGCTGCGGCCCATCGAGGCATCCTCTATGTGGACGAGGTGAATCTGCTGGATGACCACGTGGTGGATGTGCTGCTCGATTCGGCGGCCATGGGCGTCAACACCATCGAACGGGAAGGGATCAGTTTCACCCATCCGGCGCGTTTCACCCTGGTGGGTACCATGAATCCCGAAGAAGGAGAACTGCGCCCCCAGTTGCTTGACCGCTTTGGATTGTGTGTCAACATCGAAGGCATCGCTGAAGCTGAAGCACGGGTGGCCATAATGGAACGGCGGGCCGCCTTTGACGAAGACCCCGAAGGGTTTTGCTCGCAGTGGGAAGAAGAATCGAGGAGGCTGGTGGAAAAAATCGAAAAGGCCGTGGCTCTCTATCCGCGAGTCACTATCGACCGTGAACTGCTTTATGAAATCGCCGGCTATTGTCTGGATGTAGGTGTGGATGGCCATAGAGGGGACATCATTATCCTGAAGACGGCTAAGACCCTTGCAGCCTGCGATGGCCGTGACCGGGTGGGAAAAACCGACATCGATGCGGCCGCGGAGCTGGTCCTGCCCCATCGCATCCGCCGCCAGCCGCTTCAGGATATCGTCGTGGACGTCAAACAGTTACGGGCCAGGGAACAACGCCCGAACACCTCCGGTAACGGCTGATCGCAAGAGTTCTCCCCTATCGGCAATTACTTTGAAATACCGTAATAAATTGTAACAGTTCAGCAGTGCGCCAGATGTGGACAAGCGGCAAGCCGCCGTGTACTTGTGCTCCATAAGGCTTGCCGATCGTCTGCAGATGGTGTGCTGCTGAACTGTTAAGAAATACCGGTAGTTGTGCGGCTGACCAATAGACCCTTTCCGCCCCTGGGCCGATGAAATACCGGAGCAACAGTGATCCGCACAGAACGCCTTGAAAAAAACTATGGCCGCGTCACGGCACTTAAAGGAATCGATCTGGAGGTGGAGCGTGGCGAATTGTTCGCCTTCCTCGGTCCCAACGGTGCCGGCAAAACAACCACCATCCGGATATTGACCGGACTGACCCGCATGACCGCCGGCAGGGTGACGCTCAACGGCTACGATATAGAGAAACAGACACTTGCGGCCAAGAAAGAGTTCGGTCTGGTATCGCAGTATATCAATCTGGACAGCGAGCTTACCCTTTATGAGAACCTGTATGTCCATTGCCGCCTTCATCACATGCCGCGCGGCAGCATAGGCCCGCGCATCGATTCGTTGCTGAACCATGTGGAACTGGAAGAAAAACGTGACACCACGGCCGGTGAACTTTCCGGCGGGATGAAACGGCGGGCGATGATCGCCAGGGCGCTTTTGCATTCCCCTGGAATCCTTTTCCTGGATGAACCTACCGTCGGTCTGGACCCCGGCATCCGCCGACGCGTCTGGGCCCTTGTCAAAAAGATTCAACTGGACGGGGTAATGATTTTTCTTACCACCCACTACCTTGAAGAGGCCGAGCTTCTGGCCGGGCGGGTGGCATTTATCGACAGGGGAAAAATCGTTGCCCTGGATAGCCCGCGAAACCTGATAAAGACCGTGGGTAACTGGGCCGTGGAGGAAATCAAGGGAGAGAGGATGCAGACCCTGTACTTCGACAGTCGGCATCAGGCAAAACGATACGCCGCCGGCCGAGAAAACGGGTTTGCGGTGCGGCGGGTGAACCTCGAAGACGTCTTTTTGAAAATGACGGGCAGAAAAGTGCAATGATACGTGGATGGACAGCGATATATTTCCGGGAAATGCTGATACTCCGACGGCGACTCTACAGGTTGATCGCTACCTGGTCGGTTTCGCCGTTGCTGTATCTCATCGCTTTTGGTTACGCAATGGGGAAAAATATTACCGTCCGGGAACACACCTATATTGAATTTCTGATTCCCGGCCTGGCTGCCATGACCAGCATGACCCAGTCCTTTGCCATTGGCAGCGAAATCAACATCTCCCGTTTTTACTGGCATATCTTTGAAGAGTTCCAGACGGCTCCCGTCACCAACGTCGCCTACGTTATGGGCGAGGTGCTGGCCGGGATGACCCGCGCCCTGCTTGCAGGCACTGTGATCCTTGTCATAGGTGCGTTTTTTGGCATCATCCTTTCTTACAACATCCTCTTCTGGTCGGCCTTTTTGCTGAACAGCCTTGTTTTTTCCTCCCTGGCAGTGGGGCTTGCCATGCTGGTCAGATCCCATGCCGACCAGGCAATGATGACCAGTTTCATCATAACGCCGATGTCGTTTCTGGGCGGGACCTTTTTCCCGCTTGAGTATCTTCCGGCCTGGGCGCAGAAAGCCCTTGTTTTATTGCCTTTTACCCACGCCGCAGGAGCGATACGGGCCTCTTCTTTTGGCATGATGCCGGCGGCAGGTGATTACCTTGTTCTTTCCGGTCTCGGAATTTTGACCTTTGTCTTTGCGGTAGCGACCGTCAACAGGGCCAGGGATTGATTTCACGAGAAGCGGATGGTGGTGAGCAGCTTGTCGGTAACCCCTCACTGGATGGCCAACCATCGGTTTTTTTCGAACATAATGATGTAAGCGCTCTCAGGGGCCGCGGATTTGTGCAGGCGTGCCTGACCGCTATAGCCTACCTATGCGGGCAGGCACGACCGTGCAAAGATGCGGTCCCTGTGCGCGCTTACGATGAATCGTGCCTGTCCGCACAGGTAGGCGTAGACTCCGAATCTGCGGTTTTTGAGATCGACTACACCATTGTAGCTGAAACAACAGGTGGTCGGGTCTCCCTTGGGTGGTTACCTGGCGGGGGATTACGGACGGGTGTTGTTGAGGCGGTGGATGTGGGCCAGGACGTCTTCGGCTGCAAGGGGGGGGCAGATATGGAAGCCCTGCACGGTCTCGCAGCCGAGCCGTGCCAGTTCTTCCAGGATCGCCTTCTGTTCGACACCTTCGGCAATGGGCCTGAGCCCCAGGTTGTTGGCAAGATCGATGGTGGCCTTGACGATGACCATGTCGTTTTCATCCCGGAGCATGTTCATGACAAAGGTCTTGTCGATCTTGAGCTCGGTGGCCGGAAGCTGTTTGAGATTGGAGAGAGACGAGTAGCCGGTTCCGAAATCGTCGACCGCGAACTGGATGCCGAGGCTGTGCAGGTCTTCGATGATCCGGAAGGCCCGGGCCGGATCGGCCATCATGCTGCTTTCGGTGATCTCCAGGGTGATATCGGCGGCATTGACCTGCCATTTGGCCAGCAGGTCTCTGACTTGGCTATAGGTCTCGGAATCGTGCAGGTTCTTGGCCGACAGGTTGATGGCGATGGGGATATGGAATCCTGCCTGCTGCCACTGGTGGAGCTGGGCAAAGGCGCTGTCCAGGACCCGGTAGGTGAGCGGCCTGATCAGGCCGGTCTGTTCGGCGACCGGAATGAAGTCGTCGGGCAGAAGCAGGCCCTCCTGGTCGGGCTGTTGCCAGCGGACCAGGGCCTCCACCCCGCAGACCCGGTGTTCGATCAGGGAGAACTTGGGCTGGTAGTAGAGAACGAGCTGGTCCTTTTCCACGGCCCTGCGCAGATCCACGGTCAGCATCAGCCGGTCCATGGAGTGCTGGTCCTGCTCGGCATCGTAGACCGCGTAGTTGCCCTCGCACCGCTTGGCCTCGTACATGGCGATGTCGGCATGCTGCAGCAGGGTGTCACTCTCCAGGCCATGCTCGGGATACATGGCGATGCCGATACTGATGTCCAGGTGCAGGTCATTGCCTTCGATCTGGAAGCTCTCCTCCATGGCCTGGACGATCTTCTCGGAGATGGCGGCCGCCTTCTCCAGGTTGACGCCGGGCAGGACCACGGCGAATTCGTCGCCGCCGAGGCGGGAGATGGTATCGGACTCGCGGATACAGCTCCGCAGGCGCGGGGCGATGAGCTGGAGCACGTAATCACCGTAGTAGTGGCCCAGGGTGTCGTTGATCTCCTTGAACCGGTCAAGGTCCATGAGCAGGACGGCTATGGGGCTGTTGTTTCTTCTGGCGTCGAGAATGGCCTGATCGATCCGTTCGTGGAGCAGGGCCCGGTTGGGCAGGTCGGTGAGTTCGTCGTGCAGGGCACGGTGACGTTCTATCTCGGCGGCCTTCTGGAGTTCCTCGATGGACAGCAGGCTGAGGCGAACCACGGTGGCCACGAAGATGGAGCCGCCGAACAGGACCAGGGAGACCATCAGCTCGATGAAGGGAACCGTCGAGTGGGTGAGGAGAAGATAGAGGTAGCTGAAGTAGCCGATGATAAAGAAGAGGATGAAGCCGCCCAGGATCCGCCAGGCGGTGAAGTGACGTTCCGCCTTCCGGCAGATACGGTGGGTCGGCAGCAGCGCGATGAGCAGCCCGACAATCCCTGCGGCAACAAAGAAGATGGCAAAGGATTTTATCATGACAACGGCGGGTAGCTCATCTGGCTGTTTCGGTTTCTGGCATGGACACGTTCCGTACCACTACATTTTCAGAATACATAATCATGATGGCGTCGCAAAAAGTCCGATCTACTGCGTTGTAGCGGCTACGGTCAATGCTCGACGTACTACATGTGCGCCTCCGCTTGGCCGATACCGCTACGCCTTGTATATCGAACTTGTATGCTTCGCCATCTTTAGAGGGTGATGGACTTTTTACGGATCCATCAATCATACTGGATGGAAAAAATAAAATAAAATGATTTATGCCGGAGCGGCTGCCTGAATCCTGCCGCAGGCCACGGCATTGTCTGTTGCTATCCAGGTCCGCTGCTGGCGGCACCGGCGCCGGTGGGGGCAGGAAAAAACCCTGGCCTGCAGAAAAGGGTTGCGGGAGGTTTCGGTCATGTTTATAAACTGGTTATTATTCCCAAGTTAAAATTGATGGAGGTACACAAGATGACCGACAGGCGTAATTTCCTCAAGACCTCGGCTGCGGCAGCGACCATCCTGGCATTGGGCAGGGCGGGCACGTCCGTGGCCGCCGACCGGTCTGCCTACAGGGGCATTGTCTACACCAGTGAGAATCCAGGCCATTGGGCAAAGAAGGTGGCCAGTCATGCACCGCAGGTCACCATCGACGGAGACCGGGTCACCATTGTCACCAGGCATCCCATGTCGGCGGCCCATTACATCGTCCGTCATACCCTGGTTCTTGCCGATGGCACCGTGGTGGGGGGCACCACCTTTTCGCCCGCGGACAAGCCCGAGTCCACCTATACCCTGCCGCCAGGCTACAAGGGCGGGGTCTATGCCACCAGCTTCTGCAACAAGCATGATTTCTGGCTGACCGAAACCGCTGTCTAGGCGGGACGGGAGCAAGGGGCCGGGCGGATGCAGCACCGCCGGGGAGGGCCATGCCTGCGGGCATGGCCTTTTTTTGTGTCGTTTCTCTCTGATTGGTGATATTTTCATAACAGAAAAACGGCCGGCTGCCATCTGCCCCGGGCGGAGCAGGGGTATCCAGCTATACGTTCCATGGCACATGTCCCGGTTTTCCAGGGCAGGTGCAACCGTGGCGGCAGGCCGGCACTGTCCCCAATCGCCTGAATCCAGGAACCGATGACGCATTTTCTGCAGCGGCGCGGAAGGTCGCGGCACCAGGCCGGTCCGCGCCGTATCATCCTCCTTATCTGCGCTTCCACCCTTGTCCTGCTGCTGGCCGTGGCCGCCGGCGGTGACCGGGCGGTGCGAATCATCAACGGCAACAGGCAGCGGGCCACCACTGGCCACCTGGTCTTCGAGGTCAATGATTTCATCGTTCACCACTTCACCCGGGCTGCGGTGGAACTGGCCTCTTCCCGGCAGGTCAGGGACGTCTGCACCGGTGGGACCGGGGTGGACAACCCCCGTCTCCTGCAGGTGCTGAGCACGGCCAGGAAGGTCCTGGGCGCCTCCATTGTCTACGTACTTGACCGCTCAGGCACCGTTATCGGCTGTTCGCCCTATGACAACGGCGAGACTCTCACCGGCAGAAACTATGCCTTCCGTCCCTATTTCACCCGGGCCCTTGCCGGGGAACCTTTCCAGTATCCTGCAGTGGGGGTGACCACGGGTCGGCGGGGCCTCTATTTCAGCGCTCCTGTCCGCGGTGTCTCCGGGGCTTCCCCTGACGGGGTCCTGGTCATCAAGATCGGCATGGAGGTCGTGGACTCTTTTTTTTCCACCATCAGCGACAAGCTCGACGCCATGCTGCTTTCCCCCGAGGGGATCGTCTTTGCCGCCACCCGCAGGGAATGGCTTTTCCATGGCGCCCTGCCCCTGGAGCCGGGCACCCTGGCGCGGTTGAAAGAGAGCCGGCAGTTCAGCGACAATATTCTCGAGCCACTGCCCTTTGTCCTGGACCGGCGCATCGTCTCCTACCAGGGGAACAGGTGGCTGGTGGATCTGCAGCCGGTCAATCTCCAAGGATGGCAGGTGGCCTCCCTGCAGCCGGTCCCCTATCCGTGGAGCCTGGTCCTGATGCTGGGCAGCGGGATCGTTTTCACGGCCCTGGTCCTGGTCAACATGACCCTCTATTCCTTCAAGGAACAGCGGCTGGCCGCGGAGATCCGGGCGGGCCGGAAACGCTCCACCCTGGCCGAGGCGGCCCGGCTCGACATGGCCCGTGAACTGGAGGCCATCTTCAGCGCCAGCCTGGTGGGGATTGTCCTGGTACGGCACGGCCGGATCGTCAATGTCAATGATTGCATGTGCAGGATGCTCGGCTACAAAAGGGAAGAGATCATGGATGGCGATATCCGCATCTTTTTTCCCAGTCGTTCCTCGTTCCGCCGCTTTGTCCAGAAATATGCCAGGGAGCTGGCCCGGCGGAACCTGGAACAGATCGAGTATACCCTGCGGCGAAAGGATTCCACCCTCCTGACCTGTCTGCTGAGCGGCCAGGCCATAACCCCGTCCGATCTCTCCCGGGGTGTGGTCTGGGTGGTGGAGGACATCACCCGCCGCAAGGCGGTGGAGCGGGAACTGGAAGAGGCCCGTTGCCAGGCCGAGGCCGCCAGCCGGACCAAGAG
>NZ_JBPMMS010000015.1:0-90209 GCF_054025815.1 Desulfolithobacter sp. | reverse complement strand
CCGACCAATACGTTCCTGAATCTTGTCGATATTTTTCATGGTGCGGGGCCGGGTCAGGCCATCGGCAATCTTCTTGAGTCCCGCCTCGAAACGATCGGCAAAACGTTGCGTTATCCCCTGCTCTTTTGCGGCCCGACGCTCGGAATAGCAGTACAGCCGCACTTCCTGGCCATCCTTAGAGAACAGCTTCTGGCCATGGACCTTTTCCAGGGAAGAGGTCTCAATGGCAATGGCTTCATCGTGGTCAAACTCTCTATGTCGTTTTCGGCTGACCACCAGGTAGCGGTAGCCATTGGTTTTCAACCAGGTGATATTTTCCTCCGTGGCAACCCCTCGATCCATCACCACCAGGCTCCCCGCGGGAGCGCCAAGGTCACGAAGCATTTCCTCCAGCGTGCCGGCTTCCCCGACATTACCGGCAAAGACACTCGACCGCCGGACAAAACCGCTGCCATCAAGAACCAGCCCCAGGGTCACCAGGGGACGGTCGCTTCTTTTTTCTTTGGAGTGCCCGCGTCTGGCCTTGAGATTGGCAGACGCATTGCCTTCAAAGTAGGTGTTGGTCAGATCATAGAGGGTCACGGTGCAGGACAGACCAAAAAGATCTTGAACCCGGGCAAAGAGTTGCTCTTCCAGCAACGCTCTATGGTGCACCAGAAGATCAGAGGCCCGATACAGCTGCATGAGGCTCATGGTCTCGTAATCCACCTCCAGCAACTCACCAAGGCCACTTCTCTCTCGCAGCCAACGGTGGGTAGCGAGCTCAGAACCCGGGGCTGCCATCCGACCGATAATCAAGCCAATGGCTGCTGCCCGCTGTGGACCGGTCAATCCAGCCTTCTGCAACAGTCCGGGGAAATCGACCTGTTCCATGGCCCACAGCGCGGTATGTTCCACGCCCACCGAACGGGGCCGGCTCATTTCCAGGCTGTCGATGTCAACCTCCTCCTGCATGTCGACAGCAGGACCTTTTTCACCGGCAGCAAAAGCAACATCCTCCATGCTGGCAACAAGCCGGGCCGCTATCCTCCTGGCCTCCTGCTCAACCTCTTCCGGAAGTGTTCCGGAAAACAGCTTTTCCTGGCCGGCCAGGATTTCTTCAACGCGGGAACACAGCCCAGACCAATGTTCCCTGTCAATATCGAAACAACGGCCAAGGTTGAGCAGGGTAACCTGCCGTACCCTGGTCCCCTGCCGTTGAGAACGGACCAGTCGATAGGTGAAATATGGTTCTCCAGCTGGCGAGGATCCTGTGCGAGTACGTCGAATAAACATACAGCCAGGATACCCGATTTTCACACACTGCGTAATGGCATATCTTCTTTTTATGGCACTACACAAGGTATCCCGAAACAAGAATTTCGGTAATTCAGCAAGTTAAGTTGCGACAGGCCCAAAAAACACTATTTTTTTCCACCCAGGTGTTAAACTTGGGCTAGCTGGTCCCGCTCGGTTCGTGCACGGGAGGGGCAGCCGGGACCACTGCAGTGGCAAGGAAACGGGCAGGTCAAACGTACATTCAGAGCCGGTTTTGAAAATGGTTATCGCAAATTTTTCAGTTATTTCGTGGCAGCGTTACCACAAAACAGCTGCCAGCACCGGCCCGACTCTTGACGGTTATTGTACCATGATGGGCCTTGACTATCGTTTTGACCAGGGCCAGGCCAAGACCGTTGCCCGGGGTGGAACGGCTGGTGTCTGCACGATAAAAACGGTCAAAGATCCTCTCAAGATCCCCACTGCTGATACCTGGACCGCTGTCAGCGACAGACAACAGGGCTTTACCGGCCTCTGTTGTGAGAGAAATTGTAATCTTTCCGCCGGCAGGGGAAAATTTAATGGCATTATCGAGCAGGTTTGCCAGCAATCGTTGCAGAGCGTGCAGGTTGCCGGAAACCGTAATGGTGTCTGAAGGCGCATGCAGGATGAGCTGGATACCATTTTCCTCTGCTGCCGGCCGGTACAGATCCGCTGCAAGAACGATAACTTGAGCAAGGTCGATATCATCCATGGGAAGTTCGGTCACCCCGGCATCTATCTCGGCCAGTTCGAGGATGGTGTTGATCTGGCCCACAAGCCGGTCACTTTCTTCAATAACGGTGACCGCCATGTCCTGGTAGGCAACCATATCCGAATCCCTGGTCAGGGTAGTCTCAGCCACGCCCCGTATGCGGGTAATGGGCAGACGCAGGTCATGGGCCACATTATTAATGACCATTCTCAGCTCACTGATGAGAGAGGCGACTTGATCCTGCATGGTGTTGAACATCGTGGCCAGGGCCTCGATCTCCTCGCCCCTGTTACCGCTCTGGATGGGCTGATCGAGATCGCCCCGCGCAATACGGGCAGCGGCCTCGGTCACCTGGCGCACCCCGCCCATGGCTTTTCGCGCGATGAGCCAGGCGCCAATACCGCCGGCACCAAGGATGAGCAGGAAGGCAGTGGAAAAGGTCTCCCGGCAGGTTTCCAGAACCCGATCATTATCATCCAGGGCAAGGCCTGTCTGGAGCAGGAAGCCATCGTCGAGGCGGGCAGTGATGATTTTCACCGAAAACTGACGGCCCGGCAGCTGCAGCCGTTTGAGTTCTTCTCCTGTTTCAGGGACAACCGGAACAAAGGTATCCAGACCCTGCCAGCCAGTGAGGTCGGAGGCCGCCACCTGATTACCGTCCGGATCCAGCAGGCGGTAAAAGACCCTTTCCCTGCCCGTGGCCTCGGCCTCCAGGGCAAACTCTTCCTGCAGACCCGCCAGGCCCCTGTCTTTTCTGGTCTGGGCAAATTCACGAATCTTGGCATGGAGACGCGCATCGGTCCGGTCTCTCAAACTGTTGGCTATCTGAGTGTAGACAAGGAGAAAGGCTGCCAGGGACAACACCCCGAAAAGCAGGGTGTACCAGAGGGTAAAACGCTGGGTAACCGTGTGGAACATGCTAACCGGCGGCAGAAGAAAAGAAGACAGGGAACCGGAGGTATTGCGCCACTGACGGACTACGGCCTGGTTTCATCAAGGACATAGCCCACTCCCCGAACTGTGCGAATCAGCCGGTGGGCCGCATCCTGATCGATCTTATCACGAAGGCGGCAGACACAGGCCTCAACCACATTGGTTTGCGGATCAAAATCATACCCCCAGACATGTTCAAGAATCATCATCTTGGAAACGACCCTGCCCCGATTACGAAGGAGATACGCAAGGAGAGCGAATTCGCGCTGTTGCAGATTAATTTCACGACCTGCCCGGCGTACCTTGTGGGCCAGGAGGTCTACCTCAAGATCAGCCACTGCCAGCAGGTTTGTCTCCTGCGCCGGTCTGCTGCGGCGTAAAAGAGCATGAAGACGGGCGACGAGTTCGGCAAAGGAAAACGGTTTGACCAGATAATCATCCCCGCCGGCCTTGAACCCCTTTAGCCGGTCTTCCACAGTTTTACGGGCACTCAAAAAAAGTACAGGCGTGGTCGAACCGGCAGCACGCAGCCGTTCCACCACGCTGAGCCCGTCGAGACCGGGCAGCATGATGTCAATGACAGCAGCGTCAAATTGCTCCTCCCTGCCCAGATCCAACCCCGTGGACCCGTCTGCGGCATGACGGACAGTAAAGCCCTCGGCCGCAAGACCTGTCACGATAAAGTCCGCAGTGCGGTCATCATCTTCAACGAGTAAAATTTTCATGGAGTCAGCGCATTCGCACCACAGCTTCTGCAGCTCCTGTTTTCCATCCTTCAGCCCCATGAAACCGCAGTGTTGTCGGTAACCGCATTGGTCCTGTTAATCAGCCGGTAATGCGGGCCAGGGCTTCCTCGTAGCGGGCCCTGGTCTTGTCCAGGATTTCCCGGGGCAGGGGCGGAGGCGGAGGCTGTTTGTTCCAGTCAAGCGAGGAAAGATAATCACGCAGAAACTGCTTATCAAAACTTGGCTGCCCCTTACCCGGTTCGTACTGATCCGCAGGCCAGAACCGCGATGAATCCGGTGTGAGCACTTCGTCGATGAGAATCAGGTTGCCGTTCTCGTCCTGTCCCATCTCAAACTTTGTGTCTGCGATGATAATACCTTTTGAACGGGCATAATCAGCAGCCTTTTCATAGAGCCGGATACTGATATCCGTGACTTTATGCGCCAGTTCCGGGCCGATGACCTCCTCCATCTGCCGGGTGGAGATATTTTCATCATGCAGTCCCTGCTCGGCCTTTGTGGAAGGAGTGAAAAGAGGCCTCTCAAATTTGTCGGACTCCCGCATACCTTCGGGCAGTTTGAAGCCACAGACCGTGGTGTCCTTCTGGTAGGCTTTCCAGAAAGAGCCCGACAGATAGCCGCGGACAATGCATTCAATGGGCAGGACCTTTGTCCGGCGCACCAGCATGGACCGACCTTCCAGCTGGTCCCGATACTGATGGCAGATCTCGGGATACTCGTCGACCTCGGCGGAAATCAGATGATTATCGACGATATCTCCCAGGAGATCGAACCAGAACAGGGAGAGCTGGGTCAGCACCCGGCCCTTGCCCGGAATCGGGTCGTCCATGACCACGTCATAGGCGGAAATGCGGTCAGTGGCGACCATGAGAAGTTTGTCCCCGTGACCGGGAATTTCATACATGTCCCGCACCTTACCCCGGTGCAGCAGATTCAGATCTGAAAAATCAGTGGTAATAACGGCGTCAGCCATAATATGCCCCTTGTATTCCTGATGAACCAGAATGGCTGGACCATATTTCAGAACTGTCCAGCCACACCTAACCATGAAGATCACCCTGGCAAGACTAAGCTCCGAGGCGATTTTCAGATAAAAATATCCTGTCACCATCACAGAGTGGTTTCAGGACTGTTTACGCGGATCGGGAACTATTATACAGGATCCTGAAGTCTGCGAACAGTCAAAAAACGTTTCCCTCCCCTTGACAACCTCTATTTGCGGATTATCGTTTCAGGCGAAAAAGGGTGGAATATCAGAGAGGTAAACCCACAAAAGAACCTCGCATGCCCACTGGATTACAACCACTGAAAGGAGGAAGAATCATGGCACTGATACGTTTTGCAGATCAACCGCAGTTCAGGAACCCCTGGGCGGAGTTTGAGCGTATCCGTCAGGGCCTTGATGAAATTTCCCGCAGTTTTTTAAGCAGCGCCATCAATCGCCCCATAAACCCCACGGTGTATCCGCCGCTCAATATCTTTGAAGATGAGGAACACCTTATCATCAAGGCCGAGCTGCCCGGATTCAAGGCCGACGATATCGATATCTCCCTGGAAGGAGATACACTGACCCTGCAGGGTAAACGGGATCTGCGGCCGGAAGAGGAGAAGATCTCCTACCACCGGCGTGAAATCGCCACCGGCAGTTTCAGCCGGGCCATCACCCTGCCGACCAAGATTGACCCGGATTCCATTTCCGCGACGCTGAAAAACGGTATTCTCACCGTGACGCTCAGCAAGGCGCCTGAAGTTCGGCCAAGAAAGATCAGCGTGGTCACTGAATAAGGAAACGGTACTTGATCCGCTTTCATGAGGTGACGTAGTACGGAAAGGAAGAAAACAGCCTGGAGCCGGCAGGTTCCCGGGTGATTTTCTGGTATACAGGAGGAATACCATGGGAGAGCATGAACTGACTATCCAGCAGAAGCAGGAAGTGCAACACGCCGGTGAGACGACCAAGCCGGAAAAATACTTTGTCCCGGCGGTCGATATTTATGAGACCGACAAAGATGTCACTGTTATCGCCGAGATGCCGGGAGTTCCGAAAGACGGGATCGACATCTCGCTGGAAGACGATGTCCTGACCATCAAGGGAACCAAAGAGCCTGAAAACATGGGCAATGTTCGTATTCTGCTGCAGGAGTACGAGACCGGCCACTACCTCCGCCGTTTCACCGTGGCGGAAACCATTGATCAGGATAAAATAGAAGCCTCCATGTCCGACGGCCTTCTGAAGGTCGTCCTGCCCAAAACCGCGCCGGCTCAGCCCCGCAAGATCGAAGTCAAGGCAGGTTAACGGGGTCTGAGATACCGACTGCAGCAGATACAATGGCCGCTGCCGGTTTCCGGTAGCGGCCATTTTTTCTTTTTCCTGCCTCTTTTGTGTCCCCTGCCCGCAGCCGACGGTGGGCCGTAAGGATGAAGGTCAATCTCCCTCGACCAGGAGTGACTGTGTAACGACCCGGGCTTTGGGGCAGGCGGGATTGGAGTATTCCACCAGTCTGGCACTCAGAGATCCGATCCGGATCCGGGAACGGATAAAAACCGGAATCCGGCAGACATCGTCGGTGAGCCATATCTCCGTATCCCCTTCCTTGTCATAGAGCCCCTTGAAGGTGAGCCGGGGCAGAAATCTGAGGGTCTTCCTGGGCCCGAAAATAGTCCGGCGCTGCTCGCGGCCCTCCAGAACCACCTCCACCTGGTTGATCTTTTTATCGGCAAAGGTGGGGACCACCACTCTGGTTCCGGGACGAAAAGCCAGGGTCCGGGTGATGACGAAGGCGGCGAACTCGTTGTAGACCGGCTCGTTGACCAGAAATTCCTGCATCTTTTCATCATCGCGGCGATAGAGAACCCGTCCCTTTTTTTGCTCATAGATGGTCAACCGCCTGGTCTCCCGGCCGCGGCCCTCTTTCTGGTGAACCTCGTAGCGCTCAGGGAGTTTCTGCGCCCCGCAGACCAGGGTAACAAAGCTGTCATCCACGGGGTAAAAAAGCCGGAACAGACCGTAATCGCTCACTTTGGCCCGGATGACAAAACAGTCCTTTTGCCGTTTATCGGACTCCGCAAAAAGATAGAGATCGCCGATCTTGATTCCTCCACTCCAGGAAATCTCGTAGTGCATGGATTCCTGGCCGGAAAAGACAATGGCCGCGATGTCCGGCAGGATGGGAAGTGCCCCGCCTTCGGCCCGACCAACGTCCGGCAGCAGCAGCCCCCACAGGAGCAGCAGCATCAGGTATGGTTCAATTGCCAAGCGCAAGGGAAAGCCAGGTGGCGGCGAACAGGGTCAGGGCAATGAACCCGTTCATTGAAAAGAAAGAAACCTGGATCCTCGAAAGATCTCTGGGGTTGACCACGATATGCTGATAAAAAAGCGCCCCGCCTGTGAGGACGATACCGACGTAATAGATCAGGCCCAACCCCATCAGGTAGCCGGTGAGTGTAAACAGGATAAAAGCCAGAACATGAAAAAGTACCGCCAGCCTGAAGGCCCGCCTGCGGCCAAAAAAAGCCGGCATGGAATAAAGCCCGGCCTTGCGGTCGAATTCGGCATCCAGACAGGCATAGATGGTATCAAACCCGGCGACCCAGAACAACACCCCGAGGGACAGAACCCAGGGATACCCCTCCAGGGTGGCCCGCACCGCCACCCAGCCGCCCAGGGGAGAAAAGGCCAGCGCCAGGCCCAGCACCACGTGACAAAGCCAGGTAAAACGCTTGGTCAGGGAATAGATCAGGGTCAGGGCCAGGGCAAAGGGCGCGATCTTGAGCGCCGTGGGATTGAGCATGTGACAGGCAAAGAAGAAGAGTGCTCCGGAGCCAAGCATCATGGTCCAGGACTGAACCAGGGTCACCTCGCCGGCAGGAAGGGCCCGGGCAGCGGTCCTGGGATTGGCGGCGTCAAAACGACGATCAACGATCCGGTTGAAGGTCATGGCGCAGGTACGGGCCCCAACCATGGCCACAACAACCCAGAAAAAGATCCGAAACCGCGGCACACCGTCCGCTGCCAGAAAGGCCCCGATCAGGGCAAACGGCATGGCGAACACCGTATGCTTGAACTTGATCATCTCAAGGAGTATTTTTATTTTTTCGAACATGGAACAACGCCTGACAGTTTGAATTCATGATTCGACCAACATGGTGTTCTCCTGCTCACGGCAGGACCGCCTGGCAACCGGTTGAAAAACGTAACGAGCAAAAATCAGGTTTTCAGCCCGTACCCTCCCAGCGCGCCAGGCCGGGAACGGCGATGCCAAGTTGATCGCAGAGCCGGCCGCAGAAATGGTGGGCCATGGCCTGGAAGTCATCCGGCTTCTGGTAGAACGAGGGCATGAGAGGGCAGATGGTCGCCCCGGCATCATGGAGTGTCAGCATGTTGCGGATATGGGTGCGGTTCAGCGGGGTTTCCCTGAAACAGAGCAACAGCGGTCGTCGCTCCTTCAGAGTGACGTCTGCAGCCCGATGGATGAGGTTACCCGAATATCCGCAGGCAATGGCTCCCAGGGTGCCGGCAGTACACGGCAGGATCACCATGGCCTGGTAGGGACTGGAACCGGAAGCCATGGGAGCGGTGAAATCCTTGATCGAATACCAGCGGTCAACCCCGGCCAGCTCTTCCGGCGCCATGCCCTGCTCCAGCTCGAGCACCTTGCGGCCGGCCTCCGAGACCACCCCGTGCACCTCCACTCCCAGCTCCCCGAGAAGACGGGTAAACTCAACCACGTAGAGCATGCCGGTGGCTCCGGTGATGGATAGAATCAATCTCATGTCGTCTGTTCCTGTCATACCCTGTTCCCGGCCCTGCCCTACTTGACCCCGATATAGATGGAAACGATGCCAAACGTCAGCGGAATACGGTCCACTTTGGAAAATCCGGCCCGACGCATCATGGAGAGCAGTTCCTCGGGTTCATAGAAAGCGGCGATGGACTTGGCCAGGTACTCGTAGGCCTCCTTGTCGCCGGATACCATACCGGCCACAGCGGGCAGCACCTTGTTGAGATAAAAATTATACAGAGGTTTGACCAATACGTTGGTGGGCCTGGAAAACTCCAGGATCAACAACTTGCCGGTGGGACGCAGGATTCTGTACATCTCACCCAGACCCTGCTGGGTTCGGGACAGGTTACGGACCCCGAAGGCCACGGTGCAGCCCCAGAAAGTATTGTCCGGGGCCGGGATCTCTTCACCATCACCGCAGACGGGCGAGATTCTCCCGCGTCGATCATCTTCGGGCAGTGACTGTACCCCCTGGCGGAGCATATCCTCGCAAAAATCCACCGCCAGGACCCTGCGTTCCCGGGCCTGTCTGGTGAGTTCCAGGGACAGCGGCAGGGTGCCGGCGCAGAGATCGAGCACCGGCCCCCGGGGAAACTCCCGCAGCAGCCTGGTCGTCTTCCAGCGCCAGTAGCGGTCAACCTGCATGGAGAGCAGAGAGTTCAGCAGGTCGTATTTACCGCTGATAGCAGCAAACTTGTCCCGGACAAAGGCTTTTTTTTCTTCCGGTTTCATATAGTTACAATTTAAACTTTACAATTTGCGCTCATGAAAAAATTTTCAGGGGCAGGGCTTGGGGATCCGCCTCTCCCCGGGCGATCAGCAGGGAAAAGAAGCGTTTGAGCGCCTCCTGTTTGCTCTCATCAAGATCATATTCCATAGCCCGAAGATACCGCGAACAGGCCTCGCAATCCATGGGAATCCGCCGGGCTACCCGATCGCAGATCTCGGGCAACCGGGCAAGGCCACGGTCGCGACAGGCAAGAAAACTGTGATGAATCTCCCGGGCGGTCTGCTCGGACTGCTGCAGGAACGACTCCCGGATGGCGCAGACGGCAAAGACAAAGGGCAGCCCGGTCTGGTTGTTCCAGAACTCGGCCAGGTCGGTCTGGTACGGATAACTGTTTTCCAGCCGCAGCCGCAGGGCCTCGTCACCGATGGCCAGCACCCCGTGAACCCCGGCATCGTCCCGGTGCGGGCCATAGACCTCCCCCACCATATATTCGGGCCGCACACCGATAAACTCTTCAAGAATGATCTTGACCAGGGAGACCGAGGTATCCGACTGGCCGGTGAGCAGCACCAGCTGCCCGTCCAGCGCCCCTGGCGGCACGGTGGAAAACAGAAAGACCGACCCCACCGGCCCGGTGGCACTGATGGAGAGATCGGCCAGGATCCGGTATCGGGATGGCCGGGCCGCATACTCAAAGGACGACACAAAACCAAGGTCCAGCTCACCGGCGGCAAGCAGACGGTTGAGAGTGGATGGAGGCGCCTCGGTTACGACCCAGTCGCTCCGGGCCACCTCTTCCTTCCACACCTCGTAAATGGGTGCGGTGTTTATGTAGTTCACCATGCCGATACGGGCCATCGGTCATATCCAGGTTATCTGTTTTTGCCGACCATTGGTCAGAAACGGGTAGACCTGGTCACCATCATGCACTTCCCGGGCCTCAATGGCAAGCACTGCAGCCCTGCGGCCCGGTTCCAGGGTTCCATAATCCTGTGCCAGGCCCAGCGCCCTGGCACCTCCCAGGGTGGCCATGGCGACAATGGTCCTGCTGGATATGGCCGGATGGTCCTGGAGCAGAATATTCATCTCCCGCCAGAGCGACACCTCGGGATTGGAGGCCAGGCTGTCCGTTCCCAGTGCCGGCAGCAGCCCAGCGGCAAGAAAGTCCGCCACCGGTGCCCTTCCCACCCCGAGAAAACGGTTGGAACCGGGGCAGAGACAGATCTTGACCTGTTGGCGGGCCATGATCTGGATCTCCTCTTTCCGGACATGCACACAGTGGACGCACAAGGTATCGGGATCCAGGACACCAAGTCGATCTAAGTACTGCACAGATCCTGCATTGTCAATCCCCGCAGGCAGGAAAGAACCGTCCCAGAAGCCGCGCCGACGTAGAAAATCAGCGATCTCCCCGCGCCCGTGACAAACCAGGTCCTCTTCAACCGCTGGTTCAGCCACATGGATGGGAAACCGATGACCAAGGCGCCGGGCCCGCTCTTTCAGGGCCACGATCAACTGCCGGTGAGTGGAATAGGGAGCATGGGCCGTGCACATGCGGCTGTCATCCTGCCCGGCCAGCACGGCCATGCTGCGCTCGGCCGCCGCCCGGCTCAGACCAAGCAGCTCGAGATAAGACTGGACGACCCCGGGAAACCCGGCCTGGATCTCCAAACAGGTATCAGTGTTGCCGATATCGGCAAGAGCAATCACTCCATCCCGGTGCTGGCGGGCCAGGACCTTCCGGGCCTCGTCCGTAACCTGTGATCCCTCAGGGCCGAGACGCTCTCGCTCAAGGAGCATCTCTTCGATCCAGCCGGTAAAGGTTGCGGATCGCTGCTGCCTTCGGGCAAGAAAAGCAAGATGGGAGAGTTCCAGGTGGATATGGGCGTTGACCAGGCCGGGAAGGAGAATGGTATCGGGGTGGGTCCGGACCTCTGCTCCGGGAAAACGGGCCTGCACAACCTCAAAGGAACCGAGATCAAGGATAATACCATTGTGCACCACCAGCCCGCCATCCCTGATAACAGGACGACTGACAGGAACCAGCCAGGAGGCACGGTGAATGACAGACGGAGAAAGCATCAGTCAGGCAGGGGAAGCTGAACCATATTCAGGACCGGAAAACACAAAGAACAAAAAACAAAAAACAGCCTGGCCCCTGGATACAGAGCGCAGAAGTTCGCTGTTTCAGGCAAGTGTATAATCCATCCGCCGCTGCCTGGGCTCGAACCCGGCATCACGGACCAGCCGCTGGATCTCCTGTTCCGAGAGCCGAAAGTGCACCCCGGCGGCTGCAACCACGTTTTCCTCGATCATGGTGGAGCCAAAATCGTTGGCACCAAAGAAAAGCGACAGCTGGGCTATCTTGGGTCCCTGGGTCACCCAGGAGGACTGGATATTGTCGAAATTGTCCAGAAATATACGGCTGAGCGCCAGCATCCTGAGGTAGTTGAATCCACTGGTTTTCTCAAGCTCCATAGCCTGGGCCAGCGGGGTGTTGTCTGGCTGGAACGGCCAGGGAATAAAGGCCGTGAATCCACCGGTCCTGTCCTGGAGATCACGCAGACGCTGGAGGTGTTCCAGCCGCTCTTCCACGGTCTCCACATGGCCAAACATCATGGTGGCCGTGGTCCGCATTCCCAGACTGTGGGCCTCTTCCATGACCTGAATCCAGCGATCGGCGGAACATTTCCGGGGAGCCAGAATCTGGCGCACCCGGTCGGAAAGGATCTCCGCCCCGCCACCAGGCATGGAATCCAGACCGGCGGCCATGAGCCGCTCAAGCACCTCCCGTGTGGAGAGGCCGGACAACTCAGCAAAATGGCAGATCTCTGGCGGCGAGAAACCGTGGACATGGATACCGGTCTTCTTCATGAACCGGAGCATCTCCTCGTAATACTCCAGCGGCTTGTCCGGATGGAGCCCGCCCTGGAGGAGGATCTGGGTCCCGCCCAGTGCCAATGTCTCGCTGATCTTCTGCGCAAGCTCCTCAAAACTCAGCAGGGAGCCGGTTCCATCCTCGGGCGCCTTGAAAAACGCACAGAACTTGCAGGCCGAGATGCAGATATCTGTGTAGTTGATATTCCGGTCGATCACATAGGTGACAACCGGTTCCGGGTGGAGCCGCTTTCTGATGGCATTAGCCATGAAACCAAGCTCGTGGAGACTCGCCTCCCGGGCCAGCGCAAGAAACTCCCTTCCATCGATCCGGCCGCCTTCCACGACCCGCTGCATCAACTCGTTCATGACCCTTAGAATGTCTGGAGAATATTGTAGAGGGTGTCGCGCTCCACAGGTTCCCGACCCGCCTCCCGGATCAGCCTGATCAGGGTGCGATGGCCCAGTGCCTGTTCGGTCTCGGCTCCGGCCATGTGGGTGATGATCTCTTCCTTGACCGTGCCGTCCATGTCATCAGCCCCGAACGACAGGGCCACCTGGGCCAGTTTAGGACCGATCATGACCCAGTAGGCCTTGATATGGGGAAAATTGTCGAGCATCAGCCTGGCGACAGCGATGTTTTTGAGATCATCCACTCCGGTGGTCCGGGAAAGCTGGGACAACTCGGTGTTCTTAGGATGAAAGGAGAGCGGGATAAAGGCCAGGAACCCACCGGTCTCATCCTGGGTCCGGCGCAGGGCATCCAGGTGTTCGAGCCGCTCGTCAATGGTCTCGATGTGTCCGTACAGCATGGTGGCGTTGGTGTTAAGTCCGTGCCGGTGTGCGGTTTTGGTAACCTCGAGCCATCCCTCTCCGGAGAGCTTTTTTTCACAGGTAAGCTCCCGGATCCGCGGGGAGAAGACCTCGGCCCCGCCGCCGGGAATGGAGCCCAGCCCTGCCTCCTTCAGTTCCTCCAGGGTATCGCCCACCGACTTGCCGGCCAGCTCGGCCAGGTGATGGATCTCCACGCAGGTAAAAGCCTGAATATGCACGTCCGGCCGGATCTCCTTGATACCTCGCAGCAGATCAAGATAATAGGAATACGGCAGGTCAGGATGAATACCGCCCACCATGTGAATCTCGGTGATCGGTTCCTCCAGCCGCTCCCGAACCTTTTCCTTCACATCCGCAAGGCTCATCTCGTAGGCCTGATCATGGCCCTTTTCCTTGCCGAATGCGCAGAACTTACAGAGATTGGTGCAGACGTTGGAATAATTGATGTGCTGATTGTAGATAAAGTAGGCACGGTTACCGTTCTTGCGTTCGCGAACAATATTGGCAAGATACCCGAGTGCCAGGATATCCGGGCACTCGTACAGCCGCCGTCCGTCCTCCAGAGAGAGCCGTTCTTCGTTGCGGACCCTGGCGAGGATGTCGCCAAGTCCGGCCTGTTCAATAAAAGAGTCCATGAGATAGATACCTGACCTGCATGACTGACCCGGGGTTTGCCAGACCAGCCATAATCACAGTAATAAAAACCGTACTGTCAAGACAAAAAAAAAGCGCCTGCCACGACAATCCCGTGACAGGCGCTCCAATCCTTTTTTTCCTCAGTCAAGGAAGTAGCGCAGTTTCTCCCGGCGGCTGGAATGACGCAGCCGGTTGAGCGCTTTTTTCTCGATCTGGCGGATCCGCTCCCTGGAGACATTGAATCGTTTGCCGATTTCCTCAAGGGTGTACTCGGCCTTTTCACCGATACCAAAGCGCAGCCGGATGATCTTTTCTTCCCGCTCGGTCAGGGTGGACAGCACCTCGGTTACCCGGTTGGCCAGTTCCCTGTTCTGAACCGCATCATAGGGTGATTCGGACTCCTGGTTTTCCAGGAAATCGCCCAGGGTGGAGTCATCGTCCCCCACCGGGGTCTCAAGTGAGATCGGTTCGCGCGAGGCCTCCAGGATGGCGAGGATCTTGTCCATGGGCAGATCCGTCATCTTGGAGATTTCCTGCGGCGTGGGCTCGCGGCCCAGCTCCTTCAGAAGCGAGTAAAAGGCCTTGAAGAACTGGCTGCGAAGCTCGAGAAAATGCACCGGCAGCCGGATGGTCCTGGTCTTGTCAAGGATAGCCCGGGTGATGGCCTGCCGGATCCACCAGGAGGCATAGGTGGAGAACTTGTTGCCTTTCTTGTAGTCAAAGCGGAACACGGCCCGCATCAGGCCCAGGTTGCCTTCCTGGATCAGGTCCGCCAGGGTCAGTCCCTGATGCATGTAACGTTTGGCAATGGAAACCACCAGGCGCAGGTTGGCGCGGATCATGGCGTCCTTGGCGATCTCGATGGAACGGTTATAGGCCTCGAGTTTGGCATGCAGCTCGAGCAGCTCCCGCTTTTCCGGGTACTTTTTCACCGCCAGTTTGACGCAGTGACGCATGTAGTTGAGCTGCTGCTTCTTGGGTTTGAGCGAGGGATCCCGCCGCTGCCACAGGTCGATGCGCTCCACCAGCATCTTGATTTCCTGGGTTCCGGAACTATCCTCACGAATGGCATTGATTATAGAGCTGAACCCTTCGCGTATGGTCTTGGAGTACTTGGCCTCCTCTTCGGGTGTCAGCAGATCAAACTGTCCCATTTCGCGAAGATAAGTGGTCGTCGTCTCCTCGCTGTCATGATCTTCACTGTCAGGAAGACTCTCGGCGTCAACCAACGCCTCAGCATCATGGTCTTTTTTTCCTGTCCAATCTTCGCCGGACAGGGTCTTTTTCTTACCGGATTTTTCCTGGGTAACGATCTCGATATTGTGTTCGCCCAGAAAGTCAAAGATTTCCTCAATGGCCCCGGGATCCTTGATATCCTCGGGAAGAAGCTCATTGAGGTGCTGGAATGTTATACAGCCTTCGCTTTTACCAGCCTCGAGAAGGTCATCCTTGATACTTGCAAGCACCTGCCTTCAACCCCCACACTTGTTATATGTTACGCACCAATACAAACGCAAAAAAGCGCTCTGCGCGCCAATATACCCATAAACTAATTCAATCTAATACAAAACGCCCGGAAAAGCAAATAAAGATTTCCTAATCCATAGTGAATCTGGTAAAAATAGAGATAATATCCATGAAGATACACAACTTCGCTCTCTACACTGAACAAGGAGGCAGGTTAAGCACTTGATACCTTTTCTCAAAAACCGCAGCTCAGGAATACTGCTCCACATATCCTCCCTGCCCTCGCCCTGCGGTATCGGCGATCTCGGTCCCGGAGCGTGGAGCTTTCTCGATTTTCTCTCAGCGGCCGGCCAGTCCTTCTGGCAGATCCTGCCGCTGGGACCAACCAACCCTGTTTTCGGCAATTCTCCCTACATGAGCTCTTCGGCCTTTGGAGGCAACCCGCTCTTTATCAGTCCGGAACTCCTTGCCAAAGAGGGCCTCCTGACAAACACCCAACTTTCCAGATGCCCCTCATGTTCTGAATATTTCGTCTCCTTTGACAGCGCTATTCCCTGGAAGAACCAGATCCTCCAGGAAGCGTGGACCACATTCCAGAAGCAGGGCCGCCGGGACGAACTCGACAAGATAAGCAAGCGCTATCCCTGGCTCAAGGACCACGCCCTGTTTTTGGCCCTGAAGGAGCGACACAACCAGCTGCCCTGGTGGCAGTGGCCGACTCCGCTCAGAGAGCGCGATCCCGCTGCGCTGCAGTCCATTCAAGCGGAACTTCATCATAGCATGGATTACTTCCGTTTTGAACAATATATCTTCTTTCGCCAATGGCAAGAACTGCGACTCCGGGCAGAGAAAAAAAACATCCGCCTCATCGGTGACCTGCCCATCTACGTGGCCCAGGACAGTGTGGATGTCTGGGCCCACCAGGAAATCTTTGACCTGGACCCAAAGACCAGTCTCCCCGCCCACGTCGCCGGAGTCCCGCCAGACTATTTCAGCCGTACCGGACAACTCTGGGGCAATCCGCTCTATCGCTGGAACAGCAGAAAAAAAGAGGTGCGGGACGCTCTGTACGACTGGTGGAGCAGGAGGCTTGAAACCATCTTTTCCCTGGTGGACATCATCCGCATCGATCACTTCCGCGGCTTTGAATCCTACTGGTCTGTTCCGGCCCGGGAAAAAACCGCCATCCACGGCAACTGGAAAAAAGGCCCTGGCCTCTCTTTTTTCCGTGAGATGGAAAAACGTCTCGGACCCCTGCCGGTTATCGCCGAAGACCTGGGCCTCATCACGCCGGCAGTGGAGAAGCTGCGCGACACCCTGGGCTTTCCGGGCATGAAGATCCTTCTCTTTGCCTTTGACGGCAACCCGCAAAACAGCTACCTGCCTTATAACCATCCAACCAACAGCGTGGTTTACACCGGCACCCACGACAACGACACCGCCGTGGGATGGTTTCTGAGTCCATCGGTTCCACCCGAGGCAAAACTCCAGGCAAAACGGTTTGCCAACAAAACCGATACCGATGCCTCCACCTTCCACCAGGACCTGATCCACCTGGCCCTTGGTTCTCCAGCCTCCCTGGCCCTGATTCCCATGCAGGACGCACTCGGTTTTGGCAACGACTGTCGCATGAATACGCCGGGCACATCCGGAGACAACTGGCGCTGGCGCTGTGCTCCCCGTTTCATGACCATGGAGCTGGCCCTCTGGATGCGTGAAAAAACGGCTCTGTTCGGCCGACTCCCCGAAAACCAGGAGCAACAAACAGGACAATGACTGACCCAAATCCCCCCGCCCTGCTCTTTCTCGGCAGTCCACGCCGAAACGGCAACACCGAAACCCTCCTGCGCCATGTGGGCAAGGGCATCGAAGAAGCCGGAGGAACATGGGAGTTGATCCGGTTACCAGAACTGGACATCCATCCCTGTCACGGTTGCGGCAACTGCGAAAAAAAAGGGACATGCATCCTCAATGACACCATGTCCTCCCTCTACCCCAGGATCATGGTCACCGACCGGATCGTGATCGGTTCCCCCATCTATTTCTATGGCCTCACCGCCCAGGCAAAACTCTTTATCGATCGGTGCCAGGCACTGTGGAGCAGGAAATATATCTTCAACAAGCGCCGCAACAACCCGAATGCACAGGGCTACCTTGTCTCCACAGCCGCCTCCCGCGGTGACCGGCTGTTCGATGGCGCCATTCTCACAGCCCGCTACGGCTTCGACGCCATGGATCTTGGCTATGGCGGAGAACTGCTCGCCCGCGGCCTGGAACACCGGGAAAGTGCCCGGACTAAACCGGACCTGCTCGACCAGGCAGTATCGTTTGGCCGGCAAATTCAATCCAGCAGGGACCAGGAAACGAAAAAAGACAACAAAGCGTCTTGACAAAGCAAGCCAGATATTTTACAAACTCAGCCACCATAAGGCCCCATCGTCTAGCGGTCTAGGACGTCGGCCTCTCACGCCGAAAACAGGGGTTCGATTCCCCTTGGGGTCACCAAGAAAATCAGGGACTTAACCAGTTGGTTAAGTCCCTTTTCTTTTTCTGGTGAACCTTCAGATACCCCTTGCCGGCGTTGTCCCGCTCAGATCGCCACTTTTCTCGGGCAGAACCACAAAGCCAGATTTCTGGCCAGATCCAGGTTACCGCCACGGAGAAAACCATTCTGAAAGATTGCATCATCGGCGAAGACCACAAAACTGCCACGGCCCAGACGACCGGCAACGATGACCGGAAAGGACTGGATGGCGTCATGGCCGCTGACCCTCCCGTTTTTATCCATATCGATCCAGGCCTGGCTGCTGGTGTGGGCCACAACCTCTGTATTTTTCTCCTTGTTGAGCAGAGCCCAGCCACCGTAAATATTAAACCCCTTGAGTCCACGGGTCAGAGGATGGCTCGCAAATTCCCGAACCGTGAAATCACGGTGGTTTCCGGACAGTACGTGCTGCTGTTCATAAACAGGTGCAACGGAAATACCAACGCCAAGCCGCTCAAGAAGACCATGAAAAGGTCTGCCGATATGGACCATCACGGCCAGCCTGCCACCTCTTTCCAGAAACTCAGCGATGGCTTCAACCTCCGGTTTGCGGACCGGAGCAAAGGCGCCGGCAATGACCAGGACATCCACATCCTGCAGGTTCCTGCCGGTCAATGGATCCCTTGAAACCCTGACGCTCGCTCCCTGGTCGACAAACAGCACAGCCAGACCGGAAAGATCCAGCGGCCGATTCTTTTCAATAAAAAACCGTTGGCCATGGCTCTGATCAAAGAGCACCACCGGCCCTGCGAAAACATGGGCCGGAACCAAAAACAAAAAGAGAACAACGGCAGAAAAAAGAGTACACAAAGATTTGCTACGCATGATAGATCAGCACCAAAAAGAATAGTCTGGAACCTGTACCGGTTCCCGGGAAAACCCAACTCCGACCGTTGTCAGGGCAGGAGCCTGGACCTGAGAACAATGGCTTTGGAGTTCAATCTTGATATTTTCGGGCAACGTGGTGGAACTCTGTCTCTATTTCAAGAAAAATATCGATCATGCAGGGGTCGAAGTGTTGACCTCTACCCTGTTTCATGATCTCCAGGGCATCGTCGTGGGTCATGGAGTCCTTGTAGACCCGTTTGGAAATCAGTGCGTCATAGACATCGGCAATGGCCATGATCCTGCCTGCAAGAGGGATATCCCTTCCCTTAAGCCCCCGGGGATACCCGCAGCCATCCCACCGTTCATGGTGACTGCCGGCAATCTCCTTGGCGCACTTGAGAAACGAGGTCGGCTGCCCGGCTTTCTGCTCCAGATTGGCGATCACCTCCTCGCCAAATATCGCGTGCTGTTTCATGGCTTCAAACTCCTCTTCCGTCAGCCTGCCAGGCTTGAGAAGGATGGAGTCCCGGATGGCCACCTTGCCGATATCATGCAGGGGAGCTGATTTGTATAACAGTTCGATATAGTCCGGTGTCAGTTGATCCTCAAAAAGACCTTGCCGACGCAAGGCCTGGGCCATCAACCTGACATACTCCCGGGTTCGGTGAATATGGCTCCCTGTTTCCGGATCGCGATACTCGGCAAGCTCACCCATGGCCTCGATAATGACATCCTTGAGAAGCACTGTTTCCCTGGTTCGAACCTCGACCTCCTGTTCCAGCCCGGTTCGGTACAGATGGAGCTCAAGATGGTTCCGGACCCGGGAGCGCAGCTCGACCCCGTTAAACGGCTTGGTTATATAATCCACGCCTCCAAGCTCGAACCCCCGGGCGACGTCATCGGGCTCGGCCCGGGCGGTAAGGAAAATGACCGGAATGGAGGCGGTTTCACTACGGCGGAGCAGGGCCTGGGCGGTTTCGAACCCGCTCATTCCCGGCATCATCACATCCATGAGGATCAAGTCCGGATGACTGGCCCTGATCCGTTCAAGGGCCTGTTCTCCGCTGGTGGCATAGGCAAAGTCGCATTCCAGGTCCTTGAGGTGCGACAGGGCGATCTGAATGTTTTCCGGCACATCGTCCACAATGAATATAAGCGGACGCCGGCTGGTTACTGTTTCCACTGGGATAAGTACTGTTTCAGTTTCATAATCATCTGATCCACGGCAATAATATCGGGTTCGCGGGCATACTCGATCAACTTCTGGCCCAGGGAGGACAAAGCGCCGGTCCCGCCGTTACCCCCCGGATCCCTTTGCTGCATCATCCGGCCAAGCTGTTCGGCGCTGCGCAGATTACCGCTTGCCAGCAGCTTTTTAAATACTTCATCGAGTTCCCTGTCCCAGCCACGCATCACCGCGGCCTGTTCGGACTGACCGGGAACTTCCCCGGGCCCGGTGCCGGACGGCTCTGCAGGCGGAGCTGTCGTATCTAAATAGGAAG
Source organism: Desulfolithobacter sp. (assembly GCF_054025815.1). Taxonomy (NCBI): domain Bacteria; kingdom Pseudomonadati; phylum Thermodesulfobacteriota; class Desulfobulbia; order Desulfobulbales; family Desulfobulbaceae; genus Desulfolithobacter; species Desulfolithobacter sp. The sequence continues at coordinate 70,316 of NZ_JBPMMS010000015.1, read as the reverse complement.
CAACAAGCTTCTGCAGACCGTCGATCCTGAACGGCTTGGTCAACTGGCCGGCAAACAGATCCTGATACTCCTCCTTTTCCAGGCAAACACCGGACATGAGAACAATGGGGATATCCGCTGTTTCGGGATCATCACGCAACTGCCTGGCGATGTCGCGGCCATCAATCCCGGCCAGGTCGAGATCGAGCAGGATCAGGCCGGGGTGCTGCTGCCTGGCCAGTTGCAGACCCTGATCGGCAGAATTGGCAACCAGTACCTCCACCGGCAAATCCACGTAGACGTCTTGGATGATATCAGTAATGGTAGGCATGTCGTCCACAACCAGCAATTTCCGGTTCGGTGCCACTGGCCTATTCGCCCCCTCACCATGAACAGACGAGCATTCATGAACATAATCCACAACCGGCTCGACACCGGAGAGCCTGAGCGTAAAGATACTGCCCTGCCCGGGGCTGCTGACCAGGCTTATCCGCCCTCCCATAAGCGCCGCCAACCGACCGCTGAGCATCAGGCCGAAACCGGCCCCGGCATACGCGTGAGAGGTTCCTGACCTGTGGGGCTCGAACAGCTCCAGGATGCGCCGCTGCTCGTCTGGAGATATACCGACTCCACTGTCCGATACCGACATAAGGATATCCCATCCCTGGTCTGAATTCTTTGCCGGCATTCCTTCCACCAGGATCTCCACCTTTCCTTCAGGGGTGAAAGCGATGGCATTACTGATCAGGTTCAGCAGGACATGCTTGAGATGAACACCATCGAGGAGAAAGACCGACGGCAGGTTGTCGAGGATGTGACAGGAGAGCTTTATATTTTTTTCCCGTATTTTCTCCAGGAAAAAATCTTTTATCTCCTCCAGAAGGATACCCAGCTGTGTAGGGGTTCTGGTTATCTCCAGGCTGCCGGAATCGATCCTGGAAAGCATGATGATATCGTTGAGCATGGACACCAGGGTGGCACCGTTTTTGAGAATGGCCGAGACATACCGCTGTTCCCTCTCCGGAAGATCGGCAGCAGCCAGCATCTCCGCATACCCGAGGATGGCATTCATGGGTGTGCGGATTTCGTGGTTCATATTCGCAATGAACTCACTTTTCATGCGACTCTCCGCATCAGCGACATCATTGTCCTTAAGCATCCTCCTGCTCCTGGTATCAACCGAATTGTTCATACCTGAAATGTCCCACCTGACTGTGTGCCTCGAAAAAACTGTCCTTTCTTCCGTGCCAGACACGTGCCCGAAAAAATCCGGGCCCCTGCGTCCACCTGCGCAACAAGATACCTGCCTGCCCTTCGCCCTGCCCCTTCAGATAACAGGTAGTCCGGAGAACGACATTTCTGCACATTATAGCAGCAAACACAGACAAGGGCAAAAAAGTGTTGGCCAAAATATCAGCGAGCGACTGAGTGTTTATAGTGTAGTGCCCGACGCACAAGGCCTTCAGCCCAAAGCGGGGTACCGGGCGCCAGGACATGGGTGTAGAGGGCCATGACGTTGTTCTTGATCAGTCCGTCGCGTTTGTCCATGAATCCGGTTCCCCGGTCGATGCGCAGGGCCAGATCCGCAGCAGTTCCGTCCCACTCCATGATGGTGGAGTAGCGGAATTCATGTCCCTTGACCCTGGTTCCAACCGGATAGAAAGGATTTTCCCGTTCTACGGTAAAAATGGAGTAACCATGGGCCTGAGGTTTTTCCGAAAGACCGAAGGTGACCGGGAAGACGCCGGCAAGGGGATATTCCCGGCCATCAAGTATAATGGAGCGGCCAAGAAAGATGAGCCCGCCGCATTCGGCATACATCGGCAGACCCTTTTCGGCCATGGTCCGCACCGATTCGCGAAACGAGAAATTATCGGCCAGCCGCCGGGCACTGGTTTCCGGGAATCCTCCCCCGATGTAAAGGCCGTCCAGGTTACCGGGCAGTTTCCCGGCCTCCAGAGCATTGATCATCACCAGCCTGGCCCCGGCCCGGCGCAGGGCCTCCAGATTTTCCTCGTAATAGAACTGGAAGGCCGCGTCCCTGAGGATGCCGATAGTCACCCCTTCCCCTGAGCTCACCTCCGGGTCTTTGATAACCGGAGGCGCCACGGTTTCCCGCATCGAAGAAGTAATGGCCTCCAGGTCAAAATGCTGCCGGGCAATCCTGGCAAGTTGAGCCACTGCCTCATCAGCGGTGCCATATTCCTGGTGAGGGGTCACCCCCAGATGGCGCATGGGAAAAATATCACGTTTCATTCGCGGAATAATGCCAAGAACCGGAACATCTGTATATCGTTCCATGGATTCACGAATAATCCGTTCGTGGCGGGCAGTGGCAATCTGGTTGAGGATCACTCCGGCAAAACAGACCCTCCTGTCAAGTTCCCGGCAGCCGAGAACCTGGGCAGCCACGGTCCTGGTTGTCTTTGAGCAGTTTACCACCAGCAGTACCGGCAGCTGCAGGTGCAGAGCGAGCTCTGCGGTAGAGAAGCCGCCCTCGGCATTGACTCCGTCATACAGCCCCCGATTGCCCTCGACAATGGCGTACTCGGCGCCGACGCCATGAATCCGGTAGGAGTGGGTTATGACTTCCTGATCCATGAGAAAGGGATCCAGATTATAACACGGCCTTCCGGCTGCCGTTGTCAGCCAGCCGGCATCGATGTAATCAGGCCCCTTCTTGAAGGGTACCACGATCTTTCCGGCTTCCCGCAGGGCTGCGACCAGGCCCACCGAAACCACGGATTTTCCCGAGCCACCGCTCATCCCGGCCACCACCAGCCCTTGTACCTTGTTGGTCTTCTGCATGATCATTGCTTGAAAAATAAATTTTATCTTTGATTCCCACCAGTTGCCCCTACCAACCAGTATTCCCGGCTTGAAAAAACAACCGACAGAGCCTGCTCGATCACCTATGAGCGTATCTCCCGACTGTCCGCAGTTTTGCGAATGACGATCAACCGGTCGCCCTTTTTCAGTTTGTAGTCGGCCCGGGGAAGAAACTGAAAATGGGGTTCGTCCTCCCTCCGGGTGGCGATCACCTGAACCCCATACCGGTTGGTCAGGTCCAGGTCCTTTAAGGTCTTGCCGGCCCAACGGTCAATCTGGAGCTCCTGAAACGACATTTCAGTGTCAAAACTGGCGTACTGTATAAATCCCGGGATGGCAACCTTGGAGGCCAGATGCACGGCAGCCAGCTGTTCCGGAATGATCACCGTATCCACCCCGACCTTGTAGAGCAGTCGCTGGTGATCAGGATTCACCGCCTTGACCCAGACCTCCAAAACCCCGAGCTCTTTCAGGTACATGGAGATCATCGTGGAAGCGGCAATGGAATCGCCCACACTGACCAGCACATGGGTCATCTCCCGGAGACCAAGCTGTTCCAGAGCATCTTTGTTGGTGGCATCGGTCCGGTAGACCTGGGATAGCACATCGCGGGCCTTCTGCACCCTGGCTGACTGGTTGTCGATCCCCACAACCTTGTGCCCCAGTTCGACCAGAGTTTTGGCAAAATAAAAGCCGAACTTGCCAAGCCCTATGACTGCGATTTCCTTTTTCATCACACCCTCACCACTCCCCCGCACCACCGACCCGGCCTGCCTGGTCAGCTCCGGATGCAGATTCACTTTTCTTGCCTGACAGACCGTCGTCCCGGCACAGACCAGAGCGTGCCGGTCCCGAGTTCGATCTGCTGCTGAGGCGGGGACCGGCAAGGCTGGCAATAGCGGTTAACCGATCAACAGGTCTCCCTCCGGACGAAAATAACTTTCCCGCCGCTGAATGTTCTGCAGGACCCCGATAAAAAGCAGAGGCCCCAGCCTGCCGATAAACATAAGCGCGATGACAATACATTTGCCAGGGAACGACAGGCAGGGTGTCAACCCGGTGGACAGCCCGGTGGTTGCAAAGGCTGAGACCACCTCAAAGACGATCTCCAGCAGCTGCCCGCGGGACTGGACATGGGGCACTTCGCCGCCCTCGGTGACACTAAGCAAAAGCACAGCCACACAGATGATGGAAACCGAAAACAGGATCAAGACCAAGGCCCGGTTCAATGTTTCCCGGCTGGCCCCGACATTACCGATCACCACCTGCTCTCTGCCGCGGACCTGAGCCACGAAAAAGGCGACAATCACCCTGAACGTGGTCACCTTGATACCGCCGCCGCACGAACCCGGAGCCGCGCCGATCAGCATGAGAAAGATCATAACCAGCAAAGAGACATTGGTCATGTGCTCGATGGCAACGGTATTAAAACCGGCGGTCCTGCTGGTCACTGATTGAAAGAGGCTCTCCAGGAGCGCTGTCCCCATGGGCAGGCTGCGCTCATAAAGGGCGTAATCGGCCAGGTAGAGCAGCAGCCAGCCGGAAACAATGAGAAAAAGCGTGGTTTGCAGTACTACCCGGGCATACCAGGTCAGGCGAACAGGCCTGCGGCTATGGGTAACCACCTGCCTGATCCGTCTCCCCAGCCATCGGCCGATTTCCACAAGTACGGAAAACCCTGTACCACCCAGCACGATCAGCGCAATAAAGACCAGGTTGACCGGCAAGCTGCTGTGCCAGCGTGTCAGACTGTCGGGATACAGGGAAAAACCTGCGTTACAGAAGGCTGAAATCGCGTGAAACACTGCTGAATAGCTGTCGATACCGCCACCAGAAGCCAAAGGCAGCAACACGGCGCCCATTGCCTCAATGCCCAGGGCGAGCAAGACGATACTGATCAGAAATCGCCCCAGACGGAAGGAGGGATCATGGAGCAGATTCTGTCCCACGGCGATGCGGTCGGTAAGGGAGACCCGCTGGCGCAGGAGATACATGGCCAGAGAGGTCAAGGTCATGATCCCCAGCCCGCCCACCTGGATAAGGACGAGGATCACGGTCTGGCCGAACCGGCTGTAGACGGTACCGGTATCCACCACTGCAAGACCGGTGACACAGGTGGCCGAGGTAGCGGTAAAAAGCGCATCTATCCAGGAGATCGGTGATGCGCCTCGACTGCAGCCCGAATGCAGCAGCACGGCTCCGCCAAGAATGGTGAAGCCGAAAAAAAGGACAGGAAAAAGAAGAGGATGTATGGTCAAGCGAATTCTGCGCATAACGGCAAATGTAGCCCAGAAGGACCGCCCTGTCCAGCAGTGGTTGAGAGGCCGGAAGGAGAACCGTTCTCACGCCGGTTTTGACAGCATGTTCAGGAGCCAGTCATGGAAGCGCGGGCCCAGCCTGGCCCAGGAAAAACGCTCGGTCAGGTCAAGTCGCTCTTTCCGGCTCATGGCCGGCCTGGTCCGGATCAGCTCGCGCAGCCTGGTGACAAAGGAAGCGTCCCTGTAGCGGTACCTGTCCGGAAAATTTTCCACGTAGGCCAGCCGGTCCGGCACCAGGGGCCAGCAGCCCGCCCGGACAGCTTCGAGAACTGCGATACCGAAAAACTCATGCCGGGCCGTGGAAACGACAATATCGCCACGGCCAAGGAGAGCAGCATAGGTCTCCCTGTCCGGAGCGTATCCGAAATGCAGAAGCTGGTGCTGAAACATCTTCTCCACCCGGGAAAAGATGGCTGGGCGGTTCCTGAAACACTCGCCCAGAACGAGGATCCTGAAATCAACACCTCCGGCGGCCACCCGTTTCAGCGCGTGGAAGAAAAACTCCGGGTCCTTGTCGTGCTCCCAGCGATGATTCCAGACAACAACCGGCAGATCTGCCCGATGTTTCGGTTCTTCTGCCCTGTCCATGGGCCGAAAATCGATTCCCGGTGCCAGTACCCTGCTTTTAGCCAAAATCTGATCCGCAAGGTCCACCACCCTGATATCGGTTGCCTTTTTGAGAAAAAACCTGACACCTTCGATGAAGGTATCACGGTTATAGCTGGAGTTGAACGCCAGGGTATCGGCAGCCAGGGCCGAGGTGAAATTGATGGCTGTGAACTGGAACCGCTGCGGATCCTCTACCTGGCCGGGATAGACAAACTGGTTTTCATGAAAATACAGTGCGGCCGGCAAATGGATACCTTCGCGCCCAAGCAGGGCCTGGAGCACGGAAAGGTCCAGAAAGGTAGAGACCAGAAGCCCGTCGAACCGGACCCCCCTCGCATACATATCCTTCACCTGCCGGGCCATCCACGGGGCAGCCAGCTGCATACGCATCTTCCATTTCCTGGCCGGGAGGGAAACGAGGGTGAAATCCATGGCCACATGCTGAAAAAGTCCCTGCAGAAAAGCCCGGTGGGAACCGCCGTAATAGGGCTCAAGGACACAAATCCGCGCAGCCCGCTTGCCTTTCATGTTATTGAGTACTATTTTTTCTTCATTCATGATGATTTTTTGTATACCATAGTAGAATAAAGGGATAACAGCCCTCTTTATTCAGTCAGGTCCACTGGATAGCAGAAAACACTCATCATCGGCACAAGAGGAACATACGATGGCACGCTGGTACGTTGCGGTCAATGGCACAACCACCGGTCCCTTTTCCCTGGACCAGATACGTAAATCCCTTGCCAGGGGCAAGTACACTGACGCCACTCTGGTCTGGAGGGACGGTTTTTCAGACTGGCTGCCCGCTGGCGATGTGGAAGAACTTCGCATTTCAGACCGGAAAACTGCACCGGCGCCCCCGCCGGTCTCCGGGCAGCGGGCCCACGAGATCGACTTCAAAATCTTCGGCCACGAGATGCAGTTTGTCGAGATCGAACTCGATCCTGGCGAAAGCGCCGTCTCCGAGGCCGGGGCGATGATGTACATGTCGGACCGGATCGTCATGAAAACGGTTTTTGGAGATGGTTCGGACGAGTCCCAGCGCGGCGGTTTTTTCGACCGTATGCTGGGGGCAGGCAAACGGCTGATCACCGGAGAAAGCCTGTTTATCACCGTATTCACCTTTGAAGGTACAGGCAAAGGCCGGGTGGCCTTTGCCTCGCCCTATCCGGGAAAGATCATCCCCCTGGACCTGAAAAAATATAACCAGCGGCTCATCTGCCAGAAAGATGCTTTTCTCTGTGCGGCCAAAGGAGTATCCATCGGTGTAGCCTTTCAGAAAAAAATCGGTGTGGCCCTGTTTGGCGGCGAGGGCTTCATCATGCAGAAACTCGAAGGAGACGGCCAGGTTTTTCTTCATGCCGGTGGAACCATTGTCGAAAAACAACTGGAACCGGGCGAGATTCTCCGGGTCGATACCGGTTGCCTGGTGGGTCTGACCGAGACGATCCAGTATGACATTGAATTTGTCGGTGATGTCAAATCGGCCATTTTCGGCGGCGAGGGATTTTTCTTTGCCAACCTGCGTGGTCCAGGCCATGTCTGGCTCCAGTCTCTACCCTTCTCCCGGCTTGCTGGTCGCATCTGGAGGGCCGCACCCCAGACAGGTGGCCAGAGCAAGGGTGAGGGATCGATCCTCGGCGACATAGCCACAATGTTTGAACGATAATTTTTTATCACCACCGAACCTCAGTTCCTGGTAATCACATGAAAGCATGGGTTCCTCTTTGATGACATATTCCCTCCGGGGCGCTCTGCAGGCCGCGGACATCTCCGCCCATGCGGGGTCCAGCCTGCGCTCCGAACCGGTGCGCAGGGTTATCATTCCTGCTGCGCCCGCTGATGCCGGCACGAATCAGCCAACCCAAGGGTTCAGCGACAGGGTAACCATCTCTGACGAGGGCCGGAAACAGGCATTGGCCAACAGTAAAAACAGCGGGTTCAACAGAACAGATGAACCGGGAAACAGCCGAGAATCAGGGAATATCGGGACCAACAGGCAAACTCCTGAAAAAACGGCTGACAGCGGGAGAAAACTTACCGCCGAAGAACAGCAGGCCCTTATGCAGCTCAAACAGCGGGACAGGGAAGTCCGTTCCCACGAACAGGCCCACCTGGCCAATGCCGGGGGGTATGCCCGTGGCGGAGCATCCTTTTCCTATCAGACCGGTCCCGATGGTCGGCGCTACGCTGTCGGCGGTGAAGTTCCCATTGATATAAGCAGGGAATCGACCCCGGAACAAACCATCCAGAAGATGCGAACTGTCCGGAGGGCCGCCATGGCACCGGCCAACCCCTCTCCGGCGGACAGAAACATTGCCGCCACGGCAGGCAGGAAAGAAAGCGAGGCCCTGCGCGAACTGCGTTCCGAGCAGCAGGAGAGTGGTGAATCGCAGACCGGGGAAATCACGGAACCGGCCGAGGAGCCCATGGACAGCAAAGAATCCAGCCCGGTTGCCAGCCCAACCATGACCGGAAGGCAGATATCGGTAATCGCCTGAAACCGGACACTCATCACAAAAGATTATGACTCAAAATCAACATGTCGACTCCCTGCTTTCTTTTCTGGCCGTCTCTCCAACCAGTTTCCATGCCACGGCCAACCTGGCGGCCATGCTCCAGAAGGCCGACTTCAAGGAGCTTGTCGAAAGCGATCCCTGGACCGATCTCAAACCGGGAAGCTACTTCATCCGACGCAACCATTCCAGCCTGCTGGCCTTGGTCCTGACCGGAGAGAACCCGGCCGGGACGGGCTTTCGCATGGTCGGATGCCACACCGACAGCCCAGGATTGAAGCTCAAGCCCGCGGCCCTGCATACCGGCCACGGCTTCGTCCGGACGGGAGTGGAAGTCTATGGCGGGCCGCTCCTGGCCACCTGGTTTGACCGGGACCTGTCCCTTGCCGGACGGGTGGTCTGGCAGGACAGCGATGGGTTCCTCCATACCAGCCTGGTCAATTTTTCGAGCGCGGTGGCCACTATACCCAGCCTGGCCATCCACCTGGACCGGGAGGCCAACAAGAACAAAACCATCAACCGGCAAAACGACCTGGTCCCGGTCCTCATGCTGGAGCAAGAGAGGCAGACCCCGCTCCGCGACATCCTGACCGCGCAACTGACCAGACAGCATCCCGGCCTCAAACCTGCCACTGTACTTGATTTCGACCTTTTCCTCGCGGATCGCCAACCGCCGGCAAAAATCGGCCTGGAGGAGGAGTTCATCGCCTCTGCCAGGCTGGACAACCTCCTCTCGTGCCACAGCGCTGTCCGGGCCCTGGCGGACACGGTGCCGGAATGCAACACCATGGTTATACTCCATGATCATGAAGAAGTAGGTTCCATGACCAGGGCCGGGGCCCAAGGCTCATTTTTCTCCTCCATTCTGGAGCGGATCATACCGGAACCGGGCCAACGCCAGGCGGCCCTGAAACGCTCTTTTTTTATCTCGTCGGACAATGCCCACGGCGTACACCCCAACTTTGCCGACAAACACGATCCACATCACCTGCCCCGGATCAACAAAGGCCTGGTGCTCAAAAGCAACGCTGCCCAGCGATACGCCACCGACGCGGCCAGCGCAGCTTTCTTCCGGGCCCTGTGCGGCATGACCGACGTACCGGTGCAGGAATTCGTCATGCGCAGCGACATGGCCTGCGGCTCCACCATCGGTCCGCTGACATCGGCAGCTCTGGGGGTGGCCACGGTGGACGTGGGCGTGGCCCAATTGGCCATGCACTCCATAAGAGAACTGGCGGGAGTACGGGATGTCTGGTATCTTTACCAGGTAATGTGCTCCTTTTTAACCCTCTCTACCCGAAATAATTTATGGCGTTCCCTGGCAGCATAACTGCGCTCCCTTCCCCGCAGGCCCGATCCGGGTTCCTTGTTTTAGCCAGCCTCCTGCTTTTCCTGGCGCTGCCCTGCCCTGCGGAGGGTTCACTGGACCATTACATCCGCAAGTACAAGAAGATCAAGGCCAGCCCAACCCAGATGAAAAAGCTCAGGCAGTATGACCGTCTGATCACCCATTACGCCAACATTGCCTACTTCAAACCCCGCCACAAGGTCAACGCCGATTTCATGCGGGCTCTGATCCTGGCAGAATCCAACGCCGATCCCAGGGCTGTCTCGAAAAAAGGTGCCAGAGGGCTTACCCAGATCATGTATGCCACCGGAAAACAGGCGGCCCGCGAACTTCTGGCAAAAAAAATCCCTTTGCGCCATGTATCGGCCACCACCCTGCGCAACCTCGAGCCGAATGATCTCCATGACCCGGCCCTGAATATCCTGCTTGCCTGCTATATGATATCCAAATACAATGCGACCTACGGGGGAAGACTCGACCTGGTGGTCTCGGCCTGGAACGCTGGAGAAAACTCGATTAAAAACAATAAACCACCTAACTACAGGGAAACCCTGGACCTGATAGGCAAGGTCAATGGATATTTTGTCTATTTCCTCTACCAGGGTCGGAGCTCATACCGATACGCCTACCGATATCGTCAATAAAAGAAGTTGTTTCACCGACGGGAAGCAGCTTTTCCTCTTGACACGGTGAGTGTTTACTGGTATTTGAGTTGCGTTTTTTCAATACATGATTTACTCTTACGAATTCAAGAGTACAAAACAGGACCCAGCAGGCGCGTAGCTCAGTGGGAGAGCGCTACCTTGACGCGGTAGAAGTCGGCGGTTCAATCCCGCCCGCGCCTACCAGAATATCAAAGGCTAAGAGCAAGGCATTACGTCGCAATAGTGCCTGCTCATTAGCCTTTACTTTTTGACAGCGGTCACCAGGAGGATTCCACCTGCATGACGGGCGGACGATCCCGGGCAAAAGAACTTGAGGATACGGCCTGAAGAAGAGATGAGCGAGATCACAGTTTCCATACCTGACGGCAAGTCCGCACAGTTTGCCAAAGGCACCCCGGTGGCGGAAGCGCTGAAAAAGCTTGTTTCCAACAAGCAGCGCAAGCAAGCCCTGGCAGCTCTGATCGACGGACGGCCAGTGGATCTCAACTCACGATTGGAAACCGATTCGGTCCTGGAGCCGATTTCCGTGCGCTCGGATCTCGGCCTTGAGATCTTGCGCCATTCAGCGGCCCATGTAATGGCCCATGCGGTCAGGGAACTCTCTGGCGGGGAGGTTAAGGTAGCCATCGGCCCAGCCATCGAAGATGGCTTTTATTACGATTTTGACCGGCCACAGTCCTTTACCCCGGATGAATTCGAAGCCATTGAAAAAAAGATGGCGGAAATCGTCTCCGCCCGGCAGTCTTTCACCAGAAAAGAGATGCCCCGTGACGAGGCCATCGAATACTTCCGGCAACAGGGCGAGGTGTACAAGGTAGAGCTCCTTGAAGAAATGGAAGAGGATACGGTCAGCCTCTACCAGCTGGGTAATTTTGTCGATCTCTGCAGAGGGCCGCATCTGCCCGACACCTCCTGGCTCAAGTCCTTCAAGCTCCTCCGGGTTGCCGGTTCCTACTGGCGGGGCGACGAAAAACGCCCCATGCTCCAGCGACTGTACGGCACTGCCTTTTTTGATAAAAAGGAGCTGAAAAAATATCTCGACCGGCTCGAAGAGGCCAGGAAACGAGACCACCGGCGTCTTGGCAGGGAGCTTGGCCTGTTCACCATCTCCGACCAGATCGGCCCGGGGCTTATTCTCTGGCAGCCCAGGGGGGCCATGCTCCGTCGGCTCATCGAAGATTACTGGAAAGAAGAGCATTACCGGCACGGGTATGAACTGCTCTATACGCCGCACATTGCCCGCCAGGATCTGTGGAAGACCTCCGGTCATCTGGACTTCTACGGCGAGAACATGTACTCGGGCATGGAGATTGACGAGGTCAAGTACCAGCTCAAGCCCATGAACTGCCCGTTCCATATCGGCATCTACAAAAGCCAGAAACACAGCTACCGGGAATTCCCCATCCGCTGGTGCGAGCTGGGAACGGTCTACCGCTATGAACGGACCGGGGCACTGCACGGCCTCCTGCGGGTACGCGGCTTTACCCAGGACGATGCCCATATCTTCTGCCGCCCCGATCAGTTGGAAGACGAAATATTCAACATCATTGATCTCAATCTCCATATTCTGAAAACCTTCGGATTTGCCGACTACGACGTATACCTCTCCACCAGGCCGGATAAATACGTGGGCAGCGACGAACATTGGGAGCTATCCACCGAGGCCTTGAAGTCGGCTATGGAAAAAAAGGGGCTGGAGTACACCATCGATCCTGGTGAAGGAGTCTTCTATGGCCCCAAAATCGACATCAAGATCAAGGATCAGCTGGGCCGTTCCTGGCAGTGTTCCACCATCCAGGTGGACTTCAACCTGCCCGAACGGTTCGAGATGACTTATACCGGCGAAGACAACAGGGAACACCAGCCCATCATGATCCACCGGGCCCTCATGGGTTCGCTGGAACGGTTTATCGGTGTGCTGATCGAGCATTATGCCGGGGCCTTTCCCCTGTGGATGGCACCCGAGCAGGCCCGGATCCTTAATATCACCGACGCCCAGGCCGGCTACTGTGATGAAATCCATGCCCGGCTCCGCGAAGGCGGGGTACGGGTAGAAAAAGATCTGCGCAACGAAAAACTCAACTACAAGATCCGCGAAGCCCAGCTCATGAAGGTTCCCTACATGCTGATTATAGGCGACAGGGAAATGAACGAGGGCATGGTGACGGTGCGCAAGAGAAATGGAGAAAATCTTCCGCCCATGACTGTAGAGGCCTTTACCGATATGGTCCAACGGGAGTGTAAAGAAGGCAAGCAGGCATAGTATCCTGTTGAAAAGCGTAGTAGTTTTTCAACAGCCTGATAGTGCATTGGCCAAGCGCCTGCAACAAGAAAAAACGGAACAGGAGGAACGGACATTAAAAGACGAGGTAGAAGACTTCCGCAGAAACAGGAAATCAAGATCAAGGTTAACGAACAGATTACCTATCCGGAAGTTCGGCTCATAGGTGCCGACGGAGAACAGCTGGGCATCGTCTCCACCAAGGAGGCCGTAGACAGGGCGTACGATCAGGATCTGGACCTGGTCGAGGTGTCAGCCTCAGCCAAACCTCCGGTCTGCCGGATAATGAACTACGACAAGTTCCGTTACGAGCAGAAGAAAAAGCAGCAGGAAGCCAAGAAAAAACAGACGGTTATCGAGACAAAGGAGATCAAGTTCAGGCCAAAGACCGAAGAGCACGATCTCAATTTCAAGATAAAGAAAATCAAAAAGTTCCTGGCTGCCAAAAACAAGGTCAAGATCACCATGCGCTTCCGGGGCCGTGAAATCATTTATGCCCAGTCCATTGGTCTGGACGCGCTGAAGAAAATCGCCGATGAACTGCGCGACGACTGTGTCATTATCCAGGAGCCGAAGATGGAAGGTCGTCAACTGGTCATGTTTGTCGGTCCGAAAGCTTAATGGCAACGGCGGACCTGGTTGGATCGGTTTTTTGACCACCACTTTTTTCGGACAGACGACAGGAATGCATGATCCCGGCCTTATAATAGAAAATATTTGATTACCGGCCAGAAAAGCTTGACATAGCAAGGAGATATACCATGCCTAAAATGAAAACAAACCGGGGAGCGGCCAAACGCTTCAAGGCCACAGGTTCCGGTAAAATTAAGAGAAACAAGGCCTACAGCAGTCATATTCTGACCAAAAAGTCCACTAAGCGCAAACGTAACCTGCGCAAATCCTCTCTGATCTGTAGTGCTGACATGAAGGCTGTACAGCGCATGCTGCCCTACCTGTAAGCAGATAAAGAAGACAAAAACCCTGTCTTCAGACAAAAGAGTCAGTACGAAAACACATTGTTCTCCCGGAACTTTAATCGTGAAAGGGATGACAGAAAAACATTATCTGGAGTAGAAAGATGCCTCGCGTAACACGTGGATTCAAAGCCCGACGCAGAAGAAACAAAGTCCTGAAAATGGCCAGGGGGTACAGGGGTGGCAAGCATCGGCTCTATCGGACCGCCACCGAAGCAGTGGACAGGGCACTCTGTTTTGCCTATCGCGATCGCCGGACAAAAAAACGTGAATTCCGTCGGTTGTGGATCACCCGCATCGGCGCTGCCGCCAAGATGAACGGTACCAGCTACAGTAAGCTGATCCATGGCCTGAAGGAATCCGGCATTGAACTGGACCGCAAAGTCCTGTCCAACCTGGCCATTGTTGATCCCAACGCCTTCACCCAGGTTGTAAAGGCTTCCGGCGTCAACTGAGAGATCGGGATAGAGTCATCCTGTTCCATCAATTGATGAAAACCAGCGGCCGTACAGGCCCTTCTGGAACCTTCAGAAATATTATCCACTTCTCTATTCAATGGAAGAAGAACTAAAACGCCTCAAGGCTGAGGCTGAAGAGGCCTTGGCGGCCATCACCGATGCTTCCGACCTTGAGCCGTTCCGTGTCCGGTTTCTAGGCAGAAAAGGATCGCTGTCCACAGTCATGCGCCGGCTGGGACAGGTTCCCAGGGAGGACCGGCCCCGCCTCGGACAGCTTGCCAACAGTATCAAGCAGGAGATCTCGGACCGGTTCGAGTTCCTGAAAGGTTCACTCGCCACTGGTGATACCGGACAGTCCAAAGGCAGAGAAGACCTCAGCCTGCCGGGACGCAACCTGCCCTTTGGCAAGCTCCATCCCGTCACCCAGGTCATGGAAGAGATCTGCGCCATTTTTGAGGGCATGGGCTTTGCCGTGGCCGAAGGCCCCGATGTGGAGCTCGACCACTACAATTTTGAGGCCCTGAATATTCCCAAGCACCATCCGGCCCGTGACATGCACGACACCTTTTATGTCACGGAGTCCATCTTGCTGCGTACCCACACCTCGCCCATGCAGGCCCGGATCATGGAGACACAGGATCCACCCCTGCGCTATATTGCCCCGGGTAAAGTTTACCGTTGCGATTCTGATATTACGCATACCCCGATGTTTCACCAGGTTGAAGGATTCCTGGTGGACCGGGATGTTTCCTTTGCCGATCTGAAAGGCGTCCTCACCAGTTTTACCCGCCGGATGTTCAAGGATGATCTGGCCCTGCGTTTTCGCCCGAGTTTTTTTCCGTTCACCGAACCAAGCGCAGAGGTGGACATAGCCTGTGTCATCTGTGGCGGTTCGGGTTGCCGGGTCTGCAAGAAGACCGGGTGGCTGGAAATCCTCGGGGCCGGGCTGATCGACCCCGAAGTTCTCAAAATGGTCGGCTATGATCCGGACGAGTATTCCGGGTTCGCCTTTGGCCTTGGAGTGGAACGTATTGCCATGCTCAAGTATGGCATTGACGACATCCGTCTCTTTTACGAAAACGATCTTCGCTTTTTAACTCAGTTTTAACCCATAACAGATTATAGTGCGGGCAGCGATCCGACTTCTGTTTCGGAAACTGACGCATCATAGCTGGGCTAAACAGCTTGCTTGTTGTTCCGGCCCAGCGAGGTTTGTTCCGAGAAAATTATCCGGTATCCGGCCAAAAACCTTGTCCCGTCCCTGACGGTGTTCAGGGTTTTCATGATTCGTAGTGCAGGAGCTGCTGCCCTGCTGGTGTGTAACAGGTATATTCATGAAATTCACCATCAACTGGTTAAACGAGTATGTCCCGGTCAAGGACCTGGACCCTGCCCTGCTGGCAGACAAACTGACCATGCTCGGCCTGGAAGTAGAAACCGTGCAGGAGCTGTACAGGGGCGTGGAAGATATCGTAACAGCCCGGATTCTCCAGGTTCGCAAGCACCCCAATGCGGACCGATTGACCCTGTGCGATGTTGAGGTGGGCGATGAAACCATCCAGATCGTCTGCGGGGCCCCCAATGTCCGCGAGGGGCTGGTCACCGCCCTGGCCCGTCCGGGTACGGTTGTCGGCTCCATGAAGATAAAAAAGGCCAAGGTCCGAGGCGAAGTCTCCATGGGCATGCTCTGCTCGGAAAAGGAGCTGGGGTTAAGTGAGGATCACTCGGGAATCATTGAGCTGGACGACTCCATTGCTGCGGGCTTGCCCCTGGTCGAGGTGCTCGAGCTTGACGACACCATGATCGAGATCGATCTTACCCCGAACCGGCCTGACTGCGCCAGCGTCATCGGCATCGCTCGCGAGATTGCCGGCATTACCCGGCAGGGGCTGACCATTCCGGTGACCGATCGCGATGTGCCTGTACCGGACAACGACGGCCAGGAATTTTCGGTCCGTATCGACGAGCCGGAACTTTGCCCACGATACGCTGCCACCAAGCTTGTCGGCGTCACCATAAAACCTTCCCCCTGGTGGCTCCGGAAACGGCTCATGGCCGTGGGCATGCGTCCCATCAACAACATCGTCGACATCACCAACTACGTTATGCTCGAATATGGCCAACCACTGCACGCCTTTGATTTCCAGAAACTGGCCGGTGGCGCCATTGTCGTCCGATGCCCATCAGGGGACGAGATGACCTTCACCACCCTGGATGGCGTTAAGCGATCAATATCACCAGATACCCTCATGATATGCGACCGGGACAAACCGGTGGCCGTAGCCGGGGTCATGGGTGGACTTGACTCTGAAGTGACCGACTCCACCACCGAGGTGCTGCTGGAGTCGGCCTGCTTTGACCCGGTTTCCATACGCCGCACGGCCAGAAAACTCAACCTTCCCTCCGAGGCTTCCTACCGCTTCGAGCGGGGTGTGGACCCTGGCGGCTGCGCCAGGGCCATGGAACGGGCTGTCCAGCTGATGGTTGAACTTGCCGGAGCCAAGGTGAAAGGTGCGCCCAGGGATATCTATCCGGGTAAAAAGGAACCCCTTATCCTCAATCTGCGTGTCCAGCGGGTGTGTCAGCTGATCGGCATGGAGCTTGGAGCCACCGAGATCGCCGAATATCTGCGCGGTATCGGCTTTGTAGTGGAGGGCTCCGGAGAGGTACTCAATGTGCAGGTGCCCAGCTTCCGAATCGACATCGAACGGGAAGTCGACCTGGTTGAAGAAATCGCAAGACTGGTAGGATACAACGATATCCCTACCACCCTGCCCAAAATCACCATGGACTATCCCGAGCGTGATCCACTGCGGACTCTACGCCAGGACATTGCCGACCTCCTGCGGTCCAACGGTTTCTGCGAGGCCATCAACTACTCCTTTGTTTCGCAAAAACACTGGGACATGATGAGACTTGGCGAGGATGATCCGCGCCGCCAGGCTACCCGGCTGCTCAACCCGCTCACCGAAGAGCAGGCCGTCATGCGGTCCATGCTGTTACCGGGACTGCTGGAAAATATCCGCCGTAACATCAATTATCAGCAGACTGATATCCGATTGTTCGAAATCGGCAAGACCTTTATCCAGCGTAAACAGGGGCACCAGCCTGAAGAGCGTTTTCAGCTCTGCGTGGTCATGAGCGGTAACCGGTATCCCGGCGCAAGGCCTCTTTACTTTTCCGGCTTGCAGGCAGACTTTTTTGATGTTAAGGGAGTGGCCGAATCGCTGCTCCGGGAACTGCGGATTGCCGGCTCCGACCTTGCAATCGAGTTCAGAATGGTTGAAAGCGGTGCTGTCCAGCCATACGGTGATCCGGAAGCTTTTCTGACCATCATGGACAAAAACACGGAAATCGGCAGACTGGGTCGACTGCACCCGGCCACGGCCAAGCAGTTCTCCATCAAGCAGGAAGTCTATTTCCTGGAAATGGACGTGGAAACGCTCTGTGGTCTGCCAAGGGCTGAAGTGTCCTTCAAGCCGCTGCCGAAATATCCAGCCGTGAAAAGGGACATCGCCCTGGTAGTGCCAGAAGGAGTACCGGCCGGTGAACTACTGGAAGAGATTCACGCCCACAAGGCAGAGTTGGTCGAGCATGCAGACATATTCGACGTGTACCGGGGGAAGCCCATAGAACCCGGAATGAAGAGTGTCGCCCTGACCGTGACCTACCGGTCTTGGAAGAAGACACTGGACGATGAAACGGTTGACAGATTTCACGATAAAATTGTAAGCTCACTGATGTCCCGCTTTGGCGGTCGATATCGGGAAGGACAGTAAAAGATGAAGAAAAAAAACGTTACTCGCAAGGAACTTGCTGTAGCAGTCAACGAACAACTCGGTGTATCTCAGCGGAATGCCGCTGAAATTGTAGACACTGTCTTTGCCACCATGAAAAACACCCTGGTGGAGGGCGAATCCATCAAACTGGTCCAGTTCGGCACCCTGACCGTACGGGACAAATCGCCGAGAAGAGGTAGAAATCCACGGACCGGAGAGGCCATGACCATCACCAAACGTAAAATGGTATCCTTTCGGTCCAGCAAACGGTTGCGGGAACGGCTAAATAACAGCAAGTGATGTGAATACACACACTGCCGGAAGTTCAGTCCAGATACCGGAAAAAAAATACTTCCGGATCGGTGAGGTCAGCAAGCTCGTTGGCGTCGACCCGCACGTACTGAGATACTGGGAGTCTGAATTCAAGACCATCCGGCCCCGACGGGCCAAGTCCAAGCAGCGACTCTACCGTCGCAGGGACGTCGAGACCCTTCTTCTGATAAAGACGTTGCTGCACGAAGAGGGATATACCATAGCAGGAGCCCGAAAGGTACTGGCCGACGGCGGCAGACGCCCGGTAGTCCCGAAACCAGGGCCCGTGCTCACCGGATCAAGCGAACGGCTGGCCTTTATCAGAAAAGAACTGCAGGCCATCCAGGACATTCTTAGTCGCAGGGGATGAAAACTCGAGAAGGCTGTTGACATACACAGCCGCAGGATGCTAAAAGAGACACCAGCAATTCCGGACCTGATCCCGGTCCAGCAGATATCGGAACGTAGCGCAGCCTGGTAGCGCACCTGAATGGGGTTCAGGGGGTCGGAGGTTCAAATCCTCTCGTTCCGACCATTCAATGAAAACGGCCGCAACTTTTTGCGGCCGTTTTTTTCTTTTTGATGACCACCGAAAATCAGCACTGGTGACGACTTGCGCGAAAACTGCTAGCGCACGGTGAGGACATCACAACCGCTGTGGTGGACGAGGGCATTGGCCACCGAGCCGAGAACCCTCTTCATCCCCCTTCGGCCACAGCTGCCGACCACGATAAGATCGACGTTGTGCTGGTCCGCATATCTGGGAATGGCCACCTTGGGTGCGGAATCAAGGATCACAATCTCTGCCTCCCTGGCTCCCAGTTCGTCCGCCCACTGCCGCAGCCTGTCCTCGGCCCGTTTGCGATATTCCTCGTGTCGCGCCAGCCATTCCTCAACAAAGACCGGCTCGTAGAATTCATCGTAAAGTGCCGGGTCGTCAACCACGTAGACAAAGCTCAGTTTTGCGCCGTAGTTCCCTGCCAGTTCCACAGCCCTTTCCGCTGCCCGCCGGGCATGGGGGGAGAAGTCGGTGGCCAGTAGAATATGACTGTAGGGCTTGAGCGATTCTATCGTCTCCTGCCCTTCCTCCTCCTTGAGCCAGGCCAGGGCCTCATCCATGCCACCCCTGGGAAAAAACTTGATTTTGGCATTAAAGATCAGACTGGTGAGCCGGCTCATCCACTCCAGCCAGCTCGAATCTCCGACTACTGCTATTTTCTTGAAATCTCCTGCATGTGCCAGGCCGAACTTGAGATCATCCCAGGCAGCCCTGGGTTCCCAGCCCTGGAAATCTTCGAACACGGCCAGCATCGACACCGGCCCCTCCCGCTCGATAATCTTTTCCAGGACCGGAAGGAAGGCTTTGTAATCTTCATCGGTCAGTTTACCTGTCGCCTTGAAGGCAACCACCCCGTCTATATTCACCGGTAGTTCCTGAAACATGATGCACCTCCCAACGGATCATTTCACCCTGCCGGACACAGACGCTGCCGAAAATTTCCGCAAAGCGCCCGGTCACGATACCTCCCGCCTGCACATAGAAAATACGCATTATTTGCCGGCTGTCAAACCATCAAGTCCGTGGCAGAAACCTGCAAACTCCGGGCATGTCAATCACATGGTTATAAACCCTGTAACGAAATACAACGGGATTTCCTGTCAGGAAGAGGTCTGGCGATAACCGCTGAAAAGATCCAGGACCTCACTCATCTGTTCGCGGCTGAGCAGGGGGGGATCCCCAATCTGCAGGGCCTGGCCATACATACGGGCGAGGGTTTCCACCTCAACGGCCAGGGCCAGAACAGATTCCAGATCAGAGGCGTAACAAACCATACCGTGATGGGCCAGCAGGCAGGCAAAACGGCCACCAGCCAGGGCGTCCAGGACATGGTCCGAAAGCTCCTGGGTACCGAAAGTGGCATAAGGTGCCAGTTCAATGGAGTCGCCACCGGCAACGGCAACCATGTAGTGAAATGGTGGAATGGACCGCTCAAGACAGGCCAGGGTCGTGCACCAGGGAGGATGGGCATGAAGAATGGCCCCTGCTTCCTCCCGGGCCAGGTAGATATCGCGATGCAACCGCCACTCGGACGAGGGTCGTCCCTTTCGGCTTTCCGCCATACCTGCGAGGTTCATCTCAACCATATCGGCAGGCCGGCACCGGTCATAGGGCAGGGCCGAGGGGGTGATAAGAAAGCCGTTTTCCGTACGGACAGAGAGGTTTCCGGACGTCCCCTGGTTGAGGCCAACGCTGTTCATGGTCAGTGCGGTCTCGATGAGCTGTCGGCGCAGAATCAGTGGAGCCATAACGGGTCGATCCCCATCTGTGCCGGAAACATCAGGTCCCTGCTTTTTCAGGATAGAGTCCGGCAAGCCCCTCCCGGCTTGCAGGACAGACACCACGCTCGGTGATCAGCCCGGTGACCAGGCCAGCCGGGGTGACATCAAAGGCCGGATTGGCGGCCGGGGTCTGTTGCGGAGCAATGAATACCCCTGTAAGGTCACCGGTTTCCCCGCGACCCCAGACCCGCAAGACCTCATCCTGGTCCCGTTCCTCAATGGGAATCTCCATACCATCGGTCAGGGTCCAGTCGATGGTGGATCCTGGCAGAGCGACATAGAAAGGGATATTGTTGTCGCGGGCGGCCAGTGCTTTGAGATAGGTGCCGATCTTGTTACAGACATCCCCGCCGGCCGTGGTCCTGTCCGTCCCGACAATACAGATATCCACCATGCCATGCTGCATGAGATGGCCTCCTGCATTATCGACGATGAGGTGGTGGTCAACTCCATGGACCGCCAGTTCCCAGGCCGTCAGGTGAGAGCCCTGGTTTCGGGGCCGGGTTTCATCCACCCAGACATGGACATCTATTCCCTCCAGAACCGCACGGTAGACCGGAGCCAGGGCTGTACCCCAGTCCACGGTGGCCAGCCAGCCGGCATTGCAGTGGGTAAGAATATTAACCGGCGTCCTTTTCCCTTTCTCTTCAAAGGCACGACGAATCAGCTCCACCCCGTGCCGACCGATGGCCTCATTGGTGGCCACATCCTCCTCGCAGATCCGACCGGCTTCCCGATAGGCGGCCTCGACCCTGTTCTTCTCAGGCAGTGGTTCAACAGCGCGGCGTATGCGCTCCACTGCCCAGCGCAGGTTGACTGCGGTCGGTCGACAGCGCACAAGCTGCTCGCCGATCTGGAGCAGGGCCTGATCAGAACTGTCCCGGCGCAGACCAAGACAGAAACCATAGGCTGCCGTGGCCCCGATGAGCGGCGCACCGCGGACAAGCATGTCGCTGATGGCCCGACAGGACTCGGCCAGGGATTCCAGCCGCACCACCTCGAACCGGTGCGGCAAACGGGTCTGGTCGATAATTTCCACCCTCCAGCCGTCATCGGCCAGCCAGATGGAATGATAGTGGCGATCCCCGACCTTCATTATCTTACCTACCCCCTGGAGCAAATTTATTGAAACGGAAATTTTCCTGCGCAGTCTGTGAAAAATAAGAAACTTCCCCTTCTTACCTGTTCTCCTGTGGACGGGTCAAGAAAAAAGAAAAGACCTTTTCCCGGCATATCAGCCAGTGATTCGCGATTTACGGCCGTTCCAAAGGAAACGATAAAATTTCAAGCAGTTAACATCAACACCCAGAAAAATGGCTGCGCCGGGAGATAACATCGCAATTCTCACAAAGACTGGTCAGAAAATGGCCCGTCACTGGTACTCCCAGACAAGTTGTTTTTCCAGGACAAAGCGATATTATCCTTTTTGTCCACCGGCACAGAGTTTCTGTTGTAATCAAAAAAAACTTTTTTCTTCTGTTTCCTGGATTTAAAAAAACACCTGTGCTACATAGAAAAAGAGCCAATTATCGTGCTTCCGCTTCCCGTTTTCACGCTGGAAAGAAAAACCACGTAGTGGCATACACAACCAACCATGGGGAATTCCGTCCCAGAGGCTGACAGTTTACCACGTTACTTCTGATGAACTCGTGCAAAGTCCATCAAACTTGCCACCACCTTTACCTGGTCGCCAATAAATGAGTCCTGCAGAAACGGCCCTGAACCGCTTGAAGACATCCGGAAACCTGCCCAGCATGCCACAAGTACTGGTGCAGCTGATCGACGCCTGCCACAAGAAAGAGGTCGATTTGCGGGAAGTCAGCGGTATTGCCGAGCGGGATACCACCCTGAGCGCAAAAATCCTTCAGCTTGCCAACTCCGCCTTCATGGGCGCAAAGAGCAGCTTTATCGATATTGGTCAGGCTGTCATTTATCTCGGCGCCGACACGGTCAAGAATCTTGCCATCTCCGTCTCGGTTCAGCAGGTCTTTCGACGCATAGAAACCAATGGGCTGCTCTCCATGGACCGGTTCTGGTACCACTCCTGCCTGAACGCGATCATTGCCCGAAAACTGGCCACTGTCACCGGTTATACCAACCCCGCGGAGGCATACCTGGCCGGGTTGCTCCATGACATCGGCAAACTTGTACTGTGGATGGCTTTTCCTGGAAAATACGCTCCCCTGCTGCTCAAGGGCATCCGCTGTCATGACGGCCGACTGTCTTTTCTTGAGCAGGAAAAACTCCATATCAACCACTGCCAGGCCGGGGCCTGGCTGGTGGATGAATGGCGTTTTCCCACCCTGTTTGGTGACGCCATCCGCTTCCACCACCATCCAGTGGACGAACTGGTCGAGGCTCTTCCCCTGGTACGGCTGGTTTACCTGGCCGATCTCCTCAGCCATGCCGAAGCAGGGGATCCGGAGTGCGAAACCGTAGCCGAGCGCTTTTTCGGCCTGGATGCAAAAAAACTCTGGACCAGTCTGGAAAGCGTGGAAGAACAGGTGGAAGAGATGGCTGCAACACTTGGCATCCCCATCCCCGCTTCCCGACAGTCGTCACTCGCACCGGAGCCAGCCGCCGAGGCGCCCCACCGGGAGACCTCACTGGAACTGATCAGCCGGGTCCGGGATATATCCCAGCTGACCGGAGCCATGGGTCGCCTCATCCAGTCCGAAAACCAGGAACAGATCATCAGTGTGATCGAAGAAAGTCTCAAAATCCTGTTCAGCGAAAACAGATCTCTTATTCTCTGTCACGACCGGCATACAGGAGAACTGTATGGCTGCGCATCTTCGGACAACCCCTACTGCCGTGAAGCCGGACAGCTGCGTTTCCCGGTTGGTCAGCACCCCGGAAGCCTGGCCTGCCGGGCCGTTGAGTTCGGTCAGATCATGCACTCGTTCATGGACCAGTCAGACCAGGAAAAAAACATCCTCGACGAGCAGATCCTCCACCTGCTGGGGACCGATGGACTTCTTGTCGTTCCCCTGGTCCACCGGAAACAGGTGCAGGGTGCCCTGATCATCGGAATCTTCAAGGATTCCTACCGGGCCCTGCTGACCCACGCCACCCCGCTGCAACTCCTGGCTTCCCAGGCGGCGGCCAGCCTGTATATCGAACATCTCCACCGTGAAGAGGCCCGGCGGCTGCTCAATGAGCGCCTGGAGGCAGCCAGCCTGGTGGCGCGGAAAATTGCCCACGAAATCAACAACCCCCTGGCGATTCTCCGAAACTATATGAAGATACTGGATCTCAAGCTGGGCAAAAACCACCAGGTCAAAGAAGAGCTCACCATCATTGACAGCGAATTTGAGCGCATCGGGCAGATAACCGAGCAGCTGCGAGACCTCTCTACTCCGAAATCGTTTTGCGACCAGCAGGCCCTGGATCTCAACCGAACCCTGGAGGACATCATCAACTTGTTACGCATGGTGCTTGACAGGGACCGGAACATCCGGATGGAGTTCGACCCGGCCGATAACTTACCCCCGGTTGTTTCCGAAGCCAACGCCCTGCGCCAGGTTATGATCAACCTGTGCACCAACGCCGCCGATGCCATGCCCGATGGCGGCACCATCACCATTGCTACCCGTCCCGTGACCCTGGACGGTCGCGACCGGGTACAGATAACGATTACGGATACCGGGTCCGGGATCGATGCAGATATGCAGGACAGGATATTTCATCCAGGTACCAGCAGCAAGGGTGGCGGCCATACCGGCCTGGGCCTGGCCATAGTCCAGAAAATTATCCGGGACATGGGCGGAGAGATGACATTTGAAACCTCGACGCAAGGCACTACATTTAGTATTACCCTCCCGGCTCAGCATACATGACATCCAGCATTCCGGAATAATTCTTATTTTTTTAACCTTTTGAATTTATTGTGTTTGAATAGTTTTGAATGATTGTGCTATATATGTGAGCAGGTTCTCGAAAGAGAATATTTTCTTCAGGCACCGCTATGTTCCACTTTCTGGACACAGACTCTGCTGACAAGAGAAATCTTCCAAGGAGGCTGTAACCAGAGTTACCGCAAGTTGGCCCTGGCAAAACGGAATGGCGTACCACATTCTGATAATAGATGATGAACCGCAATTCTGCATCAGTCTCAAGATGCTCCTTGAGGCAGACGGTTATGCAGTTGACGTGGCTCATTCGGGACAGGAAGCGCTTTTTTTTCTCGAAAAAAAATCCTTCCATGCCACCCTGCTTGATATCGGCCTGCCAGACATCAGCGGTAATGAAATCGCCACCCATATCTCCAGTAACCATCCCAGCACAGCCATTATCATTCTCACCGGTATAGCCACAGTGGAGAACGCGGTGGAAGCCATGCGGCAAGGTGTATACGACTACCTGCGCAAACCCTGTGATCCCGAACAACTGCTTAGAATCATCAGCCGCGCCATAGAACACAAGAAACTCCAGTCCGATCTCCGGGCCAGTGAACGGCGCTTCCGGCAGCTCTCGGAAGCCACCTGGGAGGGCATCTTCATTTACGAGGAAGGGTGTCTGCTCCTGGCCAACCAGCAGCTGTGCGAGATGTTTGGCTACAGCGAGGAAGAACTCATCGGTGAACAGATATTCGACATCCTCCTTGATAGCAACAGTGTCCGGACCATGCCTCTCCAGAAGACCGAGGATGCCCTCGGTCCTTTTGAAGCCAAAGGCATAAAAAAGGATGGTACCAGGTTTCCGGTGGAGATCCGGGTGAAGCATATCGACTACCAGGGTAAAACGGTACAGGTGGCGGCTATCCGTGATATCTCAGCCCGCCGAGAGGCGGAACAGAAACGACTGGTACTGATGGAGAAACTGGCCGATGCCAAACGTATGGAATCCCTCGGCCTCATGGCCGGATCCGTGGCCCATGACCTCAACAACATTCTGGCCGGCATCCTCACCTATCCTGAGCTCCTGCTCCTCGACCTGGATGAGGATTTCAAGTACCGGGAGGAGATCAAGCTGATCCACGATGCCGGCAAACGGGCGGCGGCGGTGGTCAATGACCTGCTCACTGTGGCCCGGGGCGCAACATGCAAAAAGGAAGTGTACAACCTCAACGTCATCGTCTCGGGTTATGTCAACTCACCGGAATGCAGGGAACTGACCAGGAGATATCCGGGCGTCACCATTGAAACCGAACTGGAAGAGAACCTCTGCAACACCCGGTGCTCGCCCATGCACATCTCCAAGTCTATCATGAACCTGGTCACCAATGCGGCCGAGGCCCTGGAGAACAGAAAAGGCACGGTCCGGATACGCACCTGCAATATGAACATCAACAAGCCCATCCACGGCTACGAAACCGTCGATCCTGGCCGCTACGTGGTCATTACGGTGGAAGACAACGGACCCGGGATCAAGAACTGTGATATCGAACATATCTTCCAGCCCTTCTACTCCAAAAAGGTCATGGGTCGCAGCGGCACAGGACTGGGACTGGCCGTGGTCTGGAACACGATCCACGATCATGGCGGCTATGTGGACCTCGTCTCCAATAAAAAGGGGACCTGCTTTACCCTCTACTTCCCGGCCACCGAGGAGCAGTTTGCCGTTGCGGGCGAAAAATTTCCACTCCAGGTCAGCACTGGCTCCGGCGAACGCATTCTGGTGGTGGATGACCAGGAAAGTCAGCGGGAAATCGCCCGCCGGCTCCTCACCCGTCTGGGATACAGACCCTACGTGGTAAGCAGCGGAGAAGAGGCTGTAGAATTCATCAAAAGGAAATCCGTGGATCTGGTCATACTGGACATGATCATGGGACGGGGGTTGAACGGCTGCGAGACCTACCAGCGCATTACCCAGCATGCCCCCGGGTTACGGGCCATCATCACCAGTGGCTACTCCAGTCCCGAAGATATCAAAAAAGCCAGGGACCTCGGCATATCCCAGTTTATCAAGAAACCCTACTCCATGCAGGACCTCGGCCTGGCCCTGAAGCTTGAAATCGCGCAGTAAATCCCGTATCCTTCCCCTCTGACAGGCTTGAGCACTCCACATACTATGGTGCTCCATCTTAAGGCACGAAAAATTTTCTCGTAATACAGCAAGAACAGGAACAACTGGACGCAGTTTCAAGCTCGTCCCGGGTCACCTGCGGACTGAACCCGGCTCCATGAACCCTCCGGTGCCCTGTGCCCCCTGTTTCCTTTAAGAATGCAAGGAGATACAGTGAAAAAATTCTTTATTATGGTCACCGTCCTTTTACGCTGGATCTGGAAGGTTCTGACCACCGGACTGACTATGCTCGGCAGTCTCCTGACACTGGGACTCGTCTTTATGGTCGTCAGCGCCCTCTTCTACCATCCAGCCACCGAGGTCCCGGTGAATGCTGCCCTGATAATGCGTCCCGAGGGCAGGATCGTGGAAAAGAAATCGCTGATCGACCCCCTGGGTCGGGTCTTTGGTCTCATGGCCGGTGGACCTATGCAAAAAGAAACCCTGCTCCAGGACATACTCGATACCATCAACCAGGCCGCCGTTGATGACCGGATTCAGGTCATGGTGCTCGATACCAGTGCTTTGGAGCAGGCCGGTTTCAACCAGTTACGCGCCATCGGCCTGGCCATAGAACAGTTCAGGGATAGCGGCAAGGTTGTGATCGCCCGTGGACCCAGCTATTCCCAGGCCCAGTATTATCTATCCTCCTGGGCAGATGAAATCTATCTCAACCCCATGGGCAGTGTGGACCTGCGCGGTTTCGGGATTTTCAGACTCTACATGAAAGATCTGATCGACCAGCTCCAGGTCAGGATTCACATCTTCAAGGTCGGCTCTTACAAATCAGCGGTGGAGCCGTTTATCCGTAACAACATGTCACCCGAGGCCAGGGAGTCCAACCGGTTCTGGCTGGCCAATATCTGGAACCAGTTCACCTCTGATATCGCCAACCACAGGAAACTTGACCCGACCCATCTTGACGAGATAATCAACAACCTGCCCGACTATCTGCAAAACGCAGGCGGCGACAGTGCCAGGATGGCAGTGGACACGGGACTGGTGGACGGTCTGAAGACAGAAGAGGAGCTGGAACAGTATCTCAGAGACCTGGTCGGGCCGGCTGAGGACGGTTACGGGTTCCGCCGGATTTCTTTTCGCGAATACCTCGGCACCCTGACTCCCTCCTACACCATGGTCAAATCCGACCGGAACAGGATTGCGCTCATCATCGCCCAGGGCAACATCGTCTATGGCAACGGGACCCCGGACCAGATCAGTGCCGATAATCTTATCGCCCAGATACGCTCAGCCCGCCGCGACCGGAATGTTCGCGCCCTGGTCCTGCGCATCGACAGCGGAGGCGGCAGCGCCTTTGCTTCGGAACTCATCCGCCAGGAGCTCCAGCGCTTCCAGGATACCGGCAGACCCCTGGTCGTTTCCATGGGTTCCATGGCTGCCTCCGGTGCCTACTGGCTAGCTGCCGGGGCCGATCATATCATGGCCTCGCCGGTCACCCTGACTGGATCCATCGGTGTGTTCGGGGCCATGGCGACCCTGGAAAACAGCCTGGAACGTATCGGAGTGCACAGCGACGGCACCGGCACCACCCGCCTGGCCGGAAGCGGGAGCCTGGTTCGTCCCCTGGCCCCGGAGATTGCCCGCTCCATCCAATACGGGGTAGAACATACCTATAACCGCTTCCTTGATATTGTCGGCCAGGGACGGGGGATGAAACCTGACGAGGTGGAAAAAATCGCCGAGGGCCGCGTCTGGGACGGAAAAACCGCCCTGGAGATAAATCTGGTGGACAGTCTCGGCACCCTGAGCGATGCCGTGGACCAGGCGGCGCGGCTTGCGGAACTCACTGAATACAGCGGGACCTATGTACAGCCGCCCGGGACCTCTCTTGAGCGACTTCTCCAGCGGTTTGTCCGGCAGACCAGTATCCCGGGAACCGCAACCGCCATTTTTCCGACTTCAAACAGTGCAGCCCTCAACGCCCGGAACCTCTTGGATCTTCTTCTGAAGAAAACAGATCCCCGGGCCATCTATGCCCTGTGTCTGGTCCCTGGTCAGAACCTGTTGCATTGAGCCCGCACACTCCGTTTTTCGCGATATCCTCCCTGCGATGAAGAGACATCTCCATGAATCGCCAGGATGAACCTGTTCCTGAAACCGAACCGGCCTGGTAACGATCTGTTGAAACATTTTGTGATTACCATCAAAATCAAGAAAATAGCCAAACCGGCGGATAACATCGCCATTCTCGCGGAGACCGGGTAAAAAAGCCTTTTACTGGCACTCCCTGACAAAGAATTTTTCCAGGGATAAGAGGTGTTATCCTTTTCCGTGCGGTGCTGAGTTTCGATCGAAATTAAAAAAATCATTTTGTTTTCAGGATATCAAATGGAACCCGACACCATATCCATGCTCTGGAATCAGCTTGGCTGGCCCCTGGTCCGCCTGATCATTTTCATATCCATCGGGTTACTGGTGGCCAATTTCATCGAAGCCCTGAACTGGACCAGAAAGATGGCTGTCCTGGCCCGGCCACTGACCCGATTTGGCCGCCTGTCAAATATAACCGGCGCCTCTTTTTCCATGGCGTTCTTTTCAGGGGTTGCCGCCAACACCATGCTGGCCGAGGCTTACGACAAACATGAAATCAGCAAAAAAGAGTTGGTGCTGGCCAACCTGTTCAACAGCCTGCCCACCTATTTCCTCCACCTGCCTACCACTTTTTTCATCACCGCTCCGTTACTCAAAAGTGCTGCTTTTCTCTATATGGGTCTCACCCTGTCAGCCGCGATTCTCCGCACCCTGTTTATCACTGCTGTCAGTCATTTCATTCTCCAGGGCGAGGGGATGAGCCACGATTCCGATTCTTTGGCAAAAAACAGTGACCATTCAATCAAAAATGCCTGGCAACGGACCTGGATACGATTCAAGCGTCGAATACGCAAAATCATTCGCTATACAATTCCCATCTATATTACCTTTTTTCTCCTCAACCGGATCGGCCTGTTCACTGCCCTCGAGGAATTCATGGCCGCCCATCTCTCCTTTCTTTCCTGGCTCTCCCCCCAGGCCATGTCCATTGTCGTGCTCCACATTGCAGCTGAATTCACCGCTGGCCTGGCAGCGGCAGGCGCCCTGCTCCAGGATGGGGTCCTCGGTGCCAGAGAGGTCGTCCTGGCCCTTCTGGTCGGCAATGTACTCTCATCACCGGTCCGTGCGGTCCGCCACCAGTTTCCTTACTATGCTGGCATTTTCCAGCCCCGACTGGCCATGCAGCTCATTCTCTACAGCCAGAGCTTCAGGGCCTTAAGCATTATCGGCGTAGCAATCGCCTACTACTTTCTCAGCGCGAACTGACATCCAGCCGGAGGCACGAAGATTTTTTGCACACACCCTGTATGTTTCCTTTAAGCTCTGTGGTATAGTTGCGCCTGACTGGAAGATACATGTACCTGCGAAACAGATGGGGAGGAAGCCGTGGAAAAAAAGATACTCGTGGCCATTGACGGCTCTGTCTACAGCTCCAGCAGTCTTGACTACCTGATCAGACAGTTTGCCAACGACAGGGATATCTGCGTGCACCTGCTCAGCATTATTTCCTCTGCCGGCAAAGACGACAACTGGATGTTTGAAGTTGATTCCCTGCGCCAGCATTCTCCCTCCGAACATCGCAGAAAACTGGTAGCAGAAAAATATCTCAAGGATGCAAAATCACGCCTGGTACGTAACGGCATGACTGAATCCCGGATCAGCCATGAAGCCCTGATTACCACATCCAGCGTTGCCACCGCCATCCATCATTATGCTGTTCATGGCTTATACGACAGTCTGCTGGTGGGCCGTCGCGGCATGGGCATGGTGAGCGAGATGCTCATGGGCAGTGTCTCTTCCTACCTGGCAAAAAAATGCCACGAGGTTCCCCTGTGGATCATCGATGGCGAAGTGACATCGCGTCGTTTTCTCCTTGCTGTCCATTGTGTTCCCGCCTCTCTGCTGGCTGCCGATCACCTGGCCTTTTTCATCTGTTCAAACCCGGACACAGAGGTTCTCCTGTACCACTCCAACGCCCTTTTCGGCACCAGGGCCAAATCCAGACAGGAAGACTTTCATAAACAATGGGGAAAAGAGTGGTGTGACAAGTACCTGGATCTGGACGATCATCTTTTCCAGGCCCACACCCAGATACTCATTGAGGGAGGTGTACCGAAAGAACGGATTACCCGCCTGCCCACAGGCACCAACCTGGAGGCCAGCCACGACCTGCTGCGCAAGGCCCGGAAGCACCGCTGCGGAACCATTGTACTTGGACGTCGGGGCCGAGACGCCGACAAGGGGGTCCTGGGCGGTGTTTCGGACCGAACCATGCAACATGCAGAAAACATGGCTGTCTGGCTGGTGGGATAACTTAAGTGACTTGTACATTGTGGCCAGGCACTGAGCATACATAAGGACGTGATGTCACATTAAGAGGCTGTTGAAAAACGTAACGAGCGAAGATGAGACACGGAAAAATGAGGCGAAAAAGCACAGTGTACATGGAGTACATGTCCATTTTGAGCCGAATTTTGACGCAGTATCATCAAGCGTAGTAGTTTTTCAACGGCCTGTTAAAGAGGAAGCGCTGAACAGATCATGGCTTTGTTTCTGATTTCAAGATAATACCGGCCATCCGGTCCGGACCGAGATACTTTTCTGCCAGCCCGGCAAGCTCCTCGGGCCTGATACTGGCAAAATCCTGCTGGATAGTCAAGGGCCACCGAAGTTGATCCGGATGGCGGCCAGAAAGAACCAAAACCGACTCCAGCCAGTAGCGATTTGTACGCATCATATCACGGATGGAAGTCAAGGTGGGTTTGAGGGCTCGCTGCAGCTCTTCGGCCGATACACCCTGGCGGGCGATATCCGCGCCGACCTGCGCCATCCGTTTGAGCAGTACCTCGGCCAGGGCCGGATCAACGATGATCATGCTGCGAAGTACACCATGCCCCGGATCAACGCGGCTGGAACGGTTGTATACCACCGGTGAATAGGTGGCCCCCAGTTTTTCCCGGACCTCGCGGCGCAACCTGTCACTGAGAATCGATGCCAGAACACCAAGCCGCCTGGTCCTGGAAATATCCCAGAAATCATCTGTTTCCCAGGCAGAAACCACCAGGGCCTTCTCGGTCTCGCTCTGCACGGTACGCTTAAGAGTTTTTCCGGCCGGGAAGACAATATTTTCGCCCTTTGCCCCAGGCTCAAGGGTTCTCCCGGATGCGCCGAAATACTTTGAAACAAGGGTGAGCACCTCTTCCGGCTCCACATCACCGACCACGGAAATCTCCAGCCTGGCCCCGGCAAGGATCGGACGGAGCCAGGTTTCCACATCTTTCAGGGTCAAGGCCATGAACGTCTGGCGGTCCACCAGGCCATAGCGCTGATTTCCTCCGGCCAGAAACACCTCGCCAACCAGCTGCATCACACCTTCGACCGAGCTCTCCATCTGATCATACATCTGTCTGAACCGATCCATGGACAGCCGATACGCTTCTTCCCGGAAACCAGGATCCTCCAGCTGCGCCTGGATCAGCTGCAGGAGCAGTTCCAGCTCCTGATTCAGTCCCTTACCGCTGATCCGGAAACTTTCCTCGTCTACCTGGAAACGGATTTCGGCACTATGCCCTGCCAGGGACCTGGCAAGCTGCTCCCGCGTCATACGTCCAAACCCGCTCTCCGACACCACGCTCTCGGCCAGACGATCCAGTCCGGGAGTCGGCACTGCCAGACGGCCGTCACCAAAACTGACCACGACCCTGACTTCTCCGGGCTCAAAATCAGTCTTCTTCACATTCAGACGGGTCCCATCCCCAAAAACCCATGTTTCAGCGTCAATCTGCCGGTGAATCGTGTGGCCGGTCACTTTTCCCGGCTCTTTAGCAGGAGAAAGATAGGGGAAAGCAGCAGACTCCTTTTCCACCCAGGGCGACACGGCTCTTGAAAGCGCTGAATTGTATGTGCGCAGAATCTGCTGTTCCGGAGCCTTCCTGCCCTGACCCAATTCAGCGTCGCCAAGGACCTCGATCAATCGGTTATCACGATTCCACAGACCCCTGAAGGCCTGATTGACATCTTCCAGGGTCATTTCTTTGAGCAAGTCGCCATAAAGAATCTTTTCCTGCTCCGGTGACTTGAATACCCGATTATCATTGAGGTGATCCACGAGCTGTGAAGCCAGGTCACTGCTTCTCCGGCTGGCCTTGGTCTGCACCTGCTTTTGCAGATCAGCCATGATCTCCCGTTGGACCCGTTTCAGTTCAGCCGGAGTAAAACCATATTCCAGGGCCTGCTTAAGAGTGGAAGTAAGCAGAACCAGAGAATTTTCCCACTGGTCAGCATCGGTCACAGCGCGCAGCGTGGTGTATCCCACCCGTTGCAGCAGATCCCCGTAATAGGCTTGGGCACTGGTAAGCGGACTCCCGGGCCGGGCCGTCAGTACCTGCAACCGGTTATTCAAAATGGCCGCTGCCACGTATCTGGAAAAAAACTTCTTTTCCCATTCACGGGTATCCGGCTCTGGATTCCTGTCCCAGACACTTTCCAGGTAAATCTGGGTTGCCCCGAGTTCCGGTTCGTGCAGATAGAAGACCTCGGTTCCTCTGCGGGCCACCCTGCCGAAATCCGGGCACCGGGGAAGGACCTCAGCTGCCCGCAGGCCGGAGAGCTGCTCACGGAGCATGACGTCAACCCGGTCGGGATCCATATCTCCAACCACGACCAGAATCATATTTTCCGGCCGGTACCAGGCATCGTAGTAGGACCTGAGCATCCTGCTGTCAGCAGCCAGCAAGGTCTCTTCCGTGCCTATAATATCACGATTGGCAATCCTGGTTCCGGCAAAGGCAAAATGCATCCGTTCAAGGGCGACCCTGGACCGGGCGGAATCTCTAGCCCGTTTTTCCGCCAGAATAATTCCCCGTTCCCGATCCACCTCTTCCTCAAGCAGGAGTGCGCCACGGGCATAATCAGCCATGATCAGAAGCCCTTCACTGATCCGCTGTTCACTGTTATCAGGCAGCACCAGTTTATAGACCGTCTCGCCATAGCCGGTATGGGCATTGGTATCGGCCCCGAATTCCATACCCACAGACTGGAGATATTCAACCAGGGTGCCAGGGGGAAAATGGGTTGTACCGTTAAACAGCATATGCTCCAGAAAATGAGCAAGACCTCGCTGCTCTTCCGTTTCATTGACAGAACCGGCCTGAACGTCAAGATACATGGCCACCCGGCCCCTGGGCTCCCGGTTTTTCATAAGCACGTAGCGCAGCCCATTTTGCAGGGTGCCGAAGCGAAGGGCCGGATCCGGTTGCAGATCACTGGTGTCCTGGGGCCAGCCCTTGCTGATACAGGACCGAGGGAGTTCACCACCAGCCCCCTGCGCTCCTGATCCGCTGCCAAGGACAAGCAAAAGGGTGGCAAGCAGCGTACAGTACGTATACAAAACGGATTTGATATGTCTCATAATGATCAAGAGGATGTTTGGCGCAGTATCATCAAACGCAACAGTTTTTCAAGGCCTGATGAATATCACCCTGGAAACACCTTGCTCCGGAGGTGAGTTTGGAATACATATTCCCATTTGACACCCTATAGAATATAATTCACGCTAGCAAGATGAATCTCAAAGGAAAAAACGGTCTGGTCCTGGGAGCCTCCCGGGATATCGGCCTGGCCATAAGCAGGGCTCTGGCCGATTGTGGCGTCCGGCTGGCCCTCATATACCACGACTGGCCCGAATCCTCGACCCGGATGGTCAAGGAATTCACGGCCCGGCAGGAAGGACACCTGTTCCTACAGGTCGATCTGCGCAGCCCTGAAGCCGTGGAGGAGATGGCACAGCGACTCTCTCAGGAATTCGGCAGCCTGGAGGTGCTGATCAACAACATAGAGCGCGGCGGCATGCCGGCGGTCCACGGCGCCTACACACGGCCGGTCAACCGGGACCAGTGGCAACTGGAAATGGACACCACCCTGCACGCCAAATACCTGGTGTTCAACAGCTGCCTCCCGCTGCTCAAACAGGCTGACGAAGCCGTGGTGGTCAACATCTCTTCCATTGCCGCCATAACCGGCCGCTCCGGACCGGCCGGCCTCATCTTCAGCGACGGCTACAGCGCCGCCAACCGGGGAGTGGCCGCCCTCACCCAAACCTGGGCCAGGCTGGGGGCACCGTCCGTGCGGGTCAACGAGTTGATGCTCGGCCTCATCGACAGCCGGCACGGTCAGGGAACCAGGGGCTGGAACGAGGCCTTGAGTAACGCACAGAAACAGGCCCTGCTGGACCATACCCTGGTGGGGCGGACCGGCACACCGGAGGAGGTGGCACGGGCTGTTCTTTTTCTCGTTGAAGCTGATTTCCTGACCGGAGCTACCCTGCGACTGGACGGTGGTTTTGTCCTGGGCGGAGAACGGGTCCCACCTGTTCCCGACGGCATTATCTGATTCTTTACATACGAACTCAAACGACTCCAGGACAACCCGTAGTCCGTGCCAGCCAACATCATCCGGTGATGGCAGAGATATGGATAAACAACCATCGCCCTTTCCTGATCCATGCCCGACAAAAACGCTGCCCTTGCCACCGCCCTGACCCGATGCCGAAAACTTGATCCTGGCCAGGCCATTGAACTGCTGACCTGGAAAAGGGACAGGTCTGTACGTATCATTTGTCTGGAGGAAGGGCGATTGCGGATAGAGGAACGGGGCTTTGAGAGACAGGATTTCGTGGTAAAGTCCGCCAAGCTCAAAAAACTGCTGCGGACTCTCATCAAACGCGAATTTCCACGCAGCCACAAGATTCGTATGACCATCCATGGTGCGTAAGATCATCCACATCGATATGGACGCCTTTTACGCCTCGGTGGAACAGCGGGACAACCCTGCTCTGCGCGGCCGGCCGGTGGTGGTAGGTGGCGATCCCCGCGGTCGAGGGGTGGTGGCGGCCTGCTCCTACGAGGCACGCCGCTTCGGAATCCATTCGGCCATGAGCTGCGCCAGGGCGGCGCGTCTCTGTCCCGAAGCGGTCTTCGTCAAACCACGCCGGGAACGCTATCAGGAGATATCGACCCGGATCATGGCAATATTCCATGAATACACCGACCTGGTGGAGCCTCTCTCCCTGGACGAGGCCTTTCTTGACATCACCTGCAACCGCAAAGACATTCCCTCGGCCACCTGGGTCGCCGAGGCCATCCGCCACGATATCGCTGCCCGAACAGGATTAACGGCGTCAGCCGGTGTCTCGTGCAACAAGTTCCTGGCCAAGGTTGCCTCGGACTGCAACAAGCCCGACGGGATCACCGTGATCACCCCGGAACAGGTCCTGTCCTTCATCAGAAGCATTGATATCGGTAAATTCTACGGAGTTGGCAGGGTCACCAAGAAAAAGATGTATGCCCTGGGCATCCGGACGGGAGACGATCTGCGAAGGTGGAGCCGAAAAGAACTGGTGGCCCATTTTGGCAAATCAGGACTGTTCTTTCATGACATCGTCCGGGGTATCGATCCCAGGCCAGTGTGCCCGGTGCGGGAACGAAAATCCCTGGGCACCGAAACAACTCTGAAAACCGATACCAGAGACCTGGACCTGATGCTGAAGCTGCTGGCCGAACAGGCCCGGCAGGTGGCCGCTGCCCTGCAGGAAAAAAAATGCATGGGCCGCACCATCACCCTCAAGCTTCGCTACCACGACTTCACCACCATCACCCGCTCCAGGACCCTGGGGCAGCCCACGGACCGAGCAGAGGAGATCTTCCCGGTAATCCAGGTTCTGCTCAAGGCAACCAATGCCGGGTGCCAGAAGGTGCGGCTGCTTGGCATCACTGTCTCCAACCTTGTCTCCAGCAAAAATGGCGCTCCGCAGGGACGGCAGCTCGTTCTCCCCTTCTGCGGCCCGATACAAAAGAAAAAGCCGGGGAGCAGCAGCTCCTCGGCTTCATGGATCCAGTAACAGAGACGAGGTCCCGGGGCGGGATGGACTCAGATGTCCAAGGCCCAGTCCGGGATGCGATGCAGGATGTAATTGGAAACAACCTCTTTTTCCTCTGTTTTCTTCACCGGACCGACCGCTTCCATCACCTCGTCGAAATCAAACCAGCAGATCTCTCGATCATCGTGGTTGTAAACGGTGAGAATGCGATGGTTCGGCTCTTCGATGTCTTCCTCTTCCTGGATTGCGGCAACGATCTTTATTGCTTCCTCGTAGGGCAGAAAACGGATTTCTTCTTCCTGGCTCATGGTTTCCTCCTTGGTTGTATACACGTAACTGCGTACCAGCAAAGGACCACAATGAACACCCGGTCCCTGTTGTGCACAGCCAGAACCGGACATTCAGATGATCTCATGTTAGCCAGCGGTGGCAAAAGAAAGGGGCGAGAAGAAAAAATCCACTCGCCCCATGACTCATGTTCTGCCGGAACAATCAGGCTGGTTTGACTACAGCTCCGGAGCGGATGCAACGGGTGCAGGCGCGTACACGAACGGTGCTGCCATTCTTGGTAACCATACGAACTTTCTGCAGATTCGGCAGCCAGCGGCGACGGGTCTTGTTATGGGCATGGCTGACGTTGTTTCCAGTGGCCGGACCTTTTCCACAAATATCGCATACTCGTGACATGATATATTCTCCTCACAAAGGGTTGTTTCTGTGTGAAACAGATATATATACCCTGCAAGGAGAAAAAAGCAAGTTCTTTTCCCTGCATGCCGTTTTTTCCCTCCAGTGGACACTACCCCTGACAGATCCAATCGCCCCGAGGTGCCACAATGTCGGAATATCACGATATAATAGCGTTTTGGACGATGCAATATACCGTGAATCCGGTATTCAATTATGGTTCTCTCCGGCATATAAGAGTAATCAGGAGGTAATTATGAAAGACGTAAGCCAATACCACAACTGCATTAAGTCAGGGTTACCCATATCCAATCCCACGGTATGCCGCATGTGCCGACGGTCCTGCCGTTATGCCGGCAGCCGGGGAAAGAGATATCCTGCCAGCAAAACAGCGAAACCGCCCCGTAAAACAGTGGCTCACTGAACAGAGCGGGAAAACGGAGGTTGTACGTTGCCAGACAACCCTCCCGGCCATGGCAGGCCGGAACCTGAATCAAGCAGGATCTGGTCGAAAGTTGCCCAGACAAGTTTATCCTCCTTTTAACCGATAACTCTCATTCGATGGTACTGGCCGACAATAATTACCTTCTATCCTCCTCCACCCACAGGCCCGGCATCGTCCCGGGCCTGTGGTGTTTCTTGCGCTTCCGTGCTCGTCTGGTTATATCTGATTGAATCGACCGCTTCACCCTCAATCGGACCACCATTCATGCTGAGCAGCCTGCGCGGTAAACTCATCTTCATCTTTGTCATTCTCACCGTCTCGGTGGTTATCGTCAGCAGCGGCTATGCCCGCTACAAGCAACGCCAGTTCGCCCTGGACCGGGCCAGAGAAAGGGCCCTGGTGGATCTTGAACTGATGGAGAGCGATATCCAGTCCGTACTCCAATGGGTAATACGTGATCTGCTTGTCCTGCGGGACATGCCCAATTTACAGAAGTTTATCAACGCCACCTCCATGCAACAGCGCCACATGGCCCTGCGCGACCTGGGTGAAGAATTCCTGGCCCTGGCCAGGAATCACTCAATCTTCCAGCAGATACGCTTTCTCGACGATCACGGTTGCGAGGTCATCCGGGTCAACGTCAAGAACAAGAAGACCTGGCTGACCCCACCGGATCAGCTCCAGGACAAAAGCGGCCGCTACTATTTCCAGGAAGCCATCCAACTGGTACCGGGCAAAGTCTACATCTCCCCCATGGACCTCAACATGGAGAAAAATCAGATCGAACGTCCCCTTGTCCCGGTCATCCGTTATGCCACCCCTGTAATGGATCGTCATGGCCAGAAACGCGGCGTCCTGGTTCTCAACATCTTTGGCTCTGTCTTCCTGGATCTGCTGACAGAACAGCAGATAAACTCCCCGCGGGGAGAACAGTACTTTCTCCTCAACAAAGACGGCTACTTTCTCTTCCACCCGGACCATTCCAAAACCTTTGGTTTCATGCTCGGTACCAACGAAACCCTGTTCCGGTACGAACCCGAACTGGAACAGTGGATAACCAGCAACATCAGCGGAATCACCATCCGCAAAAGCCAGGAGACCTACAAACAAACCCTCTACGCTTTCAAACGCATCAACCTGGCCACCTCAACCAATCCGGCAGTCCCTGCGAAGCATAAATCCCCCGCGGGCATCCATCCCGGTAAGAACGAAAGATACTGGATCCTCTTGACCACGGTGGACGATGCCAACCTGTTAATGGGATTCAACGAGTATGTCCAGTCGTTCATGCCATTCACCATCCTGCTCATCGTCATCTGCGTCGCCATGGCCGTCCTGGTGGCCTGGAACTGCTCCCGGCCTGTCGAGTCCCTGGCCAGAGCCGCCGGACGGATCCAGCGGGGAGACCTTTCGGCCCGGGCCCGGGTATACACCAGTGATGACATGGGACGGTTTGGCAGACTCTTCAATGAGATGGCTGCAAAGCTTGAGCAGACCATCCACAAACTTCGTCTCTCTGAGACCAAGTACCGACAGATTTTTGAAAATTCCCGCGACTGTATCTTAGTCACCGATACCATGTTCAACATCATCGACATCAACGGGGCTGGCCGCAGACTGATCGGTATCGACGACCAAAACCCGATGCACCGGCTGACCCTGGGCTGCTGCAAGTCTCACCCGGAAGAAGGCGACAGTATGTCGGCCATCCATGATGCAATCCGCGACAAAGGATATGTAAGGAACTATGAAACCAGGCTGGTCCGGGCCGACGGCAGCACCAGGTTCTGTCTGATGACCGCCACCGCACGCTACGATGACTCAGGGAGCCTGATCGGTTATGAAGGTATCCTCAGGGACGTGACCGAGGAGAAAAAGCAGCAGGAAGAGAAACTCCACTTCCACAAGAAACTTCAGGAGGAAATCGTCCTGGCTGAAGAACGGGAACGTCGTCATATCGGCCAGATACTCCATGAGGAAATGGCGCAGAACCTGGCCCTTGTCAACCTCAAGCTTCAGGAAGCGGAAAAACAGATCCACCACCGTCCCGGGGACTCGAACGACAGAAGGATCAGCGAGCTGCTCGGGGAAATCCGCGAGGTCATCAACCTGATGATCCGTCAGATCAGAACCATGATCTTTGACCTCTACCCCACCGTCCTCGACACCCAGGGACTGGCGCCGGCCATGCTCTGGTACACCGACAACTTCACGAGAAGGACCGGGATCAACGTCTCAGTGTATGGCCCTCCTGGAGAACTGGGTCTTTCCGAGTCACAGAAGATCTACCTCTTCCGCTCTTTCAAGGAGCTTCTTCATAATGCCTGGAAGCATGCCCAGACCAAAGAAATTGTTGCAACCCTCCAAAAAAAGGGCAATCATGTCCGGTTGACAGTGGATGATGAGGGCCAGGGCTTTGATCCGCGCAGCCTGCAATCGTCAGAACCCGAGATCCAGGGTATCGGTCTTATTTCCATTCGCGAATGGATCACGGCCATGGGCGGCAGTTTTTCAGTGGAATCCGAACCAGGCAAGGGTACGCGCATTGTTATAGATGTTCCTCTGAGTACAGACAACAACCCGACATGATAACCACTTTTCTTGCAGACGACCACCAGCTTTTCCGCCAGGGACTGCGAACCCTGCTGAAATCCACCCAAGATATTGAAGTGGTCGGAGAGGCCAGTGACGGCCAGCAGTCCCTCGCCCTGATCGAAGAGCTCCAGCCAGACGTGGTTGTGCTCGATATCGCCATGCCCGGACTGACCGGAATCGAGGTCGCCAAACGGCTGATAAAAATCGCTCCGGATACCCGATCCCTGATTCTGACCATGCATGCTGACTGTTTTTTTGCGGTAGAAGCGCTCAAGTCCTCGGCACTTGGCTTTATGCTCAAAGAAGAGAGCTTTGACATGCTGATCGGTGCCATCCGTACCGTGGCTGCCGGAGAGATGTTTGTCTCCCCCACCCTTGAGACCCCGGTTCTCAGAGAGTTCATCAAAATGGCCCGCCATTCCACCGATGGTTCCAGAAACATCCTCACCGAACGGGAACGAGAAATTCTTCAGCTGGTAGCCGAGGGCATGACCAACCAGGAAATCGCTTCCAAACTCTGCATCTCCACATCCACTGTGGATACTCACCGCAAGAATATCATGACCAAACTTGACATCCACTCGGTGGCCGGGCTGGTTAAATACGCCATCCGCCACAAGATAGTCACCCTCTGACAACTACTCCTGAGCATCCCTCCTGCTCCACACAAAAAAAACAGTTGAGACCTGGAGGCAAAAAGTGGTAATAGTAATTATCAGTCTTATTAAAAATGGACCTGAACCGATCCCGGCGGCCAGACATCCGGGAGCAATGCCACCGTTTGCGCCAGTGTATTGTGTATTGACAGGTCACAGATGTTGTGTTAGCAGAAACATCCATGCCACAGTGTGCGAACAGGCACATAACCCATTAAATATTCACTGATCCAAAAATATTCCCATGTCCCCAAAAAAGAAAAATCCTGTCTGGGCGTTTTTCGCCTCGGTCAAGCTGGCACTTTTCCTGCTTTTCATCCTGGCCGCCACATCCATCATCGGAACCATCATTCCCCAGTCCAAGCCCATGGAGTTTTATGTCCATGAATATGGAGAAAACATGGCCCGGCTCATGCACACCCTGGGTATACCGGACATGTACAATTCCTGGTGGTTTCTTGGCCTGCTCACCTTCTTTTCCCTCAACCTCATAGTCTGCAGCCTGGAACGCATCCCCACGGTCTGGAATATCATTCACAAGGACAACCTGGACATAGACCAGGCCAAGCTCGTCCGGCGCAAAGTCAAAAAAGAAGTGACCCTGCGCAACCAGAAAGATGAGGTAGTGTCCAGGGTTGCCTCGTTTCTCAAATCCAAGGGCTGGAAACCTGTGCAGCGGGAAAAAAGCGACGGAGTACTGATCTTTGCCGAAAAAGGACCCTGGACCAGGTTCGGGGTCTACATCGTCCACACTTCCATCCTCATCATTTTCATCGGAGCCATTATCGGCTCCCCCACTGTGGCCAGGAAGATCTTAAAGGACCCGACCTTTGCCTTCAAGGGCTCGATCATGATCCCGGAAACCAGGGAGTCCGATTCGATCTTTGCCTTTGACACCGGTGAAAAGATTCCCCTTGGTTTCATTATCCGCTGCAACTACTTCAACATTGAGTACTATTCCAATGGCATGCCCAAGGAGTATCTTTCCGACCTCACTGTCATCGAGGATGGCAAAGAGGTCCTGCACACCAGGATCGAGGTCAACAGCCCCCTGACTTACAGGGGGATCACCTTTTATCAGTCCAGCTACCAGCCCTATAACGACTTCATTGTCCGGGTGGTGAATGAGAAGACCGGTTCCACCTTCGAGTCGGTCATTCCTCCGGCCAAACAGATCCGCTGGAACGAAAGTGGAATCGTCTTTGGTATCCTCAATACAGAGCGGTTGGGTGATGTGGTCAGGCGGGTCAAGGTATGGTTCACAGACAACCAGGGCAAACCGTCCATCTTCTGGATCGAGGCCGGACGGGAGGCCATTGTCGAGCGACCGTCCGGAAAATACGTCTTCTCGGCCAAACAACTCTACGCCACAGGCCTCCAGGTTGCCAAGGACCCCGGTGTCTGGTTTGTGTATATCGGTTGCGGCATGATGCTCCTTGGCCTCATGGTCGCCTTTTTCATGTCCCATCGAAAGATCTGGGCCTATATCCGGGAAGAGGACGGAATCACTCGGGTTCTCTTTGTCGGCTCCGCCAACAAGAACAAGCTTGGGTTTGAGAAAAAATTCCACGGGATGCTGGACGATTTCTCCTGAACCTGATCTGTACGTTATGCTGCCTGGCAGCCTTTCAACTCATATCAACCCAATAGCGAGATAACTATGAACAGCTCACAGCTTCTTGGTATCACGACGCTTGCCTATCTACTATCATCGGCGTTCTACCTTGCCCTGTTTGTTTTCAAAAACAAAAAACTGGGCACCATCGGCCTGGTTATAACCCTTATCGGCTGGGTCAGCCAGACCGCTGGTCTTGGCCTGCGCTGGCACGAATCCTACCAGATGGGCATTGGCCACGCGCCACTGACAAACATGTATGAATCCCTGGTCTTTTTCGCCTGGTGCGTTGTGCCGCTCTACATTTTTATGGAGCTCAAGTTCAAGACCAGCGTGATTGGGACATTCGCCATGCCCTTCGCCTTTGTGGCCATGGCCTATGCCTCGTTTGCCAAAGGAATAAACCAGGAGATCAGCCCCCTGATTCCAGCTCTTCAATCCAACTGGCTGATCGCTCACGTGGTCACCTGTTTCATCGGCTATGGGGCCTTTGCCGTAGCCGGCGGCCTGGGTATGATGTACCTGCTCAAGAAATCGGCCATCAGGCGGGGTCTTGCGCCAGATAGCCTGACCGGATCGCTGCCGGACCTGAAGCTGATAGATGATATGACCCACAAGACGATTGTCTTTGGCTTTCTCTGGCTCTCCGCCGGTATCATCACCGGCGCAGTGTGGGCCAACGAAGCCTGGGGCACCTACTGGAGCTGGGATCCCAAGGAAACCTGGTCCCTGATTACCTGGTTTATCTATGCATCCACTCTCCATGCCCGTTTTACCCGTGGCTGGAGTGGTACCCGGATCGCCTGGCTCTCCGTCATCGGTTTCATTGCCGTCTTTTTCACCTATTTCGGCGTTAATTTCTGGCTTTCAGGCCTCCATAGCTACGGGGCCGGTTGATGCCCCAAGCCACCAAAAAGCTGGCTTGACAGCTCCACCCTGCCGTGCTATAAAATTATTGATTTTATGAATCACCATTCAGCAAAAATGTGATGTATACCAAGAGGAGGAGAAGTATGAAAAAATCAATCGTTTACGCAGTAGCTACGGCCTTTGTGTTCAGTGTGGCCTTAAGCGGCCTGTCCATGGCCCAGGACAAGGGACCGGCCGAGATCACCCTGAAATCCACCATTGATGGCGCCAAAAAGCCCAAACCAGTGCAATTCCCCCATGCCGAGCACCAGAAGAGGCTGGAATGCGGTGAGTGTCACCACACCAAAGGTGCGGACGGCAAACAGGTGCCCTACTCCGAGGGGATGGAGATCAAGAAGTGCGAAAGCTGCCACAACAAGGGTGCCGGAATGCCCAAGGGTCTGCAAACCTTCAAGGCCGTT
This sequence comes from Desulfolithobacter sp., assembly GCF_054025815.1. NCBI lineage: Bacteria > Pseudomonadati > Thermodesulfobacteriota > Desulfobulbia > Desulfobulbales > Desulfobulbaceae > Desulfolithobacter > Desulfolithobacter sp. Next base: position 26,645 of record NZ_JBPMMS010000015.1, on the reverse strand, counting down.
GGCCACAAAAACTGCAAAGGCTGTCATAAAGGAACCGGCAAAAAAGAGCTGACCAAGTGCTCCACCTGTCATCCCAAGAAATAACCTGCTGACAGTTAGAGGCAAACAACAAAAAAAGGCTGCTCAATTCGAGCAGCCTTTTTTTTGTGTATTTTTTGTATTGTTACAACAGGGTCCAACAAGACCGGTGGCCATGATCAGGGCCGCTTGAAACATTATCATCTCAAGGTGTCCTGCAAGGGAACACACCGCCTGGAGCGGTGTATCCCGGCACTGGACAACAGGCAGGTCAGCTCTTCACGATCTTATTGCCAAAAGGCCTGTTCAGCGACCTCTACCCCTCCGCATGCATCTTGGAGATATCGCCCACCTTCAGGACAAGCTGGCCCAGGGCGGTGAGCAGATTGAGCCGGTTCTGCCGCACGTCCGGATCCTCGGCCATGACCATGACCTGGTCAAAAAACCGGTCCACCGGTTCCTTCATCCGCAACATGGCCCGCAGCGATGCCTCGTATTCTCTTTTCTCAAGCAGGGGTCCTGCTGTTTCCTGAACTTCCAGCAAGACCTGGTAAAGATCCTTTTCCGCCTCCTCGACAAACAGATTCGTATCTACGGTTGATTCTGCATTGTCCTTGATGATGTTTCTTATCCGCTTGAACGATCCGGCAAGAACAGTGAACTCTTCCCGGCTGCGTATCTCTTCCAGAGCCCTGATCCGGGCCAGACAGTCAACCACATCATCAAAGACAACAGAAGTTGCCGCCTCCACAATCTCGGCCCGTGTTCCCGAAGCCACCAGATCGTTGGTAAAGCGCAGGCGGATAAAGCGAAGGACCTCGTCAATGATCTTTTCATCCCGGTCATGCCCGAGCAGGTCCCTGTACCCCTCAAGAGCATAACCGATTACCGCCTTCAGGGAGAGGGAGATTTTGAGCCCTGATATGATATGCAGTAAACCCAGAGCCTGGCGCCTGAGCCCGAAGGGGTCCGTGTTACCGGTTGGTTTTTCACCAATGGTAAAGCAGCCGGTCAGGGTATCGATCCGATCAGCAATACCGATAATGGCACCCTGAAGGGTGGCCGGCAACTCGCCTCCAGCACGCAAAGGAAGATAATGTTCACTGATGGCCCGTGCCACTTCCGGCTTCTCACCATCCAACAGGGCGTACTCCCGCCCCATAACTCCCTGGAGCGAAGGGAACTCACCAACCATCTCGGTCAACAGGTCAGTCTTGCACAGCCAGGCAGCCCGCACTGCATCCTCCTCGATTTCCGGTGCCAGCTCCCGGGCCAGCATACCGGCCAGCCGGGCAATACGGGCGGTTTTTTCTTTCATGCTGCCAAGTTTCTGCTGGAAGATAATGCCTTCCAGGGCATCGATCCGTCTGGCAAGCGGGGTCTTCTTGTCTTCGTTGAAAAAAAAGAGACCGTCTTCCAGGCGGGCTCGCAGGACCCGTTCATGGCCAGCAACCGCCACTCCCCGATCCTCGATACGTGTGTTGTTCACCGCGACAAAGAGCGGCATAAGGGAACCGTTCCTGTCCTGGACCGGAAAATATTTCTGGTGCTCGCGCATGGAAGTGATCAGAGCTTCGTCAGGTAATTCGAGAAATTTTTCGTCAAAACTTCCGCACACTCCCCAGGGAATCTCTACCAGGTTTGTGACCGTATCCAACAGACCATCGTCGAGTACCGCTTCACCCTCCGACGTACGGCCAGCCACTGCCTGTTTGACCTCGCTGATCACCTGACGCCGCCTCTTTTGCGGTTCCACCAGCACGGAATGCTCCAGGAGCCTTTCCTTATACTGTGCAAAGCCAGTGACCACAAAACTCTCCGGAGCCATGAAACGGTGTCCCCGGGTCTTGTTGCCGCTCACCGTGTCTTCAACCCTAAACTCCACCACCTGTCCATCATAGAGGGCAAGGAGCCACTGGATGGGGCGGGCAAAGGCCAGCGACGTATCGGCCCAGCGCATGGACTTTGGAAAGACCATTCTGCGGATCAACCCTTCCAGAATTTCCGGCAGAAGCTCAATGGTTTCCCGTCCCTGAACATGTTCAACAGCCATGAGATACGGCCCCCTGGGAGTCTCCACAACCTGAAGATCCTCCACCGTGACCCCGCGGGAACGGGCAAATCCCATCGCTGCCTTTGTGGGATTACCATCTGCATCAAAACCGGCTTTTTTCGAAGGTCCGATATGTTCCACCCTTCTGTCCGGCTGCCTGGACTGGAGATCTTCCACACAAAGGGTGAGTCGTCGAGGGGTTCCCACCGTATGAATGGGGCCGGAATCAAGCCCGAGCTCGGACAACCTGGCCGCACAGGCCTGCTCCAAAAACACAAGAGCCGGTTGGAGATAGCCGGCCGGGACCTCTTCGGTACCTATTTCAAACAGCAGTTCATTCATTGATTTCTTTTATACTTGTTGAAGGTGTTTGATTAGATGAAGTGACGCTGGCAAAGGTGGCAAAACCGCTGGCGAAATTTTCCACCACCACCGAGAACCAGCGAATGGCTGGCTGATCAGCCAGTATTTCACCCAGCTGACGACAGACCGTCTCCACCGAGTCAGGCAGGTCACTTCTGCCGGCCAGTCCCTGCTCCACAAGACTGATCAGATCTTCGATCCAGATAAACTCCCGGAACCGGACCGCGACCCTGGCCGTTCCCCAGCGGCCCATGGACCTGGGCAATCCCCCCTGGTCAAGACTTGAACGGGGAACCGTGATCGGGACATCGATTTCCAGCACCAGGTCATCGCTCTGAGCCAGGGAGCCATGCATCCGGCACTCATAACGCTCGGTACCGATGGAGTCGAGCGAGGAGTCCCGCTGGAGAAAATAGGGAAATTCAATCTCCATATGCGCTGCTTCCGCATCAAGCCGGTCCTTGGTCTCCTCAAGAATACGGTGGAAGCTCTCCAGATTGATCCGGCCGTGGAACCGGTTCAGGATCTCCACAAAACGGCTCATATGTGTGCCCTTAAACCGGTGTGGCAGGTTGACGTACATATTGACCGTGGCCACGGTCTGCTGCAGCCGATGCTCCTTGTCAAGAACGGTCACAGGATAGGAAATGGTTTTGACACCGACCCTGCGGATGTTGATGCGTCGATCGTCGCGGAGGTTCTGGATATCCTTCATGACCGGTTTCCGCTTAACGGATTCTTCCCTGTGGAGGATTCTGGACATACCACGAAAAACACGAAGTGTGCGACACGGTCCCGGCATTGCACACTTCGTGTTGTACGGGATGTGAGTTTCTTTCCTTCTCTGTCCGGCTCGATTTTCTCAAGCAGGCACGAATCTGACAATCTCTGCAGGGGCAGACAAGCCGGAGCAGTATCTCTTTATGCCACAGAGAGGCCCCTAAACCTGCTTTTCCATACGGACAAAACAGCCGGCAGACCAGGAGGCCGCTTATGAATCGAGATACTTGTGGACCGCTGACTTGAGCTCATCGAGGTTGGCTGACTTGACGATATACTCCTCCGAAGCCCAGGTGCCGAAATCCTGTTTGTACTCCTGGTAGGCAGAGGAGAGAATCACCGGCAGATCCGGATTGATTTCCTTCATCTGGCGCAGCACTTCGATTCCGTTCATTCCCGGCATATTGATGTCCAGGATGACCAGATCCGGCGGATTGGCCTTGAATTTTTCGAGGGCTTCCTCGCCGTTATAGGCCGTATCGACATCGAACCCTTCATCCTCGAACTCCTCCCGGTACAGGAGCTGGATACCCTCTTCGTCATCCACGAGCAATATACGTTTCTTCCTGGTCTCCACTGGTACTCCTCCTACAGGGCCTCGCGCAGATACCGGCAGGCATCTTCCGGAGGCATGGGATTGATATAGAAACCCGATCCCCACTCAAAACCAGCTATGCTGGTCAGCTTGGGAACAATTTCAAAATGCCAGTGATAATGCTCCAGCGGCTGTGAACGAAGTGGCTGGGTATGGAGCACAAAGTTGTAGGGCACGTTGGGAATACAGGCATCAAGGCGCCTTAAGCTCTCGGAAAAGATATCAGTCAGGGCGCCCATGGTCCTGTCATCCTGATCGATGTACGATGAGCTGTGCCGCCGCGGCAGGATCCACATCTCAAACGGGGTTCGCGGCGCAAAGGGGGTCACGGTCACAAACAGTTCATTACCGCAGACCAGCCTGATGTCCTGCTGGATCTCCTGACGGATGATATCACAGAAAATGCAGCGGTCTTTGTACCTGTAATAGGAAAGACTGCCGTCAAGCTCGGAGGAAACCATGCGTGGCAGGACCGGCAGGGCGATAAGCTGGGAGTGGGAGTGCTCCAGCGACGCTCCGGCAGCGCGGCCGTAATTCTTGAACACCATGACATAGCGGAACCGGTCATCGCGGGCCAGGTCCCGGATCCTGTCCCGATATGCCCGGAAGGTGAGAATCATCTGTTCATGGGGCAGATAGGTGAACTGCTCTTCATGCTCCGGAGTCTCGATGATGACCTCGTGGGCCCCGATACCGTTCATCCGGTCATAAAGACCTTCGGCCTGCTTGTCCAGCTCACCCTCGATAACCAGGGCCGGATACTTGTTGGGCACCGCTCGTAACTGCCAGCTGGAAGAATTGGGCGGCATACCAGGCTCCCGACCGTAAACCAGAACCTCATCAGGAGTGGTTTTTTCATTTCCGGGACAGAGGGGACAGAAACCACCCTTGGTCGGGTAATCTTCAACGATAAAATCAGTGGGGCGTTTGGACCGTTCCTTGGCAATGATGATCCAACGGCCCAGGATCGGATCCTTGCGGAGCTCTGGCATGATATCTTTTTTCTAATCCTGTTCTCAGGTGGACACAGAAACGTATCTGCTTTTGTGACACGGCATGCCCGCAGCTGTCCGGGCTATCAGGCTGTTGAAAAGCGACTACGCTTGATGATACTGCGTCAAAATTCGTCAGGTATGCGAGCCCGAAGCCTGCGCTTATCTGCCCTGGGCTTTTTCAAGCTGTTCCTGTTTGGTTTTGCAGTCTATACATAACTCGGCAACCGGCCGTGCTTCAAGACGTTTTATGCCGATTTTTCCACCGCAGCCGTCACAGATGCCATAGGTGCCCTCTTCTATACGGTGCAGGGCTTCGTCGATCTTGTCCATGAGTTTCCTTTCACGGCCCCGGATACGCAACTCGAAACTTCGATCCGATTCGACAGTCGCCCGGTCGTTGGGATCAGGAATATTGCCGCTCTGGGTGGATATCTCGGTGAGGGTCTGCTCCACATCCGAAATAATGGCCTGCTTCATGTCCAGCAGCTGCTCCTTAAACTGCAACAGATCTTTCTTATCCATAAATAGTCCCCGACAGGTAATCGTTCCCGGAATTCAGAGGCCGGCTGACCGACCGTCATCGTTTACATCCTGTTTTTCCCTAGGCACTTGCCTGCAAAAATCTCCGCTTTTGCCTCCGCTCTTGTGAACCAACCTGATCTCAGAGAGTTCCATGCTCTTGTCCACCGCTTTGCACATATCATAGATGGTGAGTGCGGCCACCGATACGGCGGTCAGGGCTTCCATCTCCACTCCGGTTCGGCCGGTTATGCCGACAGTGGCCTCGATATGGATGGTCCGGCCATCGTCTGAAAAGCGAAATCCTATATCCGCGCTGGTGATGGCCAGCGGGTGGCAGAGGGGAATGAGCTGGTCCACCTTCTTGGCCGCCATGATCCCGGCGATCCGGGCAACCCCGAGGACGTCGCCTTTTTTCATGGTTCCTTCCCGGACCATGGCAAAGGCCTTTTCAGACATGGTAATCCGCCCTTCGGCCGTGGCCCTGCGGACGGTCTCACCCTTGGCGCTCACGTCCACCATCCTGGCATTGCCACTGGCATCAAAGTGAGTGAACTTCGACTCTGCACCCATCTACGCTTCCTCGGCCTGCTGTTTCTTTTTATGTTTCTTCAGGTGACCGTGAAACAGGCGGGAGAAAAAACCGCCCTCTTCTGATTCCTGATCACAGGCCGAATCGAACTGGTGCAGTAATTCCTTTTGTTCCCTGGTCAGCTTCCTGGGAATCTGGACCTGGACCTCGACCACCATGTCACCCCGACCACGGCCGCGGAGACTGGGCACCCCTTCACCGCGCAGGGTGAAACGCTGTCCGGGCTGAGTGCCGGCGGGAATTTCCAGAGTAGAGGAACCGTGGATCGTCGGGACCTCCACCTTGCAGCCCAGGGTCGCCTGAACCATGGGAAGCGGATAACGGAGATAGATAGTCTGATCTTCCCGTTCAAAAAATTCATGACGCTGAACATGGAGGACCACGTAGAGGTCACCGGAGGGTCCCCCCCGACGGCCGCCCTCGCCTTCACCACGCAACCGCATCTGGGCTCCGGTGTCGACGCCGGCCGGGATATTGATCTTGACCTTTTTGGTCCGGTTGACAAGACCCTGTCCGTTGCAGTCGGCACACGGCTCCAGGATAACCTGCCCCCGTCCATGGCACTGGGGACAGGTGGAACTGACCTGGAAAAATCCCTGGGAACGGAGAACCTGCCCCCGCCCACGGCAGGTGGGACAAACCTGAGGGCGATAGCCCGGCCTGGCCCCGGTTCCTTCACAGGTCCAGCAGGTTTCCCGCTTGGTAATCTCCACTTCCTTGCTGGTTCCGTGCACCGCTTCCATGAAGGTGATCTCCATATCATAGCGGAGATCATCACCCTGGATGGGGCCATCGGGATTCCGGCGGCGGGTATTAAAGCCAAAGAGGTCACCGAAGAGATCGTTGAACGACGAAAATATGTCGTCACTGGGTCCTGAATAACCGGAGTTTTTCAGTCCCTCGTGGCCGTAGGTGTCATACACGCGCCGTTTCTGCTCATCACTGAGAACTTCGTAGGCCTCGGCGGCCTCCTTGAAACGGGCTTCTGCTTCCGGATCATCGGGATTGCGGTCTGGATGATATTTCATGGCCAGCTTGCGGTAGGATTTTTTAATCACTTCCATGCTGGCATCACGGGAAACCCCGAGAATCTCGTAGTAATCTCTGCTCATGATCGTAATGTTATCGGCAGCAGCCGATTATTTTGAAGTAAAGCGGACACGATCCCTCCTCGGACATTACCGGGATGGTTGCGGAAAGAAAGACCGGAGTGGTTGTGTCCGGTATTCCTGGTGCCTGGAGCAAGGATCTGATTCAGACTGCTTCAGTTCCATCGGATTCCACGGTCTCGGCATCCGAAGCCGATCCACGCTGCTTTGGCAACTCGAGAATATTATCAAAAGTTACCTTGCCCGCCGCGATTTCCCGCAGGGTCATGACCACCTCTCTGTTCTTTCCCTCCACCAGGTACGGTTCACCCTCGCGGTGCTGACGGATACGTTCAACAGCAAGGTGAATCAGGGCAAAACGATTGTCGTCACCGACAGTGGCGAGACAGTCTTCAACAGTAATACGAGCCATGGCTGGAAAACCTCCAAAAGATTATCAGGTAACGAATCCAGACGATACATTACATGACAGTACAGGGTATTTTAGCAAATAATCATTTTTATTTTTTTGGCAAGAATCCCATCCTGCCAAAATGAAACTCGAGGGGACCCGGGCTGTTATTTTTCAAATGGATTGCGCAGCAGCAGGGTCTCGTCCCGGTCCGGACCGACGGAAACAATGACCGGCGCAACTCCGGTAATATCCTCGATCCGTTTAATATAGTCCCTGGCGTTTCCTGGCAGCTCTTCAAGGGAACGGACCCGGGTAATATCCTCGGTCCAGCCGGGCATTTCCTCGTAGACCGGCCGGGCCAGAGCGGACTTGCGGATGTTTCCGGGCATGCAGTGATACTCCTTCCCCTCCACCAGGTATTTATTGGCAATCTTCAGGATCGACTGACCCGAGGGGACATCGAGCTTGGTGATGGCCAGACCGGTCAGGCCATTGAGGCGAACCGCGTCGTTGGCAACCACGGCATCGAGCCAGCCACATCGACGCCGACGGCCGGTGGTGGCTCCGAACTCACGCCCCTTGGCCTGCAGTGCGTCACCCACCGGGTCGCCTTGAGGAAGCTCTGTGGGAAACGGTCCCTCTCCCACCCGGGTGGTGTAGGCTTTGAGAATACCTATGACCTCGTCGATGTGGGCTGGACCATAACCAGCGCCGATACAGGCGTTGCCGGAAATGGTGTTGGACGAGGTGACAAAGGGATAGGTCCCGTGATCAATATCGAGCTGGGTCCCCTGGGCGCCCTCGAAAAGGATGTTCTTTCCTTCCCGCCGGGCCGTGTCCAGAGTCGTGGACACGTTGGCGATAAAGGGCTCAAGCCGTCGGGCAAAATCCTCGAATTGAGCGCGGATACCATCAAGGGATACCGGTTCAGCATCATATTTTTTTGTCAGGAGGAAGTTTTTTTCCTCCACATTGGCTCGAAGTTTGTCGAGAAACAGTTCCGGGTCAAGCAGGTCTCCGGCCTTGATGCCAAAACGTCCCACTTTGTCCATGTAACAGGGACCGATCCCCCGGCCTGTGGTCCCGATCTTCCGCTCCTTGGAAAGCGAGGCCTCCCGGGCCTGATCCAGGCTTTTGTGATAGGGCATGATCAGGTGAGCGTTTTCACTGATCATCAGCCGCTGAGGGGTAACCGGCCGTCCCTGGGCATCGAGACCAGCGATCTCTTCGAGCAGCACCCCGGGATCGATAATCACCCCGTTTCCGATCATGCAGATCTTGTCTTCATAGAGGATGCCGGAGGGGATGATGTGAAAGATAAATTCCTTCCCGTCTACCACCAGGGTATGACCGGCATTATTACCGCCCTGAAAGCGAACAATACAATCCGCGTATTTTGTCAGCAGATCAACTATCTTGCCCTTGCCTTCGTCTCCCCACTGGGTGCCGACCACTACCACACTGGCCATGATAAACTCCTGAGATTAAACTTGAGGCTGTCTTGAAAAATTAGGATTTTCGTCCAGGATCAGAGCTCAGGGAAGGGAAAAAATCTTACCGCAGACATAATTGCGTGGATAAAATTTTTCACCTGCCACAGAGATCAAGCGAAAAGACAATTTTCCAGGGTTGCCGGGATACAAAATAAAAGGCCGACCGGTATGCCCGAAGGCCATACTGGCAGCCTGAAAAACCGGAGAAATATAGCCAGGAATAACAGAAAAGTCAAACGGTGAGAAAAAAAACCCCGAATTCAGGGCTGAAATCACCGACAAAGGAAAAATCTGGCAGGCAATGCTACTGCTGAGTACTCTGCATGAACTCCTGCAGAAGAGGATCAGAGGAAATAATGTAATAGATGACCGCTGGCTCCTGGTCGTCGGCACCGGCATTTGAAATGGTAATCGAACTGGAGAACTTGACTGTGGCCAGCACTTTTATTCTGCCGTCTTTCTTGGCAATGTTGAACTGGTCTTCGCTGATCTTGCCATCCTTGTTCCAGGCCCAGTAGATCATCTTGTCATGGGCCATGGTCGTGGGTTCGCCAAACCGGTCCAGAAGATCGACAATCATGGCCTTGACCTCGCCGGAACCTGCACTTTCATTACGGTGGAACAGGGCCAGCACCGTGCCGTCTCTTTTTGCCGCCACAACCCCGGTTCCGCCATCCATGAACTTGACAGTGCCCGGATAGGCGTCGTCCATAGCAGTATTCATGGCCCTGTTCATCTGGGACGCGGTCAGCTTTCTGCCAAGAATATAGTCACCGATGCCAAGGCCGAGTTCGGCAACCGTCTCGACCTGCGAGCCAACAGCGCCTGCAGTGGATGGCATCTGAAAAAACAAGGCCAGCAACAGGGATACCAGACTGATGGTTTTAAAAAATTTCATGATCAGGTTTTTCTTTTTTTCTTTCCTTGCTAAGGAAGTCCCCGGACTGCGGAGGGTGCAGCCCGGGGAACGGGATGTCAGGTCTCAGAGTCTATCGGCTGTTTACTGCTTATACCGGTCTGCCTGCTCGGCCTGGATAGCCTTCATAACGTCGGCCCCAAAGCCTTCCTGACGCCACTTGTGCTCGGGCCGGTTCAGAATCTCGCCAATGGCCTTCTCGTACTTGGCGGTCATGCCATGCTCGGTGGCAAGCTTCATCAGCTCCGGCAGGAACTTGAAGTAGAACACCTCGGCGACATCGTACATTCCGTGCCAGTGCGTGTAGTCCGGTCCCTGCATGGCTGCACCGTGACGGGCGCGCCGTCCCTGATGGTGCCACAGCTCCCACCAGTACCAGCCCAGGTCGGTATGGAAGGTGGAGCCTTTAATCAGGCCGTCCTTCTTGGCCATGCCGTACAGTTTCTTGGCAGGCTTGGCGAATTTTTCGTTGTAGGTCACAACCAGGGCGTCAAACTGCTTGTAGAAATTATCTACCTGCTGCATACCGTGGCAGGACTTGCAGACACCCTTCATGTTGTTACGCCGGTCTTCCCAGGAGATAACCTTCTCGACCTGCTTCTCGGCGGTGATCTTTTTCCACTTGCCGTTCTCGATGACAAAGGTCTTGTAGGTTGCCTTCTGACCGGGCTGCGGCGGAATCTCGCCCGGAATGTCAGCCACGGTGCCGTCGGTGAAGATGGCCCGATTCAGCTTGACCGATACTTTCGGACGCAGGGTCCAGGAAATCCGGTCACCAACGTTATGGGTGTTCTGGGCAATGCCGCCATCCAGCTTCACATAGGAACCCATGTGACAGGTGGAACAGGTCGGGGCGGTGTAGTAATCCTTGCCCAGAACCCAGGTACCGTTCTTGAGAATGTTCATGCCGTTCATACCACTCTCACGGACGGCGGAGTAGTAGGCAATACCGTGCTTGGACTCCTCGTAGACCTCTTTCTGCGGATGATCAGGACCGAGATGGCACTTGCCGCAGTTCTCCGGCTGACGGGCTACTGAAGATCGGAAGGAGTGTTTGGAATGACAGGCCATGCAGGAACCCTTGGTTCCGTCCGGGTTGAGCCGGCCAATACCGGTATTGGGCCAGGTCATGGGATCAAGCATAACGGCCCTGGCCTCATTCTTGAGCGGCTTGCCGTCCTTGTCTTTGAGGGCCTTGACCACGGAGCCATGGCACTGCCAGCAGCCATTGGCCGCGTCGGCCTTGTCTTCCATGGAACAGATAACTTCACCCAGGACGTTGTCCAGGGAAGCCATGATCTGGCCGGCGGTGGCATGATGGGAGTTAACCATCTCCTTTACCTCGCGCTCATGGCAGTATCCGCAGTCGCGCGGCGAGAGAATAGTCTTGATGAAGGCGCCCTCATGCTCATAACCAAATGCATCACCTTTGTCGGCGGCATGGCAGTTGTAGCAGCCGATCTGGCCGTCCTTGGCAGCCGCATGGGGCGAATGCTGCCACTGTTTGACCAGGGAGTTATTTTCCTTGAGATGGCAGTTGACGCACTTGACGTTTATTGCCTTTGCTTCCTTGTTCTGGGTGTCCTTGGACTGCTCGGTGGTCGCATATGCGGCACCGGCGGCAAAGAGTCCCAGGACAACCATGCAAAATGTCTTTTTCAAATGTTTCATACAGTTTCCTCCTGATATGGAACTTCGTTGGGCAATCCTCTGATGGACCACCAAGTCCACCTGCAAAGTGTTTTTCTCTGCAGCTTCACCTCCTTTGTCTCTACGTTCAACAACCTCCTTGCAGTTATGTGTCTTGTTTCTCTTGATTGCGGACCATTATTCCCCCGAGGCGGCGGACCCGGAGACATACGGATCATCTTCCTGCCAGAAGGGGAAAATCTTGCTCAGGATATAGAGAATCACCAAGGGCAGAACCATGATGATAATGGCCGGCAAAATACCCTCTTTCTCAAGCCACTGGGGCTGGAAAACCACCGAGCCGCGCTCGCTCTTGGACATGAGCTGACCGCCGATGACCACGTTCCACCGCATGAGCAGAACTTGAAACAGAATCATCAGGGAGACCACCGGGGCCAGGAACCTGAGCAGCCCGTCGCCGATCCTGAACAGGTTCATGAAAGTCAGGATAAAAAATGGGATCACAGAGAATATGCCCACCTGCAGGACCCAGAAGCTCGTATACAGCGGCCCCCAGTAAAGCTCGTGCAGGGCATGCCAGTGATGGGTGGCCATATAGGCATGAGAGAATAGCTCCAGCATCTCGAAGGTGAAGTCGAGGATAAAAAATCCCCACAGATACTTGATGCAGGTGCGAATACATTCCAGGTCCACCGGCCTCCCCTTGACCTTCATGATGAACATGTAGGCTACGATGATACCGGCGATACCGGAGACACATGCAGAAAGGAGAAAGATAACCGGCATGAGCGGTGTGGCCCACATGGGATTGGCCTTGACCCCGCCGAAGATAAAACCGACATAACCGTGGAGCACACAGGCCATAGGTATACCCAGTCCGGCGAGAAAGGATATGATCCTGTGGTCGAGATGCAGAGCGCGGGATGACAGGTTGTCACTGCCAATGCTGAGCACGTTGTAAACCGTACGCATGAAACCGGAAGACTGGTCCTTGAGCACGACCAGCGTCGGCCGGTAAATGAAGAGAATCTCCAGGATCAGGACAATGGCATAGGCGGAATAGATGTACCCGAAACCGGCCATGGCGGAGGTGGGGCTCGGAGTGAGCATCATGTTGAGGGCCCGCTCGGGATGACCAAGATGGTTCAGAAGCGGGAGGGTCGCACAGGCCAGGAAGGCCAGAGCGAAAACCAGGGAAAAACGGGCAATGGGCTTCAACGCCTTGACATGGAAGACATGATAAAGCGAGGAGACAATAAAGGCTCCTGCGACGATCCCGGTAATATAGGGATAGAGGACGATCATCAGGCTCCAGTGCACATGGAGATCATTGGGAAACGCGTATCCGATGGCACCGGTGGCCGTTTCAGCAAGTCCGTGCATTAGACAACCTCCCTTCTCAGGCCCACGTAGTGGAGCGAGGGCTTATTGCCCATGCCCGGTTTCAGTACAGACACCACGTGTGGCTGATGCAAAATTTTGTATACTTCCGAATTTCTGTCGTTCACGTCACCGAACTTGCGCGCCTGAACCGGACAGACGTTGACGCAGGCCGGAAGGAGCCCCCGGCGGACCCGGTGGTAGCACCAGGTACACTTGTCTGCGGTCCTGGTTTTCGGATTGATGAAACGCACCGAGTAGGGACAGGCCTGAACGCAATAGGAACAGGCCACGCACCGTTTCTGGTCGATCAGGACAAAACCGTCCCTGGTCTGATAGGTTGCCCCCACCGGACAGACCTGGACACAGGACGGCTTTTCACACATGTTGCAGAGCTTGGGGACGAAAAAGGTATCCCGTACCGGATAGGGAATATCGGTGCGCGGGTCCTGATAACCGTCCAGCCCGCCGTTGGGCGAGTCGACATAAACATTGTCATGGTCGTCGATCACGTAACGCTCAACCCAGGTGCGGTAGTTTCCGTCCGGCACCTGGTACTCGTTCTTGTCGGCCACGCAGCAGGAACCACAGCCGATACAGCGGGTGATGTCGACGATAAAGACAAACTTCTTTCCCTTGATAAAGGGTCCCTCCTGCTCCCGCATCCCAGGGATCTGCTCGGGGATGTCCATCGCCCCGGCAGGAATCACCAGGAGCAACGACCCGGCGATGGTTCCGCCAAGCACCTTCTTGATAAAGGCCCGCCGGTCCCGGCTTATCTCAGACTGAATTGCATCCATCATTTGCTTTCCTCCTCGACACCGACAATGGCCCTGGCCTCACGAACCCACATCATTGGCGCGTGGACATTATGACACTGATTACATGTATGATCCGTGCGCACATGCTTCTGCTCCAGATGCTCGGGCATGGAGATCATCTTGATGGCCTCTTTGGGCCGGGCCCGGATAATCTTGTTATGACAGCGCAGACAAAGGGTTTTAATCTCTTCGCCCTGCTTCTTGGGCAGCCTGGCAATGACCTTGCCGTCCTTCACATGGTCGGCCACCGGCCCGTGGCAGAACTCGCAGGAAACCGTGCGATGTATGCCCTCAAGATGCATTTCCCGGATATAGGGATGACAGGCAAGACAGGCGGCGTTGGTACCGTTGCGAATGGGCCGGTTGATCTCGTCCTTGACAGCACCTGCGCGATAATGGCCGTACCTGCCAAAAGATTCGGGAATCACCATGGACCTGACCGTCACCCCCACCACAGCGACAACGGCCAGGACCAGGACAATTCTGATCACATGTGTATTGTATTTCGACTTGTACTCTGGGTGCACGTGAACCTCCCTGAAACTGGACTGCTTGAACCTCGGGTTACAGTGGGTTGTTCTTGTAAAAGCAAACCCTGTTCCACTTTGTTTTTTTCTTTATATTCATGCCATTACAACAAACACCAAACCACATGGTTACCACTTGGTAACACACAAAAACATATTGCGTTACCGAAAGGTAACCTCGGTTTTATCTAACAACAGACCGACTGTCTGCGGGGCAAAATGCAATAAAAATGGACTTTGGGGCACATGAAAAATATTTTTTCTAGATGGTGAGGGTGAGAACTTGCAGGGGGTTGACGTAGATCAAGGCGTGAACCGGAAAAACTTGCTACCATGAACAGATAAAATCTTCTGATATACTCGTAGCTGGTTATACTGATACCGGAAACGACCCATGAAATACGAGGCTGACAGTGACAAGACAATTCCGTTCAAGACGAATGCAGCGCGAGGCCCGAACCGTGGAAGTGATGATCCGCCACTTTTGCCGTGATAAACACGGGAGTGGTCAGGAGGGGTTGTGCGACCAGTGCCGGAAACTGCTTGACTACGCCTTTCTGCGTCTTAAGCACTGTCCTTTCCAGGAAGGAAAGACAACCTGCGGCAAGTGTCCGATACATTGCTACAAGCCGGGAATGCGACAGAAAATCCAGGAAGTCATGCGCTATGTGGGGCCACGGATGATGCTCACCAACCCACTGATAGCCCTGGGACACGCCCTGGACGGGCTCCGCAGAAAACCGGTAAAAAGGCGCTCCTCAGCTCCTTGACACCGGTAGGTAAATCCCGTACAGTGTGCCAGGTATGGATTGGACTCTTCTCAGAGTCTGCTTCCGGACCGATTTTCCCTTGCAGCACCGTGGCTCTCGCCCGGCCCTGTTACCTTGACCGTCATGACCGGCTCCTGAAACCGGGGTCCGGCTCAAACAAAACGTACGCTTCCACAGAGAAGACGGAAGCTGTTCCAGGCGATGGCCCTGACCTCTGACTTCTGAATCCGGATAGATATGTTTGGCATCGGACTTCCTGAAATGATCGTGATCCTGGCAGTGGCCCTCATCGTGGTGGGGCCTGACAAGCTGCCGGACCTGGCCCGGTCCCTTGCCAAGGGGGTCTTTGAGCTGAAAAAGACCATGAATGAAGTTAAGGCGAGCCTGACCGAGGAAAGCGAGGTGCTGGGGGAAGTCCACGGCGAATTGAAAAAAACCACCGCCGAGCTGCAGGAGCAGTTGCTTGACAACGAGACCCAAACCTGGAAACGTCCTGAACCGGAAACCCCGAAGGCGGAAGATGTGGAAGTAATCGACCTTCAGCCGGTGGAACAACGGCCCTGGGAAGCCGATGCCCTGACCCCGCCCGGTGACGCGCCAGTGAAGGACAAGGCGGACGTCGACGCGGGAGATCAGCAGGGTCCCGACAGTGAACCCGCGGCCAGGGAGCCTGAAATCGCCGCTGACATGCCCCGGCAACGCAACAAAGCAGACAAAACCACCCCTGACCAACCTGCATGATCGCAGCGCTCGAACATTTCGCCCCCCACCACAGGGAGTTGCGCCAGCGACTCATCCGTTGCTTTCTGGCCATCGGCGTCACCACGGTGATCAGCTATCTCTTCATAGACGAACTGGCCGGTTTCTGCATGCAGCCTCTCTTTCATGCCTACCCCGACCTCCAGCGGCTGGTCTACACCAAACTGACCGAAGCCTTTATATCCTATCTCAAGCTGTCCTTCATGGTCGGCCTGCTGTTCAGCTCGCCGGTGATCCTCTATCAACTGTGGATGTTTGTGGCCCCTGGATTGCTGGACCATGAAAGACGTATCGCCCGCCAGGTCATCATCTGGGCCACCATGCTCTTTGTCATAGGCGGACTGTTCGCCTATTTTGTCGTGCTGCCGCGCACCCTGATTTTTTTCATGAGTTATGCCGGAGACAACCTCCAGCCCATGCCCAAACTGGGACTTTACCTCACCTTTGTCGCCCGGATGGTCATGGCCTTTGGCATCGCCTTCGAGATTCCTTTTCTGATGGTCATGGCCGCCCGAACCGGGCTGGTGCCAAGGGAACATTTCAAGGCCAAACGCAAATATTTCTACCTCGCCATCGTCATCCTGTCCTTCCTTCTCACCGCTGGCGAGCCGACTGCCACGGTCCTGCTCGCCTTTCCGCTTTTCGGCCTCTATGAAGCCGGAATCATGGCAGGAAAAGTTTTTGGCAAAAACAAAAAATAAAAAAACTCTGGTAAACCGTACTGTTACCCCCTCCTGATCAGGCCAAACACATTGCCACGGATCCACTGGTGCCGCTCCTTGCGGGTGGGGACATCTTCCCGGCAGGCCACTGTCCACCCGGTCTGTTCGCCGACTTTTCTGATATACTCGGGATGATAGGCATAACGGCCACTTGGCTGTAGTTTCCACTCCCCTTTCTCCAGGTACTCGGTGGAAAAAAGGAACAGACCACCGGGCCGGGCCCGGCCCGCCAGAACCTGAAAAAACTCATCCAGAGCACCCATGTAGATGAGAACATCGGCGGCCAGAAAAAGATCGTAGCAGACATCCACGGACCGGAGGTACTCGACGATATCCCCCACATGAAGATGCTGATATATCCTTTTTTTGCGGGCCATCACTATCATTTTCTCCGAAAGATCAATCCCGTCCAGACGGGAACAGACTCCCTGGAACGCCATACCGGCAAGGCCGGTGCCGCAGCCAAGGTCCAGACCAAGCTCATAGTGGCTCCGGCGCCCATCAAAGCGGTCAAACACCGCCCTCATTTTCAGCGGCAGGTCATAGCCCAGATCCAGCACCAGATGCTGTTCGAAATTATCCGAATACTGGTCAAAAAGATCCCGGACATACTCCCTGGGCGCGGATCCGGGATTATCGCCACTGAGTGCCCCGAACATGTGCCGGGCTGAGGGATGATCTGGCTGCAACTTAAGGAGCAGACCATACAGCTTCCGGGCCTCCTCGAAATGGCCGTGAAGATGCTTCAGATAGGCCAGGTTATTGAGGCCGGAGACATGATCCGGCTTCAGCTCTATCAGGTGTTCATAAACATCCATGGCCAGTGACATCTGATCGCTGTCCTTGTAACAGCAGGCCAGGTTGTACAAGACCTCTGCATCCTTCGGATGCAGAGCCAGCGCCTTGAGATAGGCCTCTTCGGCCCGGGAAAACTCATGGCACTGTTTCAAAGCCAGGCCCAGGTTATACCAGGAGTCCACATCCTCCCGATTCAGCTCCACCGCCCGGTGAAAGGCTTCGGCCGCCTCCCGGTACAGCTCAAGTTCATAGCGCGCCAGACCCAGGTTGTAGTACACAGGCGCGGCCTGCGGTATCATTCCAAGCAGTTGTTCGTAGAGGTCGGCAGCGGAGGCACAGTCTCCTGCCTGGTGCAGGTCCACTGCCCGGCGGTACAACTCTTCCAGATCAATGGCTTCGCTTGGTGTATTCATGGATGGACAGTCGGTATGGGTTGAATGGCGATTTTGGCAACAATCAGGGTCAGACACAGGGTTCCATTTCCTGCTTGAGCAGACAACAGGAGATACGATGCCTGGGTCGTCCGTCCGGAAGGTAGTCTATGTTATCGGGTTGCAGGAGTTTATTCATCACGCACCCTTCTGGAATATTGAGAGTAAAAAAACGGTCTTCATTGAGGCCATGGCGGCGGATCAGCCGGTCGTCTTCAATACACATGGAATGGACCGGATAATCTTCGCACAATGGACAGCGATAGACCCGGCCGTTGGGGAAGATGAAAAAATTTTCCGCCACCAGGCCAGCACACTCGAAACCTTCCTCCGGGTCGAGGTAAACCTTGGGAAAGGTGACATGTATCCCCAATCGTGCGGCATGGGCGGCAACTTCCGGCACCACGGTCAACCATTGCCGGGGATCCACCTGCCAGCCAGTGGTCGGGTCAGGAGCGCCGGTGGCAGGCTTACCCCGCAGACCGATCACCTGAATAAAAAACCGCTGAACCCCGAGGGAAGCCAGCAGTTCAGGCATCCGGTGCAGGTGTTCGATATTGAGAGCGGAAACCGTATAGATCACACTGGTACGAAACCCTTTTAGACCGGCTTTCTGCAGATTTTCCGTGCAGGTGGCAAAGACACCCTCACCACGGATCGGGTCGTTGATCGACGGATCCGGTCCATCGAGACTGAAACTGAGAAAATCCAGCTCGTCGGGTGCCACCCGCTCGAGCAGGTCGTGGAACAGGAAACCGTTGGAGTCCACGGTCACTGCAAAACGCATCATCTTGGCCGCCCGGATAATCGAGGCCAGCTCCGGATGCATGGTAGGCTCGCCGCCAAGCAAAACAAGATTGGTCTCCTGTGCCGGACGGGCAAAGAGTTTAAGCCAGGTAACGGCCTGGTCCCGACCCAACATGGCGGTTCCATGCTGGGATAAATTGATATAGCAGTGACAGCAGGAAAGGTTGCAGGCGGTGAGCAGGTGCAGAAAAACGTTGCGCTCCCCTGGCTTGAACTGCACCGTCCTGGCTCTGGGTTCAATGATCATCATCGTTCCTCGCTGAATTGCGAAAGGGTATAACTGGCCAGGAAGCTGCCCTGCCAGTAATCGTGCTCCTTGAAAAATTGCTGAAAAAGGGCCATGCTCTCGGCCCGCAGTATTCCGGGAACAAGCTCCACCTTCATTGCGGCATAGAGTGGCGGCAAATGGTTGAGCTCCAGACAGGTCCCGCCGCCCATCACATCCTCATACCCCCAGACAAAACGCCGGATACCGGAGAGCAGCATGGTGGCATAACACATGAGACAAGGCTCCATGGTACTGTAAAGAGTGACCCGGCCAAGGTCGATGTCCGGTTTTTTCTCAAGCAACCGCCGCAGGGTGACCACCTCGGCATGGTCGATCTCATTGCGTCTCTCGCCCCGGCTGTTGCGACGATGTCCACGGGCCAGGACATTGTCGTCTGTCACCAGTACGCAGCCCACCGGGAATTCACCCTCGGCCAGGGCGACACCGGCCTCATCAAGGGCCAGTTTCATGTAATCTGTATCCCGTGGATGCGGTTGAAAGCGACGCGGTCCCTGTATGTTTAGTTTGTTCATGAATCGTGGTTGGTTCTGGTCCGGTCCGACAGCGGCAGGGTTACGGTAAAGATTGTCCCCTGCCCCGGCCGAGACGTAAAACTGATATCACCGCCATGTTCCTTGACAATACTGTACGACACGGCCAGGCCCAGACCAATGCCTTCGACTTCAGACTTGGTACTGAAAAAGGGCTCAAAGATCTCGCGGTCATAACGGGGGTCAATACCAATCCCGGTATCAGAAATCGAGACTTCGATCATGTCCTGGCCATGCCAGGCCGTAGCCACTCTCAAGGTGCCACCCACATCGGTCATGGCATCCATGGCGTTCATAACCAGGTTGACAAAAACCTGGATCATCTGATCTTCGACAACGAAAACCTCGGGCAGGTCCGGGGCGTAATGTTTCTCCACCTTGACGCCGCTGGTCTTTATATACTTGCCGTGAAACAGCAGTACCTTATCAAGGACCTCATGAATGGCAACTGATTTTCTCAGCCCGCTGGACGGCCGGTTGAACTGCTTAAGATCGCGAATCAGAGTTTTAAGCCGATCGCACTCGGCCAGTGCCAGTTCCATGAGCTGGCGCTGGTTGGAATCAAGATTGGTGGCCTGGAGGATATCCTTTATGGCAAATCGGATCCCGAGCAGGGGATTGCCGAACTCATGGGCCACCGACGCCGAAAGTCGACCGATGGCCTCCATCTTCTGGGCATGGTTGAGCTGATCCTTCAGTTCCATCTCCCGGGTCACATTCCTGGCCAGGTAAACAATCCGGTTGATGGAGCCATTATCACTGCGGATCGGTGCCACCACGGCCTCGACCTGGAGCACCTGGCCCTGCCTGGTTCGAATTTGAAAAAAACCATGCCAGAAACGTCCACCCAGTACTTGCCGCCGCATCTGCCGATACAGATCCCGGTTCTCCGCGTCATTGCCAAGAAAATAGAGCCGCCGCCCCACCACAGCCTCGCTCTCGTATCCCACCACCCGTTCAAACCATGGATTGACATATTCGACCAGCCCTTTCCGGTCCGCAACCACGACAAAAAGAGGGGCATACCGGACCGCGGCGCTCAAGAGCCTGGCCTCCTGCTGCAGCTTCACCTGTTCGCTGATATCAGCCAGAAAGACCACCGCTCCGGTACAGGAGGATCCGGAAAAAACAGGATAGGATCGAAGTGAAATAAAAATCGAGGAGCCATCCTGCCGTTGAAGCTGACAGTCATTGTCGGCACAGGAGTGTTTCTCGGCAATGGCCCGGAACACCAGTTCCTCAAGGGGATCTTTGTCCGACTCTCCAGCATAACCACAGCGCAGGATAGAACGTATATCCTTTCCCAGGACATCCTCCTGGTTCCTGACGCCGGAAATTTCAACAAAGGCTTTATTCACAAACACACAGATGCCCTGTTGGTTGATACCGACAATCCCCTCCTCGGTGGCATCAAAAAAGAGTCTTAGCCGCTCCTCGCTCTGACGAAGCGAGGTGTATGTCCTGTAGCTGCGTTCCTGCATGGAATTCATCATGGAAACCATCTGATCCAGCTCATCGGGATGCTTGCTGGTTTTCCGGTCCAGACGCAGAGGGGGGACAGGGCGGTGTATCTGAAGATTTTGAAGATGCTCCACCATATGAGAGAGATGGCGGGTAACCAGACGCTGAAAGAGGATGATGACAAAGGCGGCGACCAGAAAGGTTTTCAGGCCATTGGTGGCCAGGATGACAATAACCCGGCGAACCAGACGGCTGTAGACATTATCGAGGCTGGCGGCGACCTTGAGACTGCCGATAATCTCTTGCCGACCATGCTGGACATACCTGAGAGGATACGTCCGGACCACGGTGCGCCTTCCACCAGGTTGGCCATGAACCCAACGAGGTTTTCCATCCATGATGATCACGGCATAGACAATGTCAGGTCCCTGGCTGATGGCATCGAGCTGCAGCAGAACCTGAGTATCGTCCATGACCCAGACGCTCTGCGCAATACCGCGGAGATACCCCTGCTCTATCTGGTCAAAATATCGATTGATGCCTGAAATATCCTGGCGATAGTCCAGGAAAAGCTGCAGTCCTGTCCCGAGCACGGTGATAACCGAGCTGCACAGGATAATGTAAATGATAAGCTGCCGGGCAATCCGGTCAGGTTTGAAGATTCCGTAAATGGAGAATCGTGATAGCAAGGGTTGTCTTGAAGATTTTTTTTGTGATTACCGTCAAAATTCAGAAAAAGGCCAAACCGACACAGATTATATCGCAAATCTTACAGAGACAGAAAAAAACACCTCTCACAGGTATCCCTGACAAATAGTTGCAAGAGCAAGGCAAGGTTATCCTTTTCCGCACCAGTACTGAGTTCCGATGGTAATCAAAAATTTAAAAAAACATGAGGCAGGATTCCAGCAGGAACAGGATATGCAGGGCACTATGGGTCAACTGGGAACAGGACTGTCACCTTTGCATAAAAGCGTCGATAGTCTTTCGAATGAAATCGAAATCATCCTGCTGCAGCTTATCATTGGCCTCCCGGAGCCGCTGAACAACGACATCGTCAGTATCAATGTTTGCCGCAAGGTAGTAACCTTTTTCGCTCATCAGCAGGACCGGCTCGAGCACATCTGGAGAAATCCCCTCTGCCTTGAGGGCATTGAAGATGGTGTACTCATTGCCGGTTATGAGGTCGGCGCGGCCACTGAGAAATACCCGCATCTGTGCTTTCTTGTTCTTGGTGATGATCAACTCATGGCCGTCCTCGAAACCAAGGGCCTGAAGCTTCTGGGTCAGGGCATAGCCGAGGATCACAGCGGTGGTGTATTGCTTGAGATCATCCACACTGTTAATGACAATGTCTCGGCGGTCCCTGAACTTGTAGAGCATTGTCCGCTTGGAAAGAATAGGACCTATCCACTTGAAGAGCTTTTCACGCCGGGGGGTACGGTTGATGGTATAAATAAAGGTGCCCGGATTTTTCAGGACCATATGATAGGCCCGTTTCCAGGGATAAATCTCTATTCTCGGATCCATGCCGGCCCGGCGGAATATTTCCCGTACTATTTCCGTGGCAATGCCGGTGACCCGGTTGTTTTCGAGGTAATGAACCGGAGGCAGGTCTTCGGTGTAGACGGTATACGTTTCGCCGCGGCAAACGGAGGCCAGCATAACAAGACCCATCAGCACCGGAAGCCAACGCGAAAACAGCACCATGAATGCTCCGTAATCCATCCTTCAGGACAGCAGAAACCGCGACATCGTCACGTCGCCCAATCATCAACCAACAACCCATAATGTCGACTAAAACGTATGCAGTTCTATACCATATACCACTCCGTCACGCCAGTATCTTCTACGGAAACAACCTACACTGCCAGGGTTTTCCGGCAAGTCGCACCCTCTTCCTCCTGCTGCGGGCGCAGGAAGGAAATGGCCTGGCCGGTGGCCCGACCGTTGTGATTTGACCCCCAAAAAAAAATCTACCATCCTGTCCCAGGTATGCTATAGACGCAAAAACATGTCGATGACAAACCACTCAAAGGAATGAACCGATGGAAGACTTCAAAGAACAATGGACTCTGCAGACGGCAATGGAAATCCTTCAGCATCCGACCGTTGACTCCAGGACTTGGGCCGAAGCCGTGGAATGGCTGCTGCTCCATGGTCCACCCGAGATACGCCAGCTGCTGCAGCAGGCGGCAGGCCATGCCACAGCAGAATGTTTTCCTGAGCTGAAGCCGGAAGGATTCACCGCCGATGGCGAACCCTGTTATAATATTTCCGCGGTGGCCAGGACCCTGGGCATCAGCGAGGAAGAAGCGGCAAGAGTTATTACGGAAAAAGAGAGGCAACACGGTGTACGACAGCTCTTTGAACGCAGCGAGACCAGAAAACTTCAATGATCCCCCTGACAGGCACAAACGGTCTGACATTCATGCTTTTGCCTTTCAACACAATGTGGTAATTTGAAAAAATCGGACAACGATCTGAGTTCAAAAAATAAAAAAATAAATACTTTTCTGATTACCTCCGAAACTCAGCATCAGTGAAGAAAAGGACAACACCGCTGAATCCAGAGAAAAGCACATGCCAAAGAGCAGCAGTGAGAGAATCAGTCTTGTCCGGCAGCTCTGTCGATATGCGAGTTATCTTCCTGATCAGCCATTTTCTGAAATTGGATGGTCATCACAAAAACTTACCGAGGTCTGTAATACATGGAGAAAGGCTGGGACCAAATCTGCGAGACACTTGAATATCCCCTGTTCATTGTCAGGCCAGACGGGATCATCACTGCTGCCAACCAGGCTGCTGCAAAGGCCTCCCGCAGACCACTTGAGGAAATCATCAACAAGGGAATCTGCTATATCATTCATGGAGGCCGCCTGCCCCATATCCGCTGCCCCCTGGAAGAATTCCTTCTGACCGCCAAGACGTCCAGAATTATGGAGACCCGGCTTCCGGGGCTCTTCGGCGATTACCTGCTCTCTATTGCACCATCCCTGGACGAAAACGGTGACGTTTCCTCCTTTCTCCTTATCGCCAGGGAGCTGTCCGGAGAAGAAGCCCGCAAGGTGGAGTATTACCGAACCGCTCAGCTGGCATCTATTGGCGAGCTGGCTGCCGGGGTTGCCCATGAGGTGAACAATCCCATCAACGGCATCATAAACTTTGCCCAGCTCCTGCTCGACGAGGCTGAAAACCCCGAGGAAAAGGAGATTCTTGGCCGCATTGTCCGGGAGGGCGAACGCATCGCCTCCATCACCTCCAAGCTGCTCTCCTTTGCCCGCACAGGAGGCAGCGAACGGGAGCCCCTGAATATCAAGGACGTCCTGGACAACTGCCTTGCCCTTATCCAGCACCAACTGAAAAAGGATTCTATTGCAATTTCAACAAGATACGAAGACAACCTGCCCGATATTATCGGTAACAGCCAGAAACTGCAGCAGGTTTTCTTCAACCTTCTCAGCAACAGCCGCTATGCGCTGAATCAGCGCTACTCCAGCCCCTCACCGGACAAAAAAATCACTATCAAATGTGCTACGGTTACAAATGAACTTGGCATCTTTGTCCGGGTCACCATCAAAGACCTGGGCACCGGTATCCCTCAGGGTCTTCTCGACAGAATCATACTTCCCTTCTTCACCACCAAGCCGGCAGGGGACGGGACCGGTCTCGGCCTCAGCATCAGCCATGGTATCATAAGAGACCATGAAGGAACCCTGCGAATTGACTCTGTCCTGCACCAGTATACCACTGTAACGGTTGACCTGCCGGTGGCCGCCAGCCTCCATAGAGCGCTTCAACAGGAGGATAACGATACAACATGATTGACAACGACAAGAAGCTGGCCCACATCCTCATTGTTGACGATGAGGAATCCATCCGGATGACCTTTGAAATCTTTCTGACCCGGGCTGGATACCAGAATATCTCCACAGCCACCAATATCCGTGAAGCCCTGGCTGCAGTGAAAAAACAGAAACCAGACCTGGTCATCAGCGATATTGTCCTGGTTGGAGAGAGCGGCACCGAACTGCTAAGCCGGTTGAGGAAAATGAACATCAACTGCCCGGTGGTCATGGTTACCGGTTTTCCCAACCTGGAATCAGCGGCCAAGGCGGTCCGCCTGGGTGCCTTTGATTATATCCCCAAACCGGTCAACAAGGACACCTTGCTCCACTTTACCCGCCAGGCCCTCAACCACCGATGGCTGCAGAAAGAAAAAGAAAGACTCATTACTGAAAACGAACAGTACCGCAAGTACCTGGAAGCGGTTTTCCGCTCTGTCCAGGATTGCATGGTTACCGTTGATACGGAACTCAATATCGTTCAGGTCAATGACACGGCCAGGAAATGCATGCTTGCAGCAGCACCCGACGGCAAACTGCCGACCAGCTTGTACGGAGTGACAGGGCCACTTGGAAAAGCCTGTCTGGAGGACGCAAAAAGGGTTCTTGAAACCAGGAAAGAGGTTCGTGAACACCGGATCGAATGCCAGCTCCATGATGGAGAACACAAAGTCCTGAGCCTCAACGCCGCACCAATACAGCCCAATGGTCATTCCTTTACAGGCATCGTCCTTGTTGCGCGCGACATCACCAACACTCCCCCACCGGATCACGGCAAGCAACGTGATTCATTTCATGGCTACGTTGGCCACAGCCAGGCCATGCAGGAGGTGTACAACCTGATTGAAAACGTAGGGCGTGTGGATACCACAGTGCTCATTACCGGAGAGTCTGGTACCGGCAAGGAGCTGGCTGCCGAAGCGCTGCATGCGGAAAGTCTTCGCCGCGACAAACCCTTGATCAAAGTCGACTGCGCATCGATCCCCGAGGATATCCTTGAGAGCGAACTCTTTGGCCACCGCAGAGGCGCGTTCACCGGGGCGGAAAAAAACCGCCAGGGCCGGATCCTCCAGGCCGAAGGCGGCACTCTGTTTCTGGATGAGATTGGCGATATCTCTCCCCGCATGCAACTGAGACTTCTGAGGTTTCTCCAGGAACGAACGTTCTACCCCGTGGGCCAGGACCAGCCGATCCAGGTTGATGTGCGGGTTATAGCCGCGACCAATGCCGACCTGCGGGAAAAAGTCGCCAGGGGCGAGTTCCGCGAGGACCTCTATTATCGCCTTCGCGTTATCGAGATCAACCTGCCCCCCCTGCGAGCCAGAAAAGAGGGGATTCCCATGCTGGCCAACCACTTCCTCAAAAGTTTCCAGGAAAAACTGGGCCACAATATCAGTGGCATTTCAGACCAGGCCATGGAGGCCCTGGTGCATTATTCCTGGCCCGGAAATGTACGCGAGCTCAAACACGTAATCGAGCGTGGCTGCGTCCTCTGTACCGGTGAGACCATGGCGCTGGAACACCTGCCCTCAGAAATCCGTAACAATGAGGCCTCACTGCCTCTTGCCTCCCTGGAAGAACCACCCGCAACACTCTCAGTGCAAAAGCAGCACCCCGCCTCCCCGGGGGATGCCACAACTCCAGCGAGGCCTGAAGAAAAAATCAGGGCTGCGCTCAAGCAGGCAGGAGGCAACAAGTCCAAGGCTGCCCGCCTGCTTGGCATCGACCGTTCCACCCTCTATCGAAGAATGCGGCGCTACAACATCAGCGACTAACGCAACACAACTGTAGCATGCGACACAGCAACAGTGTTGCATGCTACAGTTGTGTTGCGCACCATGCGCAACACCCCCGCGCCACATCCATACCGACCCTACGCCATTCATCCACAGCCTCTAAAAAAATTACACTACGGTTTCAAATAGTTACCAGCGAGACACATTAAAAAATCCTCTCTGCCTGCAATCTGGCCCCCCGCTTGCAATATAAGGGGCAAACGCAACACACTGACAACCTATGGAAAGACGG
>NZ_JBPMMS010000014.1:0-116682 GCF_054025815.1 Desulfolithobacter sp. | reverse complement strand
GAGAGCCGCCAGACCTTCCTTGTCAGAAAGATGGGGGGCAGTGAATCGGCAGATTCAGAAAAGGGCCAGGGGCTGCCAACTCTGCCAATTATGAAAGATGGCACCGGCAAACCTGGCGGGAGCGGCAGTGGAGAGGTGCAGACCGCTGGAACAGGCAAGAAAAAGTCCGGAGAAAAATCCGCTGCAGCAGCCGGTAAGGAAGGAAAGGGAAAAAAGGAAAAAAAGGTTGTCAAAAAGAAGGGCGGAAAGCCCTCTGTCAAGGATGAGCCCGGAAAAAGAAAAGAGCTCCATGCCAAAAACAGCGAAAAGAAAAAAAGGCCCAAGAAGAGAATTAAACGGGTTATCAAGTCCCGCAAACCCGGCAAGCCCGGATTTTCACTGGTAGCCAGTTACAGGCTCAGGAAGATCAAGAGGAGCGGCAAGATGGTCTATCACATGAACCATTACCGCACTGAGACCCAGGCCTTTGCCATGGCAGAGAATATAGGCAATCTCTACGCCATGTGGGGGCATGATCCCAAGGTGTTCAGGGCAGTGAATATAGATGATCCTGTCTTCAAGCAGCGTGAGATACTGGTTTCACTGGATGGACAGGACTTCGGCACCTTCAGCAGGCATATCAATTTCGTTACGGTACAGATGAGAAAGAGGCATCAGTCCGGCAAGCTTACAACCGATGAGGTGGTCATCACCCCTGAGTCCTTCAGTAAAAAGGGCAATCTCTTTACCATGATATATGGCTGGAAAGGGGATGATGACAGGCAGGAGTGGCTGAACTATCACTACAAGGTCCTCTGGTCCTTTCATGGTGGTGTTGAGATCCGTTCTCCGTGGCTTACCACCAGCTCATCCATGCTGGCCCTTCAGCCACCTTTCCGTTACCGCACCATCTCAATTGAGGGGCAGGGCGCCACCCTTTCCAGGGCAGGAGTGCGCCATGCAGTGGTATCCATAACCAGCCGGGTGAATGGCAAGGAGCTCACCACAACCGTTACAGTAAGAAACCGTGGCACAGCACCTTCCATGATCGTGGATTTTCCCGAAGAGCTGGAGGGAGAGACTGCTACAGCCCGGATAACCTGGTTTCTGAAGGGTGGCAAACGTGTGGAATCCCAGGCCGTACCGGTGAAAGGAAACATCCTCTACTGGGATGAGCTTCCAGGTCAGGAGGTGTAGAAATGGATAGAAAAGCTCCAGGTTTCATATTTTTTGTACTCTGTTTCGTTTCTGTCTCATTGTTGATCCATAGCCAGGCAGATGCCCTGGTAAACTACGAGTCCGGACAGCTTGAGATAAATGGTATCCGTCTTCTTCAGGATGCGTCAGATCCCCATAGCTATTACTATCTGCCCCCTTATCCCAGGGTGGCCACCCGTAAGGATGGCGGCCTTGAGATAACCATGGTCAAGTTTGTTGATCCCAAGGGGGATACCAGCGGCGGTCTGCTCCACATGCTTGTTGCATTCACCCTTCCTCAAGATGAGCTGGAGGCCCTTGAGGAGGAGCTGAAAAAGGTGGATGGCCGGGCCAAATTAAGAGGTGCAGTACCCCTGCTCCAGGAGGATGGCGGATTTCGCATAGTCTCCGCCACTTTGACTGAAAAGGGTTTTACCTCACGGCTGATAACCAGTGGCAAGGCCCCTGTATCCCCTGGCTCAAAGGCTGCAGTAGCAGCAGTGCTGTCTCCACAGGGTGCCACCCTGCTCTGGGACTCCCTGACCAAGCCCACCTCTGACGTTTCCGTTGCCATCAGCGCATATTACGAGGCGGTGCTGCCATCATTCCGGGCACGGATCCATGCAGATATCAACACTGTCTATAAACACTTCTCCCAGGTCAGAAATGTCCAGCAGGAATATACTCGAAGGCAGTTGAGGGATATATTCGATGAGCTGGTGCGTAACGGGACCATAGAGATAGAGGTGCTGGACCGTCTTCCTGAGGACAAGGCCAACAAGGCCATGCAGTCCCTGGTGGATATGGTGAGCGCAAAACTGACGGAGATAATTTTCGACCAGAAGACCGGCTTTACTGCCATTCCGGAAAAGGAGAAGGCAGTGGAGCCGGGCCAGATAAAGGGAAGGCAGAAAAAGGGATGGCTTGCCAGGCTCTTCACTTCCACAGGTGATCAGAAATACTATACCGATAACCAGTATGTGCTGAAAAAGCGCGAGGATATCAACCGTGCTGTCTTCAGCATCAATCTTACCCGACGCGCAGTGATCAGGGTGCCGGTGAACACCTCTGGCAACATCTCAGGGCTCTATAAGGTCTTCAAGGACAATCCGGAGATGTTCAGGGTGGTGAATCTGGCAGATCCTGCCTTTCAGAAGAGGGATATATATTTTCGCATAGATGGTGAGTATTCCGGTGCATTCGAGGGTATAATGAATTTTGCCGGTGTTACTGTCAGGAAGAGATATGCCCGGCATCCGGTCGCCACCGGGGAGATAATTTTCACCCGTGAAGATATACGGAAGGGAGAGCTCACCAAGTCCTGGCGGTATCCACGTCTGGGTGAAGACACGGATCAGTGGCTCAACTATGGCTACCGGGTGACCTGGAGTATCCAGGGACGCCACAAGATAAAGGTACCAAAGGATGAGGATGAGTGGATTTCTTCAAGCGACCCTATCATTACCCTGGCTCCGCCCCTGAACCGGCTGGATCTTGAGGTGGATGCTGACCGGTTCCTTTTTCAGGACGCCGGAATCCGCAGTGCCATGCTGGAGGCAAGGTACAAGGTCTTTGGCCGGGAAAAAAGGCAGCGGATAGCAGTGATGCGCGCCTCTGATGCGGAATCCATAAACAGGGCGGTCCTTTTCCACGATCCGGGTAATCCTGTGGAGTACAGGGTCAACTGGTATCCTGCCAGGGGCAACCCGGTTCAGGGAGAATGGCAGGCGTTGGATGGATCATACCTGGTATTGATACCACCTGAACAGCAATAGAACGGCTGGTTAATAATAGGAGGAAGGTTATGACAAGAAGGATCCGCCTTTTCAGTTTTATCTTTTTGCTTCTGTTCATCTGCTTCATCTGTCCCAAACACTCTTCAGCAGCACCGAAGTTTGATATCGGTAAGTTGAAACCCGCAAAGATAGACAAAACCCTGATACAGAAGGTGCCAACTGTGCCTTCCAGGGATGCTGTAAAGGAAATTGGTGGGATTCAGTATGGCAAACACATAGACATCACCCTGAAGAATGGCAATGTTGTGCGCTGTTTTCCTGCTGCCACCAATGATCCAAATCGTCCATCAAAAAATTATTACTATCTTCCCACCAGTCCAAGGGTTGCAAGGGGGCCGGACGGGGTGCCGAAATTTTCACTGATCCGGTTCGTTACAGACAAGACCAGGGAGGCAGGCGGGGTTGACGGGGCAATAATCCACTTTTTGGCGGAATATGGGCTGACTCCAAAAGAGAAGCAGGAATTGAAGATGGCCCTGCGGAAGATGGTACCAGGCGCTGTGCTCAAAGGAGCCGTACCCCTGGAGGTGGAGGCTGAAGGCAACAGTTTCTACATCGTCTCTGCTGTCCTGAACGACAAGGGAGGTTTTACATCAAACCTGGTAACCAGCGGCAAAGCCCCTGTCATGGAGGGGCAGAAGGTGGCAGCGGCTGCCAGACTGGATTCTTACGGGGCTACCTTGCTGGCCAAGAGCCTGGAAATGCCTACATCGGATATTTCTGTGGTGTTTGATCTCAAGTATGTGGTCAAGCTCCCGGCTTATGATATCAAGGTTACAATAGATTATGAAACCTTTAACACTATTCAGGAGGAATATACCCATACCCGAGAGAAGAAGACCAAGCGTAAATATTACTGGAATCCCAAATGGTATAGTATCTTCAATGTAAGCTCCAAGAATGAGGTGGTCAGCCTGACAGAGAAGGAACAGCGCAATTTTGTTGATTTTCTCAAGGAGAGTGGAGTGGTCACCTTTGAATATAACCAGCATGTGCCTGAGGCAGACAAAGAGGTTGTGGAGAGCGGTCTTTATAAGCTGGTGTTGGAATCTTTCTTTGATATGCAGAGGCGTTTTGGGACTCCACCATCTGAGGAAACAGCAGGGAATGAAGATAGTGGCAAGGATGCCAAGAACAGGGAGGATGTCAGGCGCAGAGAGGCTGCATCTGCCAGGAAGTACACCTATACCATGCTCAAGCGGAAGGATATCACCAGAAAATCCAAGCAGACCCTCTGGCTCAAAAAGAGCATTGCCCGGTATGAGTATTTTTCCATGACCGGGAATGTCGGGGGGTGGTACAAGAAGTTCAAGAATGATCCAAAGCTGGTAGCTGAGGTAAACCTGGATGATCCCTTTTTCCAGCGCAGGGAGATGCGTTTTGTCATAGACAACGAGACCTATGACATATTCAAGAATGTGGTCAACTATGCCACCATCCAGGTGCGGGTCCCCCGAGAGGGACAGCGTCCCTTCATAGATGAGGTGACCATTGACAGGAAGTACCTGGAACAGAACGGGCAGACAGCGACTCTCACCTACGCCCGCATGGGAGACGATGCCCAGAGCTACCAGTATGCGGTGCAGTGGAGCATCAGGGGAGGGTACATTTTTCCGGACGCTCCAGGTTGGCGGACTGGAGAGCTGATGGCTGTTACCTTGGCCGCTCCGGTGACCCCAATGGTCGTGGAGGCAGAGGCGGATCTGGAAGAGCTTGCTGATCTTGGTATAGCCAGGGTGAGTGTGGAGCTGAAATACAAGCGATTCAACAAGGTGTATCATGACCGGAAGGGGCTGGCCCTGTCTCCTGCCATCGGTGATCCGGTCGCGTCCAAGACCATTTATCATGACCGCAATGATGGACAGATCCAGTACAGGCTGGTCCTGCATCACAAAAAACTTGGAAAGATGACGGGAGAATGGTCGACCATGGATGGGGCCTATGTGTACTGCTCACCCTCAGCCGAGATGGTGGACAAGATAAGGAGCGTTTTCTGATAACCGGTGATCGCCAGTGATCACTTGCATGGTTTCCGGGTTGTTGGCAGGTCGATAGCGCCGCTGCGCAACTGGTGGAGCAACTCTTCGAGTTCATTGTCGTCCATCTGGCGGCCAAGGGTCTGGAGATGGCTGGCAAGGGCACGGCGTCCGATCTTGCGCCCGAAGCGCAGGTCCCGCCGGGCGCCGACCATGACCGGATCATAGGGTTCGTACATGACTGGATTTCTGGCCAGACCGTGCAGGTGAAGGCCGGTTTCACAGGTGAAGATTTCTTCGCCGACCACAGGGTGATCCGGGGAGATGGTGGCGCCGGCGGCTCTGCTGACCAGCATGCAGAGGGGGCGAAGCTCGATGGTGCGATAGCGTTTGAGACCTTTCTGCAGGCTGAGAAAACCGATGGCTTCTTCAAGCCGGCAGTTTCCTGCTCGTTCACCAAGGCCCAGTACCGTGGCGTCGATCCAGGATGCCCCGGCTTCCAGGGCAGCTATGGCGTTGGCAGTGGCCATGCCAAAGTCGTTGTGGGTATGGACGCCCAGGGCCAGGCTGCTCGTTTTTCCGATCTTCCGGACCAGGTCGGCGATCCCGGCCGGGGAACAGATACCCACGGTGTCGGCCAGGCGGATCCTTTGGGCCCCGCTCTGTTGCGCAACCTGTACCAGCTTATACAGAAATGTCTCGTCGGCCCGGGTGGCATCCTCGAGACCGACGGAAACGAATGGTACTCCGTTCTTGAGGGCCCTTGCGATGGATTCATCAAGGGTTCTGAGAATCCAGGACCGGTCTTTTTGCAACCGCTCCTTTATATGGAGGTCCGAGGCGGGAATGGAGAGGGAAAGAACGTCTGGGGCGCAGATCGCGGCGAAGTCGATATCCTCCCGGCGGCAGCGGCACCAGAGAGCCAGGCGGCCCTGTCGGCCGATGCGCTCTCTGACCCGGCCGATGAATCCTGGAAGATCGGTGTTCCTGGCCGAGGCGATGCCAAGTTCGATCTCCTCGATCCCGACCTTTGCCAGCTGGCAGACGATCGCAAGGCGCTGGTCTGGGGAAAAGTGCACCCCGGGGGTCTGTTCGCCCTCGCGCAGGGTCGAGTCGACGACACCCTGGAACCAGGACAGTGTCCGTGACGGCCTGGTTATCCGGCAGGTTGTCCTCAGCATTCCTCGATCTGTTTTCTGAAACGGCGGATTTGCTGTTCACGTATGGTGGCCATGTCCAGGTGGTAGATGTCGAAGGGGAAGAGAAATTCAGCCACCCCGGAGTCGATGATCCTCTTTACTTCGTATTCATCGTGGGCCACGTCGCGTTGATAGCAGTAGTTGAGGTAGGAGCGATTGGTGTGGATGATGAATTCCACCCGTATGCCTCCCAGCCGGGCAAAAAATTTGAGCATCGGCGTCTTGGTTGAACTGCCTGTGGCCGTGCCTCCATAGTCGCCTCCGGTCAGGGTGTCCGAGATGTCTTCCAGGGTCATGAACGAATTGGCCCGGACCGCACTGCGGGTCAGGTGGCGGAGAAACAGTTTAACGTCGCCGATAGAGTTCAATACCGCCATGAGACCCAGCTCATCATCCACGGCGGCAGCCGGATTTTTTTCGTTTTTTCGCAGTAGTTTCAGCACCTTTGCAGCGGGCGGTTTCTTGCGAATGGTCACGTAGATCGGGACCTCCCTGTTACCGGTGCGGAAGCGTCTGCGTTTGATAAGGGTCAGTTTTTCGCCTGGTTCGAGGACAAGACCGGCGGCCTCTTCCTCGGAGATCACCCGTACATCGGTACACGAAAAATCATCCTTGGCGTGATGGCTGTGGAGGTAGCTTATCTTGAGGTCACCTATCTTGAGGCTTGGGCTCCAGACATAATCATTGAGGAAATCAAGAAAGCGGGCAAACTGTTCCTCTATCTCGGTTTCCCTTTCCCGCTGGTCGATGGAGCCGGCCAGGCCCATGAGCATGAGCTTGCGTTTGGCCTCGAAACGGGCCTTGCGGTGGAACCGGTCATCAAAGATGATCAGAAGCAGTTCCACCGGATCGTTGGTGGTCTCGATCTCGTTGGTCATCTCGATGTGCGAGCTGTAAGGTGCCAGGACCTTGGCCCGGAGGGAGTTGATGACGTCATCGGCCGTGCGGGCGTAGTCGCGCAGGTAGCGGTTGATTTCACCGGAACTTCCGTCGATGCCAAACATGTTGCCCAGCAGTTTCTGGGCCCTGGCTCCGTTACGGACGCGCAGGCTGCGGTTGTGGATCAGGGCAAAAATTTCGTCAAAAGAGTTGATCCCCAGAAAGTCGAAAATCTGGTTGCGCACCGCCCGGTACTTTGTTTTGAGCAGCTGATCGCTGCGAAGTTCCCGGACCCAGGCTTTGGTTTCCCTGGAAAAGGGGTGATGCAGGGGTGGCTCCTCCGTGATGGCGAAGGGTCCTTCCTGGAGCATGGTGGTGAAGATCGATTTGCGGTTGAGTATACTCATGGTACTGCAGGTCAGGTTGTCTGGTACCAGCTGGTGACCAGGCCGGAAAAATTTTTCAGGATTCGGAAAAAATCGTCTGCCAGGGTGCGCTGGTGGCGTATGGCTTCGTCAAGCAGGGATACTATCCTGTTTTTCCGGGAAGGTAAAGCGGGACGCGTCGGGTCCCGATGTTGTAACCGGTGTTCCATGTCGACTGGATGGGCGGCATGGTTATCGAACTGCAGGCCGATGATATGGGCCCGGCCTTTTATGCAGAACGCCTCTACCACGCACTGGCTCGAGGTGGCCAGCAAAAGCATGTCGGATGGCACCGGTGTCTGTATGGACTGGCTGTGATATTTGAAAAGTGGTAACGGGGTATCGATACCCGCGAACAGCGGATGGTTACGGCCATCGTGGGTCAGGTGCCCTTCCACGAAACCGGCACCGGGCAGAAAGTTGGGGGCAATGGTCGCTCCTGCCGCCTGGGCTATGAGATGGTGGCCAAGTCCAAAACCAAGACAGGGTCTGTCCAGGGACAGCCAGGCCATGAGATAGCGTCGCTCCAGGCCGAGAAACGGGTAGTGTTGCTCACGGGTTTCGTCATCCGGGCCACCGAGCAGAATGAGGGCGTCAAAGTGGGCCGGGTCCGGTGGGGTCTGCTCCCACATTCTGACGACCTGCAGTTTGATGCCGAGTTGTCTGGCTCCTTGCAGAAGCAGAAGTCCCGGTGGCTCCCAGGGAACATGCTGCAGAACGAGGAAACAAAGGGCCATGGTTTTTCTCCATCAGAAAAATGGCTGCTTCTGTGTGGAGGAGCAAAAATAAGGGGAGTACAGAAGCAGCCACGGGGGAGGGGAAACCGGCCCTGCGATCAGGGCCGGTATGGTCTGGTGTGGCCGGGTGATCAGTTTGTGGTCTGGAAGTCGTTGTATGCGTGGGCGCCGTGTTCGACGATGTCCACACCAAGCAGTTCGTCTTCTTCGGAGATCCTCAGGCCAATGGTCTTGTCAATGGCTTTGAAGAGGATGAACGCGGTGCCAAAGGCCCAGACAAAGGCAGCGACGATGCCGATCAGCTGGGTGGTGATGATGGCAGTGGTTACACCCTCCATGTTGAAGAGTCCTGCAGCCAGTGTGCCCCAGGCCCCGCAGACCCCGTGGACAGATACCGCGCCGACCGGATCATCGATGTGGAGCCGGTCCAGGGTCACGACCGAGAGGACCACGAGAACACCGGCAATCAGGCCGATGATGATGGAACTGGTCGGGCTGACGTTGGCACATCCGGCGGTTATGCCTACCAGGCCGGCCAAAGCACCGTTGAGGCTCATGCCCACATCAGGTTTTTTGAACATGATCCAGGAGATCGTCATGGCTGCGACAACACCTGCAGCCGCGGCCAGGTTGGTGTTGACAAAGATCATGGCGATGGAGGTGTCGCCGGTTGTGGTGGAACCGGGGTTGAAGCCGAACCAGCCCAGCCAGAGGATGAATACGCCGATGGCAGCCAGGGGTATGTTGTGGCCCGGGATAGCGCGAATCTCGCCTTTGGGGCCATATTTGCCTTTCCGTGGTCCAAGGACGATAGCGCCGGCCAGGGCGCACCAGCCGCCAATGGAATGGACCACTGTTGAACCGGCAAAATCAATGAACCCCTTGCCTTCCAGCCATCCGTTGCCATTGAGCAGCGAACCCCAGGCCCAGGAACCGAAAATCGGGTAAATAAAGGCGCAGACCACGAAGGAATAGACCAGGTAGCCGGTGAATTTGGTACGCTCGGCAACCGCACCTGAAACAATGGTGGCAGCTGTGGCTGCAAATACACACTGGAACATCCAGAAGGCCAGAACCCAGGGGTCTCCGTCCGGTCCGGTCCATCCGGAGAGGAAAAAATCAGTGGTACCGAACCATCCGGTTTTGGTGGCCCCGAACATCAGGCCGAAACCAATTGCCCAGAACGCCAGGGATCCCATGGAGAAGTCGAGCAGATTCTTCATCATGATATTCACGGCACTCTTGGCACGGGTGAAGCCCGATTCGACCATGGCAAAGCCGGCCTGCATGAAAAAGACCAGAGCGGCAGCGACCAGGGTCCAGACATAGTTGAGGTTGGTCTGTACCGCTTCGACCGCGGCCGCATTTCCTTCAACGGTGATCTTTACTGTTTCTTCGGCCCCGAATGCCGAAGCAGTGACACCAGAAAGTGCCAGCAGTAGTAGTAGTGGAATCATTTTGTTTTTCATTGGTATGTCTCCCTGAAATGGATTTTCTTAACCCGGTCAAACCGGTGTTTTTTTTGTTTACAGTGCATCCTCGTTGGTCTCACCTGTACGGATGCGGACAACTTTTTCCACCGGCAGGACAAAGATCTTGCCATCACCTATTTTCCCTGTCCGTACAGCCTGGGTGATGGTCTCCACAACCCTGTCCACCAGGTCAGTGGTTACCGTAACTTCCACCTTGATCTTGGGAATGAAATCCACGACGTACTCGGCCCCGCGATAGATCTCCGTGTGGCCCTTCTGCCGGCCAAAGCCTTTGACTTCAACCACGGTCATGCCCTGAACGCCAAGCTCGTGCAGGGCCTCCTTGAGGTCATCGAGCTTGAAAGGCTTGATGATTGCTTCAATTTTCTTCATGGTGTTTCTCCTTTTTTGTATTTGTATAAGGTGTAAAATCAAAACCTGCTTTCTGGTCTTCTCATTATCAAGGAATGTGCCATCCGGTGTTTTCGTGGGTGATATTTGTCTAACAGTCTGATAATACATGTATAAAAATATGGCTTGATGGATGGCCACTCTTTGACCCAGAGATACCTTTTACATATATGTGGCGCTATTAAGATTAATAAAACAAAATTGTAAAATTTGTCCGGGAAAGGGAGGGGGCGCGGGGTCAGTGGATCTTTTGTCTGCGGTGCGGTTCCAGGTTTACCATTGACATCTCTTTGTTTCCGCTGGTATCTTCGTCCTGAATTTCTATATACTGGCTCCCTTTCCGCGTTCAGGAGCCGGTGGGAAGGAGCCTGCATGTACCCTTTTGGTGGAAAGCAAGCCACCGGTCTATATGGTGATTTCATGCCTGTCCCTGTCCCTGGTACCACAGCCTTTTATGTAACCTTCAGGTGCCCCTGGGGCATGTCCTTCCAAGGGTGTTTTAGAACCTGTAACCAATAGCTTCTCAGCTGCAATCCGTCTGGAGAAAAAATGATGAGTATTCGTGAAGATGCCCTGGCCGGTAAAAGAACCGACCTTTTTGTTGCCTGTGCCGCCAGCGAGAATATGGATGTGGAAATCCTGATGGCGGGGGTTGCCGAAGGAACTATTGCCATTCCGAAAAACCGGCATCACAATTTTGATAAAATTATGGCCATCGGCAAGGGAACGTCCACCAAGGTCAACGCCAATATCGGGTCTTCCAGGGATATCGCCAGTCTGGACGCAGAGCTCGAGAAGTTGCGGGTTTCGGTCAAGGCCGGCACCGATACGGTCATGGATCTCTCCATGGGCGGGGACCTTGATGCGGTTCGGCGTGGCATTCTGGAGAACTGCCCGGTGCCGCTGGGCACAGTGCCTATCTATCAGGCCGTGGCCGAGACCGTGGAGCAGCAGAACAGGGAGATCGTCGAGGTCACGGTCGACCATATGTTCAAGACCATTGAGAAGCAGGCCATGGACGGGGTCGATTTCATGACCATCCACTGCGGTATCACCCGTAACCTCCAGCAGCGCCTTCTGCAGGAAAAACGGATCATGGGCGTGGTCAGCCGGGGTGGTTCCTTTCTGCTTGAGTGGATGAGCCACCACAAAAAGGAAAATCCTTTTTATGAACATTTCGATGACCTGATGGCCATCTTGAAGGAGCACGAGGTGACGCTGAGCCTGGGTGACGGTATCCGGCCCGGTTGTCTGGCCGATGCCACCGACCGCAACCAGATTCAGGAGCTTATACATTTGGGCGAATTGACCCAGCGGGCCTGGGAAGCAGGGGTGCAGGTGATCATCGAGGGGCCGGGGCACATGCCGCTGGATCAGGTATCGGCCAATGTTCTACTGCAAAAAAAGATCTGTCATGGGGCGCCGTTCTATGTTCTCGGGCCGCTGGTCACCGATATCGCGCCGGGATATGATCATATTACCGGTGCCATAGGCGGGGCCATTGCCGCGGCCGCCGGAGCCGATTATCTCTGTTACGTCACTCCGGCCGAGCATCTGAAGCTGCCCGATATCCAGGATGTACATGAAGGGGTGATCGCCTCTAAGATCGCGGCCCATGCAGCGGATATCGTAAAGGGGGTCCCCGGAGCCATGGAGCTGGACAATGAAATGGCCCGGCGCCGGAATGCCCTGGACTGGAAAGGACAGATTGAGCTGTCGGTGGATCCGGAAAAGGCGGCGCGGTTCCGGGAAGAGGGCTTGAGCGACAAGGGCCCCACCTGTTCGATGTGCGGATCCTACTGCGCCATCCAGGTGTTCAACCGGTCCCAGCACAACCTTGAAAAGGAGCTGAAAAATGATGGATGCGGGAGCAGTTGCGGATCGGGCAAGTGACCTGATTACAGGAGTTTTATCCCAAATAGGTGATCTGGTTCAGGCCACCGGTATCCCGGAGCAGATACAGGATGTGGACGCCGGGGCCCTGTTCGCCAATCCCTGGTTCCTGGTCCCGTTTGTGCTTTTTATCGGCTATGAGCTGTACAAGCAGGCCTTTCGGGATATTATCATTGTCGCCCTGATCATCGGGGTCTGGTGGGTATCGGGCACCGACTACATGCAGACTCTGGTGGTGGGTGACGAGCTGCAGATCTCCAAGGTGCTCCCTGTCCTGTTTGGCGGGGCCACGGTTCTCGGGGTGATTATTTATCTTCTTTTCGGCCGGTCCTGACGCGATACCCGGTGGCGGGAGCTTCAGCCTGCTGTCAGGTCCAAGTCTTAAGGGCTTGCAAGTTTATCCTGGTTTTTTATGGAGTTTCGAAACGCCATCTTCGTTGTCACCGAGGAGCAGGGGTGCCCCATATACAACGTGGGTGAGGAGCTCAAGGTGGAGGACAACGGCCTGACCGTGCCGGAAGCCAAACCAGTATGTCTTGTCCTGGTTCAGGAAATCATAAAAGCCACTGCAGAAAAACGGGCATTCGAGCATTTCAGCCCGGGCCAGGGGGTTCAACGGTCCAAGTTCGACTGCGGCGGCTGTTCCGGGCTGATCCGCTTCGAGTACAAGAAAGAAAAGGAATTTGCCACCCTGCAGATGAAGCTGCTGGCCGCTGCCGAACAGCGCCGGCGTATGCGTCATCTCGAGGAATTTTTCGACCTGCTTCGCTGTCTGGATATCTTCGAGCCCCTGAACGACGATGATCTCAGCGATCTGGCGGCTTTGCTCAAGTTGCGGGAATTCCCGCCCGGCAAGGTCATTCTCCAGGAAGGTGAGCCCGGAACCCATTTATACATTATTCTTACCGGCAAAGTGGTGGTCGTGGGTAAGGACAACCTGGTTCTCTCTGAACTGGGCGCTGGTGAGATCTTTGGCGAGAT
This sequence comes from Desulfolithobacter sp., assembly GCF_054025815.1. Classification (NCBI taxonomy): domain Bacteria; kingdom Pseudomonadati; phylum Thermodesulfobacteriota; class Desulfobulbia; order Desulfobulbales; family Desulfobulbaceae; genus Desulfolithobacter; species Desulfolithobacter sp. The sequence continues at coordinate 103,737 of NZ_JBPMMS010000014.1, read as the reverse complement.
GTCCCTGCTCTCCGGTGAACCGGTGACCACCTCGGTTCATTCCAGGGAGCACACCAAGCTGGCCACCCTGGGCAGTAAGGATTTCAAGCACGTCCTCAACAAATTTCCCGTCCTGCAGGTCTTTTTTTATCGGATGCTGGTGGACCGGGCCCAGGCCAATACCATGCGGGCCGGCAAGATCGTCTCGGGTATGACCGGTGATCTGGCCGAGATAGCGGCTGTGGATCTTTTTCAGTTGATAAATTCAAGCCAGAAGACCGGCCGGGTGGAAATGCTGCTGGAAGATGGTGAGGCAGTGGTCCTTTTCAACGAGGGCGAGCTGGTCCAGGCCCGCTACCGGAACCAGACCGGTAAGGAGGCGCTTTTTGCCCTTTTGGGCAAGAATCGGGGCCGGTTCAGCTACACCTCGGGTCTTGCCGAGGAGCAGAAGCAGTTGCCGGTGCTGGGCGGATTCATGGGGTTGATCATGGAAGGTATGCGGCGTATCGACGAGCAGAGGGAACGGGACGGGCAGTAGGCAGGCCGGCAGGTGGCCGGGCGGGCAAGGAGAGGGCCGTGGTCCTGTCGCAGGGATCAGGAAATGGTTTTTTTGAAGACCAGGCAGGCGTTGGTGCCGCCGAAACCATAGCTGTTGGACATGACTGTATCCAACGGTGTTTCCCGCATCCGGGTAACGATGTGCATGTTCTCGGCTTCCGGGTCCATGTTTTCGATATTGGCCGAGGCGGCGATGAAGCCGTGCTCGAGCATGAGCAGGCAGTATATCGCCTCGTGTACACCGGCCGCGCCGAGAGAATGTCCGGACAGGGATTTGGTCGAGCTGATGGGCGGGTTGTTGTCGCCAAATACCTCCCGGATGGCCTGCAGTTCCACCAGATCGCCAATGGGGGTGGATGTTCCGTGGGCATTGATATAGTCGATGGGCCCGGGGACGGTCCTCAGGGCCTGGCGGATGCAGCGTGCCGCTCCTTCACCCGACGGGGCCACCATTTCGTGCCCGTCGGCCGTGGCACCGTAGCCGACTACTTCCGCGTAGATTTTTGCTCCGCGTCTTCGGGCATGTTCCAGTTCCTCCAGGACCACGATTCCGGCCCCATTGGCGACCACGAAACCGTCCCTGTCGACATCGTAAGGCCGTGAAGCCTTTTCCGGGCAGTGGTTGAATCGGCTCGACAGGGCTCCCATGGCGTCGAACATGCAGGTCTGGGTCCAGTGTTCTTCGTCCGCCCCGCCGGCAAACATGATCTCCTGGCGGCCGAGCAGGATCTGCTCCATTGCGGCGCCGATACAGTGGGCGCCGGTGGCGCAGGCCGAGGAGATGGAGTAACACAGCCCCTTGATTTTGAACGGAGCCGTGAGCCCGGCCGAAACCGTGGAGCTCATGGTTCTGGGAACCATGAAAGGACTGAGTCTCCGGATGCCCCGCTGGCGGATGGTGTCGGCGGTGGCGACCACGTTTTCCGCCGAGGTGCCGCCGGAACCGATGATGAGGCCGGTAGATGGATTGCTCACCTGTTCCGGAGAGAGCCCGGCGTCCTCGATGGCCTGCTGCATGGCGATATAGGCATAGGCTGCGGCATCTCCCATGAACCGCAGGGTTTTCTTGTCGATATGTTCCTTGATATTGATCCTGGTAAAGGCGCCGACCCTTGAACGCAGGCCCAGCTCTTCGTAGGCCGGCTGAAAGGTGACCCCTGACTTTCCCTGTTGCAGCGAGTCCAATACCTGTGCCGCTGTGTCGCCAAGGGGCGAGACGATGCCTATTCCGGTGATAACTGCGCGGCGCATGAATCTTTACCCTTTGTCCTGGTTCCGATGGATGGCAAAAGGGGCCCAGCTCTGGCAGGTGGGCATGACCTCCACCGAGTTGATATTGACATGGGGCGGGGTGTTGACCGTCCACCAGACAATGTCGGCAATGTCCTCGCCGGTGAGGGGCTGGGTGCCCTGGTACACCTGATCCGCTTTTTGCCGGTCGCCATGGAACCGGACAACAGAAAATTCGGTCTCGGCCAGGCCGGGCTCGATGTTGGTGATCCGGATTCCCGTGCCAAGCAGGTCAGCCCGCAGGTTGTTGGAGAACTGTTTGACAAAGGCCTTGGTGGCCCCGTACACATTGCCGCCGGGATAGGGCCAGGTGCCCGCCACAGAGCCCATGTTGACGATATGCCCTCGGCCGCGTTCAACCATGCCCGGCAGCAGGTTGCGGGTAAGGTGGACAAGGCCCTTGATGTTGGTGTCGATCATGGTGTCCCAGTCTTCCGGATCGGTCTTGTGGGCCGGTTGAAGGCCCAGGGCCAGGCCGGCGTTGTTGAGCAGGACATCGATTTCCATAAATCGTGCCGGCAGGGATGTTATCATGGTCTTTACCGCAATTCTGTCACGCACATCAACAACTGCCATGTGCATGGGAGTATCCGGAAAGGCATTGCGCAGTTCTTCCAGCCTTTCGGTGCGGCGGCCGCTGATGATCAGCTGCCAGCCGTTACGGGCAAACTTTTCGGCGCAGGCGCGGCCGAAACCTGAGGTCGCTCCGGTTATGAGGATTGTCTTGGCCATGGGTTATCACCGTTTAGCTTGAACCGCTTTCTGGCTTTTGAGTTTATGTTTATTTATGTTTATGCAAGGAGCGTCTGGACGGTCAACCGGATGGGTGTTCCCGGTCTTTGCGTCTGAAAACAGGAACCGCCTGGTTGAAAGGGACAAATATTTCTTCAGATGGGCTTAAGAGAAGCAGGTTTAGTGCTAAAATACAAGATTTTTTGTTTCTGTGGGGTTTCGCGGCCCATTGGGTCGAAAAAACAGACTGCTGCTCCGGCGGCCGGTATATGAGGCGTCCCGACTTCCCGGCAGAGGGTTTGCTGCCATCCGTTTTGGTCCGGGAAGGAGGTGGTAAACGGCTGGCAAGTGATTATAGTAAAGCGTGTATAGTATTCGACGGACAGTAGCCCGGGTCCGTATACCATGAAAGAGGTCCTGACAGTAGTTTCAGGCCCGACAAACGCATGATGGAGATTTGTTGATGTTGAAAAAGAAAATACAGAAGGCCCTCAATGAACAGATCAATGCCGAGATGTACTCGGCATATCTCTACCTGGCCATGGAATCCTATTTTCAGTCCATCAGTCTGGCTGGTTTTGCCAACTGGATGCGGGGGCAGGTGCAGGAAGAGCTGAGCCATGCCATGAAATTGTATGATTTTGTCGGTGAGCGCGGCGGACGGGTGGTCCTGGATGCCATAGGAAAGCCAGATTCCTCCTGGGAGTCTCCCCGGGCCGCTTTTGAGCATATCCTGCGGCATGAACAACTGGTTACCGGGCTTATCAACGACCTGGTAGATCTGGCCGAAAAGGAAAAGGATCACGCGACCAGGATCTTTCTGCAATGGTTTGTCACCGAACAGGTGGAAGAAGAGGCCACGGTAGGCGAGATAGTCGACAGGCTCAAACTGATAGGGGATGATCCTTCGGGTCTGTTTTTTCTCGACGCCGAGCTTGGGAAGCGGGTCTTTCAGCTTCCGCAGGGCGAATGATATTGTTGGTGGCGAAGCAGGATAATCCGTGAGCGCGCGCAGGATAAAGAAACAGGTGCTTGACCTGTTAGCGGAACAAGATCTGGAAACAGCGCTTTCATCTCTGCGTAAACTTGAGCCAAAGGATGTGGTCAATGCGCTGTTTTCCGTGATATATCGCCCTGAGGAGCCGTTGCGCTGGCATGGCATCACAGCCATGGGCGAGATGGTGGCCCGGTTGGCCGACAGGGACATGGAAGAGGCACGGATCATCATGCGGAGGTTCCTTTGGAGCCTCAACGATGAATCCGGCGGTATCGGCTGGGGTGCGCCCGAGTCCATGGCTGAGGTCGTGAGTCGTCACCCGGGTCTTGCCCGGGAATACATCCACATGCTGATCTCCTACATGCGAGAAGACGGCGAGGAGATTGCCCAGGATGGCAATTATCTCGAACACGAGACTCTGCAGCGGGGGCTGCTCTGGGGAATAGGGCGCCTGGCCGGAACCAGGCCGGATATGCTCCTTGAGCGGGGAGCAGACCATGACCTGGTTCATTACCTGGAGTCCCCGGACGCAACAGTGCGCGGGCTGGCGGCCCGTGCCCTGGGGCTGCTGGGCCGGGTTGACCTTGCCACGGATCGTGTGCGGGAGCTTGCCCGGGACTCTGAACCGGTCCGGGTGTACGAGGACGGTCGGCTTCGGGAGACCACAGTGGCCGAGCTCGCCGGTGCGGCCCTTGGAGAGAGGGCCGCATGACTTCACTGGTTCCCCGGGCCGGTTTTGTCCAGTTCAGGATTGCACCGGGTGAGCCGGGTGTCAACCTGGACCGGGTTCGTGGTCTCTGCCGGGATTGTCCACCGGTGGAAGGTGGTTTGCTGATCCTGCCGGAGTTATGGGGATACGGTTTTGTTTATCACCGGTTTCCGGAGCTGGCCCATGAAACTTCGGGTCTTCTCGAGGGCCTGACCGCCCTGGCAGACGAGTTCGGTTGTGTCTTTGGTGGTTCGCTGCTTGAGCGGGATCAGGAAACGGGAGATTTCTACAACACTCTTTTTTTCGTCGGTGGCAAAGGGGTACTCGGCACCTGGCGCAAAATGCATCTGTTCCGGTTATGGGAAGAGGATCGCTACCTCGCTCCTGGTTCAAGGCCGGCTCCTGTGTTGATTGGCGGTTCCCCGGTGGGGGCACTTGTCTGTTACGATTTGCGTTTTCCTGAGCTTGCCCGGGAACAGGTGTTTGCCGGAGCCGGGCTCCTTGTTGTCTCGGCCCAGTGGCCCAGGGTGCGGCTTGACCACTGGCGGATCCTGCTGCGGGCCCGGGCGGTTGAAAATCAGGTCTTTGTCGTCGCTGCCAACGGGTGTGGCCAGGTCGGACACCATGAGTTGGCGGGCCATTCCATGATCATCGCCCCGGACGGCGAGGTATTGGCCGAATCAGGGGAAAGCGGGGTTGTCACGGTTCTGGATCTGGACCAGGGACGGCTTGAAATAATCCGTTCCCGCTTCTGCAGTGTGGGAGAACGACCCTGGCTGCACCGGGACAGGGACAAGCTCGTTACTCCGGAAACCATTGAAGACCGCCTTGCTCCCATCCGTGATCAGGGCAGCCGTATCGTTCTGGCCAGTGGCCGGTTTACGGAGCTGACGCCAGAACTTGTGACCAGTTTGGAGGAGGCCCGTTGTCAGGGTGATCTGCTCCTGGTCGTACCGGAGCCCGGCAGCCCGGACCTTTCCCGGCAGGGATGGCTACTCGCATCCCTTGGCTGCGTGGACTTTGTGGTCCTTGGTTTTGCGGAGTCTCGCCGGGACCTGTTCAGGTTGGTGCGGCCCGATGTTCAGGTTTCTCTGGGGGAGTAAAACTTGCTGTAGAGGGTAACTCGCCTTGAGGGAGGGTGCTGTTTTTATCAAAATCCACAAAGAAATTCGTTATGCCGACCATTACAATCAGGGGAATGAAATGTCAGCATTGCGCCGCTTCGGCGGTAAAAGCCCTGGAAGCCCTGGACGGGGTGAGCCGGGTCCGCGTTGACCTGGAAAAGGGCGAGGCCTTCTGGGAGGGAGAAGCTTCCCTTGAGGAGGTCAGGGAGGCCATCATCAGGGCAGGGTATGAGGTGGCGGATCAGGGTTGATCTTTTTTCTTTTAAGCCGCAGGCCGGATATTGCGATCGGCCTGCCCGGTTGTTGAATTTGTAACGATGATAAGAAAACAGGTAAGGGTTTGACAGACGAGTCATATCGTTGTATTCATATTTGTGAATATAACGATATGGAAGAAACGGTAAGGGCCCGGGGGTGCGGGGAATGGAGGTTTGGTTGACCATGAAGGAATGTGTGCGGGTTATGAAGGCCCTGTCGGATCCCAATCGGATCAAGGTCTTGAAGATGCTTGAGGGCGGCGAGCTCTGTGTCTGCGAGATCCAGCCACGGCTCAAGCTCTCCCAGTCCACGACATCCAAACATCTCAGAATTCTTGAGGATGCTGGTCTGGTGGAGAAGAGAAAGGATGGACAGTGGGTCATATACCGGCTGGCAGATGGCTCACAGTCCGTTTACGCCGCCCGGATGCTTGAGTCTTTCCGCCAGTGGCTTGGCGATGATCCAGACATTCGGGCTATGAAAAAAAACGTCCATCAGCTCAGCCGGACATGTACGGATACAACGACGAGGTGAACACCATGGAACCGCTCAAAATGGCAACCTGTCCCTGTGCGCAGGATAGTGAACCCCAACCCCGAAAGAAACAACCACCTTTTCGTTTCGGTCCCCTGCAGATGGTGCTGGCCGCAGTGGGTCTTGTTTTCTGGTACGGTCTCTATCGTCAGCTTGGCCCCATCTCCGATTATCTGACCTACTCGCTTCTCGGGCTTGAGCGGGGGAGTCACCTCGGTGAGGCCCTGTCCTTTTTTCTCTACGACACTCCCAAGGTACTCATGCTCCTGACCATTGTGGTCTTTGCGGTGGGCGTTATCCGTTCCTTCTTCACCCCGGAGCGGGCGAGGAAGCTGCTCCACGGCCGCAAGGAATTTGTCGCTAATATCTTTGCCGCCATGCTTGGAGTGGTGACACCGTTTTGTTCCTGTTCGGCTCCACCCCTGTTTATCGGTTTTGTCACCGCCGGCATACCCCTGGGCGTGACCCTGTCTTTTCTGATAGCGGCACCGCTGATCAACGAGATAGCTCTGGTTTTGCTCTTTGGCCTCCTGGGCTGGAAGATAGCTTTGCTGTACATGGTGACCGGGCTCGTGATCGCTGTTGTCTCCGGCTGGATCATTGGTCGGCTGCACCTGGAACATTTCATCGAGGACTGGGTCCGCAGTATACTTGCCGGTGAAGGCGAGGAAGCAACCGGCCCCGTGAGCTGGAGTGCACGGATCGTTCACGGCTGGGAGTCGGTTAGGGATATCGTCGGTCGCATATGGCCCTATGTGGTTGGTGGCATTGCTGCAGGGGCGGCGATCCATGGCTATGTGCCGGAAGGTATGATGGCGCGGATCATGGGTGAAGACGCCTGGTGGTCGGTGCCAGCCGCAGTGCTGATCGGTATCCCCATGTATGCCAGTGCGGCCGGGGTGGTGCCGGTGATTCAGGCCCTGCTGGGCAAGGGGGCGGCGCTCGGTACGGTGCTGGCATTCATGATGAGCGTGGTGGCCCTTTCCTTCCCCGAGATGGTTATCCTGCGCAAGGTGCTCAAGCCCCAATTGATCGCTGTTTTTGTCGGGGTGGTGGGCAGTGGCATCCTGCTGGTGGGGTATCTCTTCAACCTGGTGATCTGAAGCTCCAGGTGAACCGGTTCCGAGCCGGCCCACTGCCCGGGAACCGCTCTACTCTTTCCAGTCCGGTCGCAGGTGCAGTTCGGTGAGCTGCTTGCGGGCCACCGGGGCCGGGGCCTCGGTGAGCGGACAGGTGGCTTTCTGGGTCTTTGGAAAGGCGATGACGTCGCGGATGGAGTCGGAGCCGGTCAGGATCATCATCAGCCGGTCAACTCCAAAGGCGATGCCGCCATGGGGAGGAGCGCCGAGCTCCAGGGCCCGAAGAAGGAAGCCAAATTTTTCCTCTGCCTCCTGCTGGTCGATGCCCAGGACCTTAAAGACCCGTTCCTGGATGTCCTTGCGATGAATACGAATCGAGCCGCCACCGATCTCATTGCCATTGAGAACCAGGTCGTAAGCCCGGCTCTTGACCTTGCCCGGCTCGCTCTCCAGCAGTTCCAGGTGGTCTTCCCGGGGTGCGGTGAAAGGATGATGCACTGCGGTGTGGCGCTTTTCCCCGTGGTCATATTCGACCAGTGGAAAATCAGTGATCCACAGGAAGTCAAAGCTTTCTGCGCCGATCAATTCAAGGCGTCGGGCCAGTTCAAGTCGAAGCTCGGCCAGGACCTGGTTGACGATCCTGCGGCTGTCGGCTCCAAAAAGGATCAGATCGCCCGGCTCGGCATCCAGGGCCTTACGCATGGTGTCAATTTCCTCGTCCGAAAAGAACTTGGTGATGGGTGACTGCCACTCGTTCTCCCTGATCTTGATCCAGGCCATACCTTTGGCACCGAACCGGCCGGCGAATTCGGTCAGGTCGTCCAGGTCCTTGCGGGAAAAACCGGCACAGCCCTTGGCGTTGATGGCCTTGACAGCTCCACCTTTTTCGATGACCTGGCCAAAGACCTTGAAACCGCATCCGCGCAGTTTTTCGGTCAGGTCGATCAGTTCAAAGCCAAATCTGGTGTCGGGTCGGTCGGTGCCAAAACGCTCCATGGCTTCGTCATAGGTCATGCGCGCAAAAGGAGGGCTCAGTTCGATGCCCCGTGCAGCCTTGAAGATCTCGGCGATCATCCCCTCGGTGATGCCGATGATGTCTTCCTCGGTCACAAAGCTGAGCTCCATGTCGATCTGGGTGAATTCCGGCTGCCGATCGGCGCGCAGGTCTTCATCCCGGAAACATTTTACCACCTGGAAGTAGCGGTCCATGCCGGCGACCATCAGCATCTGTTTGAAGAGTTGGGGTGACTGCGGCAGGGCGTAGAACCGGCCGGGGTTTACCCGGCTTGGCACCAGGTAGTCCCGGGCCCCTTCCGGGGTGGATCGGGTAAGCATGGGGGTTTCGATCTCGAGGAAATCATTTTCCGAGAGGTAGTTGCGGGCGGCCTGGACCGCTTTGTGGCGCATGAACAGGTTGCGGGCCATTTCCGGCCGCCGAAGATCCAGGTAACGGTACTGGAGCCGGAGGTTGTCCGAAACCTCGACTTCCTCGTCCAGCGGAAAGGGCGGCGTTTCACTGGTGTTTAAGATGTGCAGCTCCGAAACCAGAACCTCTATGGCGCCGGTTTTGAGCTTTGGGTTTTCCATGTCCTCCGGGCGCCGCTCGACCCTGCCCCGGACGGCCAGGACCCATTCACTGCGTAACCGGTGCGCCTTGGCATGTACTTCTGCATTGACCTCCGGGTTGAAAACCACCTGGGTGATGCCCCACCGGTCCCGCAGGTCTATAAAGATAACGCCGCCATGGTCCCGGCGGCGAAGAACCCAGCCCATGAGGACGACTTCCTGGTCCAGGTTGTCCGGGCCAAGTTCATTGCAGTTATGTGTACGAGAAAGCGTTCCCAGTGTGTCCATTGGTATTCTCCAGCCGCTGGTGTAAGTGAATAGTAAAAAGTGGAAAGTTGAAAAAGACGGATTTGCTCGCGCCGTTTTTCAGCAGCCTGTCAGGTTCCGGATGTTCTGCAGTTCTCCTGACTTTCCGGCAATGATTTTTCCGTGCATGCTCTGGCCAGTTTTCTGGCCAGCTCTCCCGCGTCGTCTGTCAGGGAAAAAAAGGTCTGTTCCTGGGTATCCATATTGCGCAGGATAGCCTTTTTGTCTGTCAGTTCCTGGTCGCCGATGATCAGGGTAAAGGCTGCGTTCATGCGGCCGGCCTGTTTCATCTGGGCCTTGAGGCTGCGGCCGCTGTAGTCCATGGCCGCCCGGACAGAGAGTTTACGCAAGGCGTGGATCAGCGGAGTGGCAAACTTCATGGCATCCCGGCCCAGGGCAGCCGTAAATATGTCTGTCTCCCGGTCCGGGATTTGTCGCCCCTGGTCCGTAGACTCCATGAGCAGCACCAGCCGTTCCATGCCCATGGCAAAGCCGATTCCTGGCAGCCTGGGGCCGCCGAGCTGGTGGATGAGGCCGTCGTAGCGGCCTCCGGCGCCTACCGCCGACTGCGCCCCAAGGCCGGAGGCGATGAACTCAAAGGTGGTACGGGTGTAGTAGTCGAGCCCGCGGACCATGAATCGGTTCATTCTGTAGGTCACTCCCAGTAGATCAAGGTTTTTCAACACGGCCTCGAAATGCTCCCTGCACGCCTCACAGAGCGAATCGAGGATCGAGGGGGCATTCTGGACCATGGCGCGGCAGGTATCCTTCTTGCAGTCCAGGACCCGCAGGGGGTTGGTAGTCCTCCTTCGCCGACAGTCCTTGCACAGACCTTCTTCTTTCTCTTCCAGGTATGTGACCAGTTTATCCCGGAAATCCGGCCGGCAATCCGGGCAGCCAAGCGAATTGATTTCCAGGCTGGCGGTGAGTCCCAGTTCGGCGAGCAGCATTTGGCCCATGGCCATGAGCTCGGCATCTACCTGCGGTTCCCGGGCGCCGATGATCTCGGCATCGATCTGGTGAAACTGGCGCAGCCGGCCCTTCTGCGGCCGTTCATGACGAAACATGGGGCCGATGGTAAAGAGTCGCTGGACAGGCCGCTGCAGGTGCAGGCTGTGTTCGATGAAGGCCCGGAGCAGGGAGGCCGTGGCCTCGGGTCGCATGGTGATGCCTTTGTCGGGAAATGTGTACATTTCCTTTTCGACGATATCCGTGGCCTCACCGATAGAGCGGGCAAAGAGCTCGGTTTTTTCCAGGATGGGCAGCCGTATTTCCCGGAGCCCGAAGCGCTGGAAGATATCGCGGGCACATGCCTCGATGCGCTTCCATCGGGCCACGTCTTCGGGCAGTATGTCTTTGAAGCCGTTTATGGCCTTGATCTTCAAGAATATCTCCTTGTGACGGTACGGATCCTAAACAGTGATGCAGCTTGTCCGCAACTGAACAACCTTCGGTTTTTGCTGTATGCGGGTGTGGGGTAAAAAAATTTAAATTTTACTCGAACAGATAGCGAAAAGTCAAGCCGATGACGTCTGTTTGTGGTAAAATAAATGGTTTCAGAAGATTTGTCTTTTTCACTATGGCATGTGACTTGACAAAGCCATGCCGGGAAGGGCATTATCACTTGTACCATAACTTGAACAGGGCATTCATTATACTTGTCAGCGGCAACATCCGGAAAATCCATTGTGATACCGTGGTTCTTTTTCCAACCACCCTTTGAGCTGCCGTCCCCCGTTCAGGTGTAATATTTTCCAGTGAAAAGAGTACCAGATGAAACTGCCAGAACTTAAAATAGGCCGGTTTACAGCACGAATACCAATTATCCAGGGCGGTATGTCCATCCGGGTGTCTGATTCCTCCCTGGCCATACCGGTTGCCGAATGCGGCGGAGTCGGCACCATAGGCGGCTCCGGTATCCCGGTGGAGGAGCTGCAGGAAGACATCCGCAAGGCGAAAAAAGCGACCAACGGCGTCATCGCGGTCAATATCATGTACGCGATGAAGGATTTTTACGAGCTCGTCATGGGGTCCATTGAAGCCGGGGTGGATATCATCATCACCGGCGCCGGTTTTTCCCGGGACATCTTCAAGATCGGCAGAAAACACAACGTACCTATTGTTTCCATTGTCTCCTCTCCGGCTTTTGCCAGGCTGGCGGAAAAACTGGGCGCGGCGGCCATTGTCGTCGAAGCGACCGAAGCCGGAGGTCACCTCGGAACCGACAAGCCGCTGCGCGAACTTTTCCCGTCCATCCGCAAGGTGGTGAGCAAGGTTCCTCTCATTGCCGCCGGCGGTATAACCAATGGTTTCGAGATGGCCGAGATGATGGAGGAGTTCGGGGCTGACGGCATTCAGATTGCTTCCCGTTTTGTTCTTTCCAGGGAGTGTTCGGTTTCCCAGGAGTTCAAGGAAACCTTTCTCAGGGCCGGAAAGGAAGATATCGTCCTGGTGAAATCTCCGGTTGGTATGCCCGGACGGGCCATCAAAACAAACTTTATTCGGAAGATGGAACAGGGCGAGGACGTGAAGGCCAGGGAGTGTAAATTCAAGTGCCTTAAAAAGTGCAGTTTTCGCTACTGCATCAATGAGCGGCTGACAAAATCATACAAGGGTGATGTGGAAAACGGGCTTGTTTTTTCCGGCGCCAACACCTGGAAGATGAATGAGATTCTTTCGGTCCGGGAAATATTTGATATGTTTGTCAGTCAGGCCGAATCAGTCTACCGCGAGGGAAAGACAAAAAAGAAATCTTAACAGCGCGTGAAAGCTGTATCTCTTGTGGCTCTGTCAAGGCAGGGTCAGAGAGACCGTTTCCACGCAAACCAGCCTGGCTGGATCATGTTTCCGTACCGTCCAGTCACAGGAACCCGTGAAAATCACCCTGATTAGAAAAAAGAATACGCGCCTGCGCGCCGGGGTGATTTTTGAATAAACGTGTTTCGTTTTACTGTGGAACACTTCTCTACACTACATGGTTACTGCATCAGATGTCGGGGATTTTCCCGATTTTTCACCAAACATGACCCCCAGGGTCATTCCAGAGTCTGACCACCCTATCCGCAAAAAGGATATCGACAAGGAAGCTCTCAAGGTACTTTATCGCCTGCGGGACGCCGGTTTTTCCGGATACCTGGTCGGAGGCGGGGTGCGCGATCTGTATCTTGGCAAGAAGCCACGAGATTTTGATATTTCAACCGATGCCCGTCCTGGTCAGTTGCGCAAGCTGTTCCGCAACAGCCGGACCATCGGCCGCCGGTTTCGCCTGGTGCAGGTGTTCTTCCGGGGCGGCAAGATTATCGAGGTCTCCACCCTTCGCTCGCTCAGTGAATACGACATCAATGGTCAGGATCAGGTCCTGCCCAGTAACAATACCTATGGCACCCTTGAGGAAGACGCCTTCCGCCGGGATCTGACCATCAACTCCCTGTTTTATGAGATAGAAAATCGAACCATTATCGATTATGTCGGTGGTGTTCGCGACCTGGACGAGGGCGTGGTCCGGATTGTCGGTGAGCCGGAACGGCGGGTGACCCGGGATCCGGTCCGGATCATGCGGGCGGTTCGTCATGCGGCCCGGAGTAATTTTGAAATCGAGCCGATTACCTGGAAGGCGATTGTCGCCAATAGGGAAAAACTGCTGCTCTGTCCACCATCCCGGCTGCGCGATGAGCTGTTGAAGGATCTTCGTTCCGGAGCCAGCCGCCCCTGGGCCGAGCTTGCCATAAAATGCGGTCTGCTCTGCACCCTGCTTCCATGTTATGAAGATATTGCAGACAACAGGGAAGTGAAAGGTGCATTGCTGTCCATGCTTGGTGTGCTGGATCGGTTGTATGGCCAGGATATCCGGGGCGGCAGGGTAGTGGTACCGGATTTTATGCTTTTTGCTCTCCTGCTGGCCCCCTGGGCCTGCAAACGTTTCGATTTGCCGGGACAGCGTGTGCGGGGCCCGGTGTATCATCAGCTCTCCCGCCAGATCCGCAGCGAGATCGACACTCTTTTCGGTCAGCAGCTCAATATGAAGCGAATGATCAAGGAGGCCATCACAACTCTTTTGGTCAACATCTCCACCTTCAGTCAGCACCACAACGGTTCTTCCTGGCCCAAATGGTTGCGGCGCAAGAGTTATTTCGGTGATTGCTCCAGGTTTTACGCTCTCTATCTCGAGGCCATGCAGGGACGTCCTGCCGATGAATATCTTTTTGTGGAGAGCGGGGATATCCGTCCGGTCACCGTTGAGCACCGGGGTGACAATGGACGGGAACGGCCGCGGGCCCGCAAGGGAATCAATCCAGCCTTTACCAGCAGAAAACATGGTGTGTTCGGGCTGCGTCGGGGATAATTGAACACGGACGTGGAAAGAGTGAAGGGGGAATCTGCCAGGTCGACGTTTCGTTTTCTACTGTACAATATCCGTTATTGTACAGGGATCGGAGCGCGCTTCCACCTGCCGGTTCCTTATGCCGGCTATTTTAAACGCTCCAGCGAAAACCTGGAGAAAATCATCTCCTTTATCCGGGAGGTCGATGCCGATATTATCGGTTTGATCGAGGTCGACGGCGGCTCCTTTCGTTCGGAAAAACTCTGCCAGGCCGAGGTCATTGCCCGCAAGCTCGGTCATTTTCACGTGGTTGGGAACAAGTATGGTGAAAATTCCGTGGCCACCAGGGTGCCGGTCCTCAGTAAGCAGGGCAATGCCCTGCTTACCCGTCTTCCTCTCAACGCCCATCGTTTTCATTATTTTAACAAGGGTGTCAAGCGGCTTGTGATCGAGGCGCAGCTCGAACCGGCAACCGTGTTTCTGGTTCACCTCTCCCTTACCTACCGTGTCCGGCAGGTGCAGTTGCAAAATCTTTATCGTCTTGTTTCCGAGGTGCAGGGACCGGTTATCGTAGCCGGCGATTTCAATGTCCTCTGGGGCGATCAGGAGCTGGAACTTTTCCTGGCGGCCACCGGTCTTGCAAGTGCCAACGGCCTGGGAACCCCTTCGCATCCAAGCACTGCACCCAAGAGGCAGCTGGATTTCATCCTGCACAGTGAGGAGTTCAAGGTAAGCGGATTTCAGGCTCCACCGGTGATCTACTCCGATCACGTTCCCCTGATCTGTGATCTGGAGCTTCGGTAAGGCCGGGTGATCCTGCCTTCGCTCCAGTTTTTGCTCAGGCCGACAAGGGCAGGCCAATGACCGACCCGTTGCGGCCGGTAATACCACTCCCCTGTTTCACTGCCCTCCGATATGAGAAAAAGTCGAGATTGCAGCAGGTGCAGATCCCTGTCGTGTCGATCTGTCTGCGGGGAACTCCAGCCTGCTGCAGTTGATCACGGCTGATTTTCCAGAAATCAAAATAATTTTTATTTTTTTTTACCTGGTAACGGTGCAGGGCAGGTGGCAGCTCATGGTGAAAATGGATAAATTCGGCGCAGCAGGGGCCAAGCGACGGGCTGATTACGGCCAGAAGGTTTGACGGTTGCACTTTGTAATGGAGTTGCATTGCGCTGATGGTGCGGGCGATTATGTTGGCCGCGCTGCCGCGCCAGCCGCAGTGGATCGCCGCCACCACATGCCTGATCGGATCATGGAGCAGGACGGCCTGGCAGTCGGCCTGCTGGATCAAGAGACCGATTCCGGCCTGTTTTGTAACCAGAGCGTCACAGTTATCGATCTGCACGTCAGCACGTATATCGTTCACTATCTTGATGCCGGTGGAGTGGACCTGGCGCGCGGAGACAAGGTGAACGAGGCCCAGTTGTTCTTTGACTGATTTCCTGTTTTGCTCAACATCCGGTTCGTGGTCACCCACATGCAGGCCAAGGTTGAGGGAATCATAGGGTTTTTTGCTGACTCCGCCATGCCGGTTCAGCATGGCATGGGGTATTGTCAGCACAGGGCTTGTAAGTGGTGCCAGGCGATGATGTGGTGGTGTGGGAGACATCTGAGGAACTGGTTGCCTGGCCGGGAAGTAAAAAAGGAAAGCCCAGGCGGGCTTTCCTTTTTTAATGTTGCAACTGCCAGATCAGGACATCTGTCTAAAAATAGACATCAAAAGTCAGGTAGATCTGGTTGGCGCTCTCGATGGGATTCATGCCAAGGCTCTGCAACATGGCCAGATCGTTAGCATCGTCGAGTTCGTATGGTTTCAGGTTCCAGTCGTTGATGCCGGAGTACTGGTAATCATAGTACTGCCATCCCAGACGGACAAAGGTCTTGGCGTACTTGGAAATGGCTTCACCGGTGGGCAGGTCGTAGATCATGTAGACTTCGTAGGCGTTACCACGGGTGGCCAGCTTTGAGTTGTACAGATCGTCACTTCCCGGGGTAAAGGCAACCCAGTATTGAGAACCATAGTTGTACTCGGCACCGATCTTCAGGCCAAGGTCATCAATGTCATAGCGGACACCGACATAGATGGAGTAGCCGTTCTCGGAGTCGGTATTGGCGATGACTGGTGGTACCCCGCCGTTGGCAAGTATGGCGGCCAGGCTCATGTCATACTCGTTGAACATGCCGCTGGAATCAGGATCGGTACGGCTCCAGCCTCCAGCTATGAAGTAGCTGAAGTTATTGATCTTGTCCATATAGATCGCTGTGGTATGGTACAGGTTTCCAAGAGTATCCCGGGGGCCGTTCGTCGCTGCAAGGTTGTCTTCACTGTACAGATCCAGGAAGTCGGGATAGTTGAACAGGTTGAAGACCTTGAAGGACTGGATGTTCATGAACCGGTGGCCTTTTTTGAACACGTCCCAGCTCAGACCGGCAAAATCGGTGTCGTCGATATGATAACTCCCGGGTCCATCGTCGAGGAGGCCGTTTTCAAAGCCGCGACCATAGCAGAAGCGGATCCGACCGGTACCAAGGGCCTCGTTGCCCCAGGCATAGGCATAGCCAAGGGAGATGCCGTCAAAGGGGTAGTCCATGTAGGCAATGGGGGTGGCCATCCGTTGGTCTGTGCCCATGCGGATCTGGGCTGGCGGTCCGTCGGTGGTGGGCCTGCGACCGATGGAGAACCAGATGGGAAGACCGCCGATGTTGTTCCAGTTGACAAAGGCCCGGTCAACCCGCAGGGCGTTATCGTCGGGAGTCCTGGTGGTGTTGCCGTCAAAAACCGGCATGGCCGTACCGTTGTTGTACATATCTCCAATACCGTTCGGGGTTGACTCCATACCCCATGCCTTGTACATGGCCAGCCGCCCTTTGAACTCGACATTCTCGGTGGCCTTGACCCGCATGTTGAGCCGGAACCGGTTGGTGAAGATGGTGTCGTTGTAAAGGTCCCCGGCAGATGAACCTGCGGCTAAGGCTGGGAATCCGGTGGGGAACTGAAGCGGGGTACCGGCTGAAAAGACGGTATCTCCCTTATAGTAATCCATACGGGCGCGGAAATCGCCGTAAAACTTAAACCGGGCGGCCAGGTCCCAGGACTCGCCCTTTTCCTCGAGCATCTCGTCCATGTCGTCGACCTTGTCACCATACTCGGTGATGACTTCGTTCTGCCTGGCCATCTGCGCTTTGAGCGCATCCAGCTGACGGGAGAGCTCCTCGATCTTGGCCTCCAGATCCGAGGGCGCTTTGCCTGCACTGGCAGAGGCGACTGCCGGCAGGGCGATCAGCCCGGCCAGTGCCAGCATGGAAAATTTCTTTACCATTCTTCTTCCTCCTACTTTTTTTATCCCAAGGGGCATGGCCCCATCTTCAACCTGTAAGGACGGGTATGGTGACAGCTGAAAGTATAGTCTGTTCTGGAAATACAATTTTTTTTACATGGCGGTGACTATGCCGCCTGGCGCCGATTTTCGGACCGAAACACCAATTACATGTATATGCATTTCTATCGTATCGCCCGCTGGATGTCAACCTGGCTGACGAAAAAAGTAAAAAAAATTGTACTGTGCTGAAATAAGGGAAAGAGGAGGGTCCAGAAACCACAATGGGGGCTTCCGCTGTCGGAACCCCCATTGAAAGGGTATGAAATCATCAGGTGTCAAAGGTAAAAATTGTTTTACCTTTCGTGCGGCTGATTTTGACAGTGCCGCCTTTGCTCAGTCGTCCAAAGAGAATTTCCTCGGTGAGTGGATCACCGATTTCCTTCATGATCAGCCGTCGCAGGGGCCGGGCTCCATAGGCTGGATCATAGCCTTTGTCGGCCAGCCACCGTCGGGCTGCCGGAGTCAGGCTGATGCGGACCTTCTTTTCGGCGAGCTGGGCCTGGAGTTCGCCGACCATCTTGTCCACCACTTTCTCCACGGTTTCCGGTTCCAGGGCCCGGAAGGTAATGATGGCATCCAGCCGGTTACGGAATTCCGGAGAGAACAGATTTTTGAGCGCTTTCTGCTCCTTACCGCGGTTGTCGCCGAGAAAACCAATGCTGCGCTCGCTCATCTCCCGGGCACCGGCATTGGTGGTCATGATCAGGATCACGTTGCGGAAATCCGCCTGGCGGCCGGCATTGTCGGTCAGGGTGGAATGATCCATCACCTGGAGCAGGATGGAGAAGACGTCGGGGTGTGCCTTTTCGATTTCATCCAGCAGGAGCACAGTATACGGGTGCTTGCGGATGGCATCTGTCAACAGGCCTCCCTGGTCGAAGCCGATATAGCCTGGAGGAGCGCCGATGAGGCGGGCCACCGCGTGTTTTTCCATGTACTCGGACATGTCGAACCGTTCAAAATGCACTGACAGAGCGGCGGCAAGCTGACGGGCCACCTCGGTCTTACCCACGCCGGTGGGGCCGGCAAACAGGAAAGATCCTGTGGGTGACTGGGGATTCCCCAGTCCGGCCCTGGAACGCTTCACCGCTCGGACCACGGCGTCAATGGCATCCTGCTGGCCGAAGATGACAGACTTGAGCTGGCTGTCCAGTTCCCTGAGAGCTGCCACGTCACTGGTGCTCCTGGAGTTGACCGGTACACGGGCCATCCTGGAGACAACCTTTTCCACATCCCGCACCGACACCGTTTTTCCCAGTCTGCCGGCGAGCCGAAAGGCCGCGCCAACCTCGTCCATCACGTCTATGGCCTTGTCAGGCAGAAAGCGGTCGTTGATGTACCGGTCGGCCAGCTCGACGGTGGCCTGGACAGCGGGCTTTGAGTAACGGATCTGGTGGTGTTCCTCGTAGCGGGATTGAAGTCCCCTGAGAATGTTACAGGTATCGGCCACCGATGGCTCTTCGATATCAATCTTCTGAAATCTTCTGGAAAGAGCGCGATCCTTTTCTATGTGGTTTTTGTACTCTTCGTAGGTGGTCGAACCTATGCAGCGGATGGTTCCCGCCTGCAGGGCGGGCTTGAGCAGGTTGGACGCGTCCATCGAACCGCCGCTGGTGGCCCCGGCCCCGACAATGGTGTGCATCTCGTCGATAAAGAGGATGGCATTGTCCTTTTTCTCGATCGCGGCCACCACCGCCTTGAGCCGCTTCTCGAAATCGCCCCGGTACTTGGTGCCGGCCACAAGGGTGCCCATGTCAAGCATATAAATCTCGGTATCGCGCAGCAGGTCCGGTACCAGTTTTTTCGGGTCCGGTTTTTCCTGCTGCCGGGCGATCCTGTCTTCATGGATCCGCAGGGCCAGTCCCTCGGCCATGGCTGTCTTGCCCACACCAGGCTCGCCCACCAGCAGAGGATTATTTTTCCTTCTCCGGCACAGTACCTGCATCATCCGCTCAAGTTCACGGTCCCGACCGATCAGCGGGTCGATGCTTCCATCGGCTGCCCGTCGGGCGAAGTTGACCGTGTATTTTTCCAGGGCGTCGTCGGTTTTGACCTCGCTCTGTTTTCCCTTGCGCGGTTCAGGCTGCGGCTGACGGAAGGGTTCACTCTGCAGCGATTCCGGGAGTCCGTGCGAGATGTACTCCACCACTTCAAGCCGTCCGATTCCCTCGCTGCCGAGAAAATAGACCGCATGGGAGTCGGGCTCGGCAAAGATGGAAACCAGGACATCTCCGGTGTCCACCTGTTTCTTACCACAGCTCTGGACATGGTTTACCGCCCGCTGGAGAACCCGGTTAAAGGCAACTGTCTGGGAAGGCTCGCTGTTTTCATCTTTTAGGGTGGGTAGCCCGCCGGAGAAAAACCGTTCGAGCCGCTCCTTGAGGTTGGTGTAGCTTCCGCCGCAGCTGTCGATTATATGGCGGGCCAGGTCGTCGTGCAGCAGGCCGTAGAGCATGTGTTCCACGGTCACGTACTCGTGCCTGTGCAGTTTCGCTTCTTTAATGGCCTTGATGAGGGCCAGTTCAAGTTCTCTGCTCAACATATCTGATATCTCCTCAAGAGACCACATGCGCCATATTTTTCGCGCGATTACTTCCGTCCGCACAGGCTGGCTGTCGGGGCCACCACCCGTCCAGCGGCCGGTCATCGGCGTGAATCTGCACCATCTGTGAGCTCTTGCTTTGTCAGGCCGTTGAAAAACTACTGCGCTTGATGATAATATGTCAAAATTCGGCGCAAAATGGACATGTACTCCATGTACACTGCGCTTTTCACCTCATTTTTCCTTGTCTCATCTTCGCTCGTTACGTTTTTCAACAGCCTGTTATTCATATGATTGGAATCCGGAGCCTGTTATGGCCCTGCCCACCGCAGTGGTGCCTCCTGTACTTTCAGCCCGCCTTTTCCAGCGAGCATCTCAATGGATATTGACTTTTCCGTGCCATCTGATGAACAACGGCGATTTTGGTTTCCCCGATTTCCCTGGTATAAATACCGGCGACTCCCACACCCTGGTGGTGCACGTTGAGCATGATCCGGGTTGCTTCGGCCGTGTCCTTGCCGAACACGGACTGAAGGATCATCACCACAAAGTCCATGGTGGTATAGTCGTCATTGTGCAGAAGCACCTTGTACAGCGGGGGCTCCTGGAGTTCTTCCTGGTTTCTGGTCAGGGTCTCTTCCTGACCCCTGGTTTTGTTTTTACTCATGATTTCATTTGGGTTCCAGTAGATAATTCAAGAATGTTGACTTGAATCTATCTTCTATAATTGTAATACTCCGTTAATTTTTTGGCAAGACCGGTTTACGCTTCCCTGGAAAGCATGGAGGCGAGCAGGTGTGCGATCACCGTCCGGGCCGATACCGGAGAGCCTTTGAGACGCAGTTCACCCTCCAGGATCAGACGGGGCCAGCGACACAGGGTGGTCAGGGAAAACGAGGCCGCGGTGCGAAACTGCATGAACAGCGCATAAGGGTGCCCGCTCAGTTCCGTTGCCCAGGAACCGTTTTCCTTGAGCAGGGGCAGGCACTGCCCTTTGAACTGGTCAGCGTTCATGGTCGGCCGGTAGTCATAGCGCTCCTGCATCAGCAGCGACCTGAACAGCAGCAGGGTGCGGGCATAATTGCGCAGGGTGGCGATGATGGCCAGCGGATGGATACCGTTTTCCTGGATACGCCCGGCAACAAGCAGGGCCCTGTCGAGATTTTTTTTCCCCACCGCGTCGGTGAGCTCAAAAAGCGCTTCCTGCCTGGTTCGGCCGACCACCGCGTCCAGGTCTTCAGGGGTGATCCGCTGCCGATTACCCACATAGAGGGCCAGCTTTTCACTTTCCATGACCACGGCCACCGGATGAAAACCAACCCGTTCGATGAGCCGGTCCGTGACCGGGGCCGGCATGGTCTTGCCAAATTCGTCCATGGTTTTTTTGACCAGCTCACGGAGAACCGATTTCTGGACCTTCTGCGCCCTGGACGAGCTGCCGCTCTCCACGCTGCAGTCAATCACTGTAAACTTGTCCTTAAACAGTTTGAACAGTTTTTTGCGCCTGTCAACTTCCTCGGACAGCAGGAGGAGGATGTTGTTTTCAGGCAGGCCTTCGTGGTGAATTTTTTTAAAAATGTCCACCGGATCGGCGCTGGAAGACGGTGTCGGCAGGGAGCCTGCTTTTTCGCGCAAAGGTTCAAGCCAGTCCAGGGGATCTCCCGGCTTTGGAAAACCAAAGTATTGCTTCCACCGGGTGGCTGCCAACCCGGCCAGGCACAGTTCCGGATCCGCGGGATCAAGTCCTGCGGCAACGAGCATGGATTGCAGGTGACGGGCAGCCAGGTCCTCCTTGTTGTTTTCCCGGGCTGCACACATTTTTTTCCACAGACCACCGGCCACGTTTTTTGAATGAAACAGCCTGGTATCACTGACCCGGTAGATCTGCCGGCCGGGCAGGAGGCTGAAGCTGCGCAGATTCAAAAGGGTGACAGCCAGGTCCTCCTGTTCGCCGTCAACGGCATGGACGGTACCGCCGTCGGACATCAGGGCCTGGCACAGGATGTCGGCGGCCTGCTGGCAAAGGTACCTGTCGCCAAATACCAGGTAAACCTGCGAAATGTTCCCCTGTTTGATCTGCTTGACCAGGGATGTCAGTTTTTCCCGGCTGATCAGTGTCATGACGGATCGTCCTTTTTTGACTCTTCCAGCAGCTTGTGGAGAATGGCCGGGAGGGAGCCGGGTTGCAGATAGTCGCGGCCCAGGTTCTGACCGAAGATGTGGGCCGACTGGACAGCCACGTCTTTCCAGGTTATCTCTGAAGGGTTGCGGGCGATCACCTCGAAGAAATTTTTGTTGTAGGGATCGTTGATCACGGCCATACCAGTACCGATGGTGGCCAGCAGATCCACATGGCCAAGGAACATCCGGGTCAGCTTGGTGTAGGCTTTGACCCCGCCGCAGGAACCAAGACTGAGAAATCGCTGTTTGGCAGTAAGGTCGGCGCTGGAAATGATCCGTTCCCGAAGGAGCTCGGTGAGTGGATCGGTGATCTGTTCCGAACGCCAGTAACTGTGGCCGCGCTGGGCAAACATCTCGTCACCGCTGCGGAGGAACCGGGTCAGCAGTTTCTGCTGATCCTTCTGGTCCTTGTATATGTAAACCGCGTGGCGTATCTCGATTCCATTGATATTCTTTCTGAACTCCAGGGCGAAGCGGGTCTGGAGCATGGCCTGGTACAGTCGCAGCAGGGTTGCATGATGGCTCCGGGTCGCTTTGATCAGATTTCGTATCTCCTGGCGTCTGGCTGCGGAAAGTGGCATCAGAGTGTACTGGTCGGAGAGGGCGAGATGATAGCCGTTTTTGAGCAGGATGCGGCCGTTGGACAGGAAAGAGCGGCGGCCGTCATCGTCTGGATGAAACACCGAGATGGAGGCAAGCCGGCCATCTGCTTTCCATTCTGAAAAGGGTGTGGCCAGGTAGCGGCCGAGATTCACTGCTCCAAGCCGTACGGTCATCCGGATAATCCGCAACTTGTCCTCCGGTCCCAGGAGATCGGGGTATTCCTGCAGGTAGTACTGGAGAATGACGCTGATCAGGCGGGAGAATACTTCGCTGCCCCGGTCGGCTTCTTCCACCATCCGTTCGACCAGGTAGCTGCGGGCCGACGGTTTGAGCACTTCAAGCAGGTGCATGAAGGTGGCGGAAAAGATGATGATCGAATCTTGATCCTTGAAAGCGGACCTGGCCACCAGGTTGAGAATCTGTTCCTGCTCCGGTTCGTTTTCCGGGAAAAAGGTGGTCAGTTTACCTTTCTGGGCCAGGCTGACGATGAAGCTTGAGACCAGCATGTTGTCCGGGTCGGTATCCTGGAGAAAGGACAGAAGGTTGTCCCTGTATTTCTCCCTTATCCGCTTCTTCAGCACCGGGACCAGAATGTCCCGGAACGACGAATCGTAGAGCTCGCTTCCCTGGGCCAGAAGGGCGTAGATGTTTGGCGATGTCAGGTTGCGGGCCGTGGCTTTTCTCTCGGCCGCAGTGGCACGGCGCAGGGCTGTGATCATGGCCGCTTTTTTGTCAGCGTCAAATGCCCGGTAAAATTCCGTGCCATATTCGTACACCACCTCCCTCGAGAGCTGCTCGAATTTCCGACGCAGGTCCCGGTCAGACCAGCGCCGCAGCACGGCCAGGGAAATTTCGAAACCGAACCGGTCTGTTATCGAATGCAGGTTGTTGATCTTCCAGATAATTTCCTCTCCGCCGTCGTAAAAGGCCCGCAAGAGGGCTTTTTTGTCTTCCCTTGAGAGTTTATAGTACTGGATCTCCTGGATTTCGGAAGGATTGGCGAAATAACGTACCAGCCAGTTCCAGCCGCTGATCCGGTCCATATCGGGCTGGAGAAAGAGCTTGTGGGCATTCCAGGCATCGTCCTGGCGCAGTTGCCTGAACAAGGGCAGGGCATCGAGCATGGTTTGGGTGTTCATGTTCCGTATGGAAGCAAAAGATTCGCAGGCCCAGCCCTGTTTATCTTTGAGCAGGGCCAGGACCATGAGCCCGTCCAGGGCCAGGTCAGCGTCGATGTCCTGGATGGTGAAAAAGGCCCGGACCGCCCGGTTGTTGGCGTCCTCCATGCTGGTCAGCAGGGAAATGGTCTGCAGGGCGTGGCGTGGAGTGATGCCGGGCAGTTGCAGGTAAGCGCGGAAGGCGCGGCCGGCCTCGTAGCTGAGGGTTTTGATTTTTCCCAAGGCCTGGATGGCCAGCTCGGCGTCCACTCCCCTGAGCAGAGTCCATTGTTCAAAGGAGAGGGTCTGTTCATAGGAGAGGTTGAGTCGCAGCAGTTCGGCCCAGGCCCGTCGGCTGTGTTCGAAATCGATTCCGGGCAGCAGGCAGATGCGGCGGAAACAGCGTTGACTGTTGTAGTCAAGGCCCCGGATGACCTCCCGGCCGAAATCCAGTTCATCTTCGGTCAGGCAGGGCACCATCTGGTACAGCTCCACAGTACGCCTCCAGCTGACATCGTCGGATTTCGTGCGGCCGGCACGAAGGTCCGGGCAGGAAAGGGCAAGGAGCAGCAGGGTGAGCGGTAAAAAAATGATTGCCCTTGAAATCTGTGGGTATATGGTGTGGCGATGATGCATTATCTCTTGTCGTCCATAATATCCAGGGGCCGTCTGCTTCCCACCCTGGCGCTGCTCACTGCCATGCTGCTGTGGGGAAGTTCGTTTGTGGCCATGAAGCTTGCCTTCCGTGAGCTCTCGCCCATGGTGGTTGTTTTTGGCCGCATGGCCGTTGCCGCACTCTGTTTTGTTCCGTTTATACCATCTTTTCGACGGGTTTCGCTTGGAAAAGAACACCTGCCCATGCTGCTGGCCATGGGGTTTTTCGAACCGTGTCTCTATTTTCTGCTCGAAGCGGCTGCCCTGCAGAACACCAGCGCCTCGCAGGCAGCCATGATTACCACCATGCTGCCCCTTATGGTGGCCATGGCGGCCGGGTTTTTCCTGGGTGAGCGTATCGGGTTGCGGACCGTGCTGGGCTTTGTCCTGGCCGCGGCCGGTGCCATCTGGCTCAGCTGCGCCGCCGGCTTTGATCAGGAGGCGCCACGGCCGGCTCTCGGTAATTTTCTCGAGTTTCTCGCCATGATCAGTGCCACAGGATACATCATTTTGATGAAATATTTAAGCCGCGATCTGCCGCCCTTCTTTTTAACCGCGGTCCAGGCATTTATCGGTACGGTCTTCTTCCTGCCACTGATCTTTCTGCCAGCCACCGAGCTGCCCCGGACCATTACCATTTCCGGGCTGGGGGCTGTGGTCTACCTGGGGATCGCCGTGACCGTGGGGGCGTACGGGCTGTACAATTACGGTATCAGCAAGGTGCCGGCAAATCAGGCGGCAGCCTTTATCAATCTCATTCCGGTGTTTACTATAGTTATGGGGTTTTTGATTCTGGACGAGCGTTTGAGACCCTGGCAGATCGTGGCCTGCCTGTTGGTCTTTGCAGGGGTGATGTTCAGCCAGAACGACCCTGAAGCAAGAGATCGCGGATCCGGGTCGGACACAAGGATAAAGAACCCGGGACGACCCGCACGTTCCTGATCTGGAACCGCCGGAACCGTAGACCCGGGATCACCCGGAATGTTCCGGCTCCCTGATGTCGTCTGGATACAGAGGAGTGTAAAAATTTCGGTGCAGAAAAGCAAACAGGAGAGAAGGGATGGCAAGGACGTTGATTTTTCTTGGCGTGCTGCTGGTGGCAGCCGGGCTTCTCTGGCCCTGGATTAAAAACCTGCCCTTTGGCAGACTGCCCGGCGATATCATTATCAGCCGGGAAAACTTTCGTTTTTATTTTCCGCTGACCACTTCCATCGTGGTCAGCGTCGTCCTCAGCCTGATTCTGTGGATCAGTCGAAAGTTTTGAGGAAAAGCGGCAAGTTGAAACAACTTTGATAGAGCGATTTCAGTCTCAGGATTTTTCAGCTGCCCTGTGACCGCTTGTGTCTGGCGGTGTTTCGAGTGAAGCTCGCAATGGGAAAAAAAAGGACCTGGCTCACTGACCAGGTCCTTTTTTGTTTTCTGGTGGGCCGTCAGGGATTCGAACCCCGGACCAATGGATTAAGAGTCCACTGCTCTACCAGCTGAGCTAACGGCCCTGCAATTGCAAATACTTTCTGATGCGTGATGCGGAAAAACGGTCTCTTCTTAGCACAAGAACAACAGGCCGTCAAGGAGAAGCGGTGGTCCTGAGCCTGTTTTTTGGCGTCTTGCTCAACAGCCTGTTATCGATAATAGAGGCTCGGGCTGCCCATGGTGAGCAGGGCCTTGTACAGGTTACGCCTGAAATCGCGCCGATCCCAGATGCCCTGGATGTGGCCCCGTTTCAAGGCATTGCGTGCCTTGTGATAATCCGGCGGTATATCCTGTCCCGTGGTCTCCCGGATAACCCGTGGCCCGGCAAAGCCGATCCGGCAGGAGCGGATGGCAAACTGGTACGGCGAGCAGCCAAGAAACGAGGCCACCGGCCCGGCATAGGAGTTGTTGTCATAGACGACGATGTAAAGTCCGCCGGCATCTATATATTCCCTCACCGCCATGGTGCACTTGGGCATTTGGATAACCCCGAGCGTGCCTTCCTGGATCCGGATTCCGCCGGTGGTGTGGACATAGGCAAGCAGTGGTCTTTTTTTACGCCGGGCAATTTCGCAGGCCTGAACGAATTTTTCTCCTTCCGCCGATCCCACAGTGCCGTTACGGAAATCGGAGAACAGCATGGTGACCACCAGGTTGATGTCCATAATCCGGGCATGGAACGTCAGGTTGGCACAGCCAAGGCCGGTTTTGGAGCGCGACATCCGCAGCCGCTCGTCAAAGCCCTTGTAGCCCAGGGGATTTTTGGAATAGATATCGTTGTTGAAAACCCGGATCGATTCGGGATCAAAGATATTTTTCAGATACCACTGGTACTCCAGGGGAAAATGGTGGCCACAGGTCTCGCAGACCCCGCAGAATTCACCGTAGAGATCCGGAACCCAGAGATCCTTGCAGCCGTACTTCTCCGCGTTGGGACAGGTTACCGTCCGGTCCTCGTTGGCCACCGGACTGGTGTAGGTGTCGGTCAGTTCCAGGGGATCCTGGTAGTTGCTGATGGACGGTGTCAGTACCTGGGGCGAGGACCGTGGGGCCTTCTTGCGATCCTCCTTGCGGCGGATCATGTCGTAGGCCGAGGTAAAGGGTGAAGTGATCCGCTTGAGAAAGGCAGATCCTTCGCCGGAGACCTCCTTGATGGCCTTCTGCATCTGTTTCTGCTGGGTTTTGAGAATATCGTAGCGGAAGGTGTAATAGAGCTTTTCGGTGAGGGTCGTGACCGAGCGCAGAATGTTTTCGGCCGGCAATGTCTGGCCTCCAAAGCCGTGCATGGCCATTTCCCGGTATTTTTTCGAACGCAGGGTCAGCAGCCGTTTGATTTCTGCATCGTTCAAGTTCCAGGGAATATCGATCTGGGGAGCTTCTTCCGGCTTTTCCGCCTTTTTGCGTTTCACCTCATAAGCCCTGAATCCACGCAGGCTCTTGGTCTTGAGCACTACCTCGTCGGTGGCCCGGATTATCTCCGAGCGTACCAGGGCAAAGAAGTTGAAGTCGTCGTTCCTGGCGCCCAGGGGTGGTTCCTGGATGATTCGGTCGATGGTGCCGAGCTTGAGGTTTTCCTCGGCCGTGATGTGAAGCTGACGGGCACAGTTTTCGACCAGCTCCGGGGGTACTTTCTGTCCTTCCCGCACCTTGCCCTCAATGGCCGCAGCCCCTTCGGGGGAGATAACCGAATAGTATCCATGGGAAAACATCAGTCGGAAATCGGACAGGCCAATGGCCTCGGCTCCGCCGGATCCGCCTTCGGAAATAACCGAGATCATTGGTACCCTGAGTTTGGTCATGGCGTACAGGTTGCGGGCGATCTGCTGGGCTGCGCCGGGGTATTCCTCCACCGGGTAGGAACCGGGAGTGAAAATATAGAAATGGATCGGTATGCCTTCGGTTTCGGCGACCTTCATGTAGCGCAGGGCCTTTTCGTTGCCCCAGGGCTTGCATGAGCCGCCGTTACGGAATTCCTCGGCATGGCCCACTTCCTGGCCAATGACCATGACCGGTGAGGTGTAGGGTTTTTTCTTGATTCGACGGACGATATACGCCTTGGCGACCATCATGGCCGGGTCAATGTTGGCCTCGCCTTCGCCGCCCAGCTCGGTGTATTCCTCGTAGACATTTTCCAGGATGTCCTTGAGTGAAAACCTGAGCGGGCTGCGGACGATTCGTACCCGTTCCATCGGGGTCAGCTCGGCCTCGCATCGCTCCTCGAGGAAGATCACCGCCTCTTCGAGCCGGATCAGGGCCGCGCCGAGGGCGTCTTCGTCCAGGTCGTAGAACGAATTTTTGAGCTGCTCGCATTCGTCACGAAAGACCGAGAGGTTGCCCCAGTTGTCCGTGTCCTTGATATGGATCAGGCAGCTGATGC
Organism: Desulfolithobacter sp.; assembly: GCF_054025815.1. Lineage (NCBI taxonomy): Bacteria > Pseudomonadati > Thermodesulfobacteriota > Desulfobulbia > Desulfobulbales > Desulfobulbaceae > Desulfolithobacter > Desulfolithobacter sp. The sequence goes on along the minus strand of NZ_JBPMMS010000014.1, from coordinate 75,914 downwards.
GCTGCTCGATGTCCTGGAGTTTTTTTAACAGATCATTCATAGATATATGATTCGTCGGCCGGCAGCTTTCGCCATCGGCCTGCAAGAAAGACAGGGGTAGAAAAAACGTGGGCCGCTGATCGGCCACAGGTTGTTAAAATGTCAGCAGTCGGTCAAGATTTTCCCGGAGATAGCGCAGGTTGGTGATGATGGAGCCTCCGGAGCTGTCCTCTCCTTCGATGACCGTGTTGTCGATGAACTCCCGGGCCCTCGCCTTGGCCTCTTCCATGGAATCTCCCCAGACAAGGGCCAGGGCCAGGTTCGGGTCGTATTCGCTGGGAATGGGATAGGGCCGGTCCGAGGGAACGTGGGTGTAGACCGCCGACCATTCACAGGAGGGCAGGTCGAAACGGGTGATGGTGCCGATCCACGGCGCAAAATCGCGCTGGGTGTTTTCAGCCACGATCCGCAGTTCGATGCTGGCGCCGCGGAACTCGATATCTTCCTGACTGTATCCCATGGGCTCTCCAAGGGCCAGCCGAATCTGTTCACGGATCAGGTTCGGGTGTTTGCCGTTGAGATAACTTATTCTGGCCGAGACATCGTTTTCAACCTGGATACGGGTGTTGACCTCCAGCAGGTATGGCTGGCCAGTGCGGCTGACAATCCATTCCCAGGTGCCTACATTGTCGTATTTGACGTGGTCGGCCAGCTTGAGGGAATAGTTGACGATCCGGTCGAGCAGCTCGTCGGCATCGAATTCATAGTCGAAGCAGGAGTTGTCAAAGCCGGGGGCGGCCTCGATCCGTTTTTGCCGGCCCGTGGACTGGATGGTGCAGTTGCGGGAGCTGAAGTGGACCCGCTCGTTATGGCGGGAGCAGACCAGCTGGACCTCGAGATGGTTGAAATCGCGCAGCCTCTGTTCGATGAGCACACCCCCGTCACCGAACTGGCGCTTGGCATAGTTTTGCACCTGGCGGTAGACCCGGCGGAACTGTTCGATCCGGTTGACCTCCTCGATGCCCATGCCGCCACCACCGGCCGCTGCCTTGATCAGGACCGCCGGCCTGGCGATGCCCTGTTCTTCCTGGACGTCAAAGAGATGCTGGGCGATTTCCTCGGCTTCCATTTCATTGTAGATGGGGCTGTCTGTGCCGGGAATGGTGGGGATTCCAAGCTTGTTGGCCACCCGCTTGGTATTGATTTTGTCGCCCAGGTCCTTGATGACCTCCCAGCTTGGACCGATGAAGATCAGGGGCCGGTCGCGGATAGTCACTCTGCGGGCGAACCGGTAATCTTCGGAAAAAAATCCGTAGCCGGGATGGATGGCCGTGCATTGTGTGTGATCGGCCACGGCCAGGATATCATTGGGATCGGTGTAACTGGTCACCCGCCAGGCATTCTGGCCGGGGCCGGAGAGCCGGTTTCGCTGGACATGCTCGGAATCCCGGTCCGCCTCGGTATAGACGACCACATACTCGAGGCCCAGGCTCTCGCAGGCCTCCATTATCCGTATGGCTATTTCTCCGCGGTTGGCGATCAGAATTTTGCCCTGCACGCGAAATCCTCTTTGTTTATAAGTGCGATAATATCCCGGAACCTTGCTCCTGTCCGGGCAGGTTTCCTGAAAAATGCATGGGAGAGATTATAGACTGTGTCAGATTGAATCGTATACAATACCCTACCTGTCACAACTTGCAAAGACCTGAATCAGGTGAATTTCATTTCGCCGCCCTCAGGGCCTGTTCGCGGGAGGAGACAATTTGTTTTTTTCTTGACTTTGAGCAGGGGAAAGGGATTAGGGTGTATCTTACAAATCCGGACGTGCATAAAAACATGGTCTGCCGGCGTCAGTCACCAGGGAGGCTTTCCCTTTCTTTGCCGCCTGGCCGGAATCCATGCCGATAAAACAGTATCTTTGATGAAAACAAAAGAGACCGACCAGAAAAATGGTCCTGAAAGACGATTTCCTGCCTGGCTGCGGGGACTGATGCGCTTCAACCGTCCACCTGACACCACGGAAGAGCTGGAGCAGGAGATCCAGGAGTTGCTGGAAGAGGGCGAAGAACAGGGGCTGATCAGCTCGCAGGAAGAGCGGCTCATCAATTCGATTTTCGATTTCAGGGAAACTGTGGCTTCGGAGATCATGACCCCGTCGGTGGAAATGATCTGCGCCGAGGAGAGCACGCCACTGCCGGAGCTTATTCGCCTTGTCACCGAAGAGGGGTTTACCAGGATTCCCATCTATCGGGGCAATCAGGACAATATCATCGGTATTCTCCATGCCCGGGATCTGTTGCGGATCTGTTCCCTCCAGGATGAGGATAGTCCTTCTCTGCAACCCTATCTCAATCCCCCCACGTTCATTCCGGAATCCAAACCGATCACCGAGCTGCTGCGGGATTTTCAGTCCAAAAAAAACCATATGGCCATTGTTACCGACGAATTTGGAGGGGTGCGTGGCCTGGTCACCCTGGAAGATGTCATCGAGGAGATCGTCGGAGAGATCGATGATGAGCACGACCAGGAGGAACGGGAACTTCTGGTGGTGGATGAGCGGACCATTGTGGTGGATGCCAAGATAGATATCGAAGAGGTGGAAAGCCATTTTGGGGTCCAATTACCCGGGGGACCTTATGAATCGGTGGGAGGCCTGGTCATTCATCAGCTCAGCCGGGTTCCTCAGGCCGGGGCTGAAATTCGTATCGGGCCGCTGGTCTTCAAGGTTCTTGCCGCTGACAAGCGGAGGATCAAGAGTGTCCGGATACGGCGGGAAGAATAATTTTTTGAATGTCGAAGATCGAACAGGCAGACGATATTTCGTCCACATTGTATCCCGTTTTGTCAAGGCCTTTGGTTCAACAGCCTGTTACATGAAAGTCTCGTCCCGCTCTCCAGGGAGTAATAATAGCTTTCAACTTTTGTTGTGCAGGCGGTGGGAGCCTGCATGGGTGTTCATGGATCAACGGTACTAACAGAATGGTCCCTTCAGGTAGTCCTGTGCGGCTGGCGGGTTCTGCTCTGGCAACCGCTGCGCTTCTCGCCCTGGCCATGCCCGGCGGAGCCGGGGCCTGGATGCTGCTTTTCGTCGCCTTTATTCCTCTGCTGGGTATTTCGCTCCATCAGACGCCCCGGCGTGCGGCCTTTTTCGGCCTGGCCGGCGGATTGGTCTATCATCTGGTATTGCTCTACTGGATCGTCATCGTTCTTGGGCATTATGGCGGGCTGCCTCTCTGGGCGGCTGTTCCCGTGCTTGTGGCTCTGGCTCTGTACATGGCCCTTTACTGGGGCCTGTTCTGTTTGCTGCTCAGTTTTTTCGCCGGCCGGTATTTCTACCGGGAACGTCCTCTGTCCACCATGGTGTGGATGGCGCCGCTGCTCTGGACCGGGCTCGAGTATGGGCGGGGTCTTCTCTTTTCCGGCTTCCCCTGGATGGATATCGCCTATGGCCTGGCCGGACAACCGGGGCTGATTCAGGCCGCGGACCTGGGCGGGCATTATCTGGTGGGCTTCTGGCTTATGCTGGCCAACAGCCTGATCTTCTACTTTATTCATCGGCAGAAGCCCGGGGTGGAATGGAACCGGCGTCGCGAGCAGCGGGTGATGCTGGGGCTGTGCTGTTTTTTTGTTTTTGTGGCCGGATATTCCCTGTTGCGCTACCGGACACTGGCTCCTCTGGTCCAGCGGAGCCTCCAGGCCCGGATCACCGTGGTCCAGGGAAATATCAGGCAGGACAGGAAGTGGAGTCCGGCTTTCAAGGCCTCCACTGTGTCCGCCTATGAGCGCCTTTCCCGCCAGGCCCTGGCCGGGCATACCTCGGAGCTTGTGGTTTGGCCTGAGACCGCACTGCCGTTTTATCCCCAGGATGATCCTCTGGCCGCCAGGCTCTACGATTTCACCCGTCGGGAAAATGTCTGGCTGTTGACCGGAGCGCCCACCTACCGGAAGTTGGCCGGACAGGGGGCGGCCGGCAGGGACAGAATAGCCTTCTTCAACTCCGCACTGCTGGTTTCCCCCTCTGGTATCGTCACCGGTCGCTACGACAAGCAGCACCTGGTGCCGTTCGGGGAATATGTGCCCTTGAAAAAGTTTCTCCCCTTTCTCAAGCCGGTGGTGGAGAATGTGGGAGATTTTTCGCCGGGAACCTCCCCGGAGCCGCTGAAGGCAGGCGACATGAAAATCGGGGTCTTGATTTGCTTTGAGTCCATCTTTTCCGAGCTGGCCCGCCAGGAGGTCCTGCGCGGGGCCAATATCCTCGTCAATCTGACCAATGATGCCTGGTACGGCCGGTCCAGTGCCCCGCATCAGACTTTTGCCATGGCCGTCTTCCGCGCGGTGGAGAATCGCCGGTCTCTGGTGCGGGCCGCCAATACCGGCATTTCCGGGTTTGTCGATCCCCTGGGCAACGTTCTTGCCAGGAGCAGGATTTTCGAGGCCGCCGCCCTGACCGGGAATGTGCCCATGTACAGGGAGAAGACCCTCTTCACCGGTTCCGGTTACCGGTTCGGCGCCGTCTGTCTGGCCCTGGTTCCAGCTCTGCTCGTTTTCTGGCGTCGTCAGGCAGGTATTTCCGGGAGGTGACGGGTGGAGGGTTCATCGGCCTTGGGAGAACATGGCTTGAGAGTTTGGTAATGTTCTGGTAAAATATAAGGTTGCGGTTCTTGAAAAGTACGCTGCATCCGGGCAGCTTGAACATACCAACGAATGCAAAAGGAAAAAAGTTATGGCTCAACTGATCGACGCCTCGGAAGCGAAACAGAAACTGCAGGATCTCAAGGGCCGGATGCTGGCCCTGAAGGAGCATCTTTGACTTAGCCGGCAAGAAAGAGGAAGCAGCCAGGCTGGAAAAGGAGACCATGGATCCGGAGTTCTGGAACGACCAGGCCCGGGCCAAGAAGGTCCAGAAAGAGCTTGGTCAGCTCCAGGACATCATCGCGGTCTGGGAAAAAAATTTCGAGGAGCTGGAAGAGGCTGACATGCTGCTCGACATGGCCGTGGAGGAACGGGATGCCGAGACCTACGACGAGGTGGTCTCGAGTCTGGACGAGCTGCGCAAGCGGGTCGATGTGGTTGAAGTCCAGTGCATGTTCTCCGGCGAGCATGACATGAACAACGCCATTCTTACTATCCATGCCGGCGCCGGTGGCACCGAGGCCCAGGACTGGGTCGACATGCTCATGCGCATGTACCTGCGCTGGGCCGAGGACAAGGGCTTCAAGACCGACATCCTCGATCACCTGCCCGGTGACGAGGCCGGGACCAAGTCGGTCACTATCCTCATCAAGGGAAAGTACGCCTTTGGCTATCTTCGTTCCGAGGTGGGTATCCACCGACTGGTGCGGATTTCACCCTTTGACACCTCGGGCCGCAGGCACACCTCCTTTGCCTCGGTCATGGTCCTGCCAGAGCTCGATGAAACCATCGAGATCGACATCAATGAAAAGGATCTGCGCATCGATACCTACCGGGCCAGCGGCGCCGGTGGTCAGCATGTTAACAAGACGGATTCGGCCATCCGCATCACCCATCTGCCCACTGGTATCGTGGTCCAGTGCCAGAACGAGCGCTCCCAGCACCGGAACAAGGACATGGCCATGAAGATGCTCATGGCCCGGCTCTACGAAAAGGAAAAAGAGGAACAGGCCAGAGAGCAGGAAAACCTCCACGGCGACAAGAAGGAGATTGCCTGGGGCAGCCAGATCCGTTCCTATGTGCTTCAGCCCTATCGGATGATCAAGGACCATCGTACCGATCACGAGGAGGGCAACGTGGATGCGGTCCTCGACGGTCGTCTGGACCCGTTCATCAAATCCTACCTGCTCTGGCAGCCATCGTAGTGGATGCCTCGGGGAAGGGGCAGCACCAAATCCTCGACAAGCTGGTGCGGAGCTGTGCCAAATGCGGATCCTGCTCGGTGGTTTGCCCGGTGTACCGGGTCAGCGGCCGGGAGTCGCTGACCGCGCGTGGCCGACTCCACCTCCTGGGAACCGGATTGGCCGGTCATTCTTCGCCACATTTCAGGGAGATTTTTTCCCGCTGTCTGCTTTGCGGCGCCTGTGAGTCGGTCTGCCCGCGTAACATCGAGGTAACCGAGGTGGTCAGCCTGGCCCGGAGCTGGTTTTCCCGGTTTTACGGGCCCCATGGCGTTGTCAGGGAGCTGGCCCGGATGACCCTGGACCATCCTGCGCTTCTGCAGATGTTGGTCCGGGCGGGTATCGGTTTCAAAAGACTGCGCTCCCTGCCGGTCTCCAGCGGGATGCGGATAAGGCTTGGTATCCTTGAGGAAGGAGCTGGTTCCGGTATGGTAGAGCCGCATCTCAAGGGAAAGGAGGGCGAAGACGCTGGTCCGGGGATTCAGTATTTTACAGGCTGCCTGGCCCGTTATCTGCAACCCTCGGTGGCCGGGGCGACACAGAAGCTGTGCCGGGTAGCCATCGGCAGTTTCGCTGTGGTACCCGGGGCCCAGGAATGCTGTGGCCTGGCCGCCTGGTCGGCCGGAAAACGTGATCAGGCCCGGGAGCTTGCTCGGCGAAACATCCAGGCCTTTGGTGGTTCTTCCGGCCCGATTCTGACCTCCTGCGCTTCCTGTTTTGCTCATCTTCAGAGGTATCCCGAGCTCTTTCTGGATGATCCTCCCTGGCGTGTGCGGGCCCGCGAATTCAGCAACCGGGTGCGGGAGTTTTCGGACTTTTTTCTCGCCCGCATGCAGGGTTTCCCGTTTGTCGCCCGGAGAGAGATGGTCCTTTTCTACCATGATCCGTGCCATCTCCGATTTTCCGCTCCTGGACGGGAAATGCCGAGAAAGCTGATCAAGCTTGTGGCAAAGGCGCATCTGGTCAATCCGGAGAAGCCCGGATCCTGTTGCGGCCAGGGTGGGCTTTTTCATATCGGCTGTCCTGATCTGTCGGAACGTATCTTTACCAGGGCGGCGAAAAAAGCCCTGGCCCTGGGTCCGGAGATGGTGGTGACCACCTGTTCCGGTTGCCTCATGCAGTGGCAGCAGGGGATGGCCCGGAGCGCCAAGCCGGTTCCCGTGGCCCATCTTGCTGTTTTTCTTGCCGATTGTCTTGGGCAGGATACAGAGAAAATCCCCGGCGAGGCAATGGTTGAGGCCGGGTAATAAAATCCTTGTCTGAAGGTGGTAGTGCTGCTAAGAGTGTGTCCTGGAAAGGCGTGTGCAGGCTGTGCACGAGATTAAGCAGCAGGGGCCGGGTTGAAAATTGTTGATTGTTGAGGCTTCCGGGCAGGTATTCAAGGGGTTTATCCGGTTTCATGGGAACAAGTATCCGTAAGGCACAGGAAGAACAGGAACAACGCATTCTGGCGCCGTATGCCTGCCTGAGTTGCGAGTCCCGGGGCCGGTTGCGGGATGAACCGGATCATTGCGATCTGCGTACGGTTTTCCAGCGTGATCGGGACAGGATCATTCATTCCAAGACCTTTCGCCGCCTCAAGCATAAAACCCAGGTCTTCCTGGCCCCGGCCGGAGATCACTATCGGACTCGGCTCACCCATGTGCTTGAGGTCTCCCAGATCGCCAGGACCATCGCGGTCTGCCTGCGGCTCAACGAGTACCTGACCGAGGCCATAGCCCTTGGGCACGATCTCGGGCATACTCCCTTTGGCCATGCCGGGGAGTTTAGCCTCAACCAGCTCCATCCCGGAGGATTTCGGCATTATATCCAGAGCCTGCGGGTAGTGGATTTTCTGGAAAATCATGGTGCGGGGCTCAACCTGACCTGGGAAGTACGAAACGGGATCATCAAGCATTCCAAGGGGTATCGTGATATCCTCCCCGAGGATTCCTCTGAACTGCCCGCAACCATAGAGGGACAGGCCGTCAGGGTGGCTGACATTATCGCTTATCTCAATCACGACATGGACGATGCCCTGCGGGCCGAGATGATCAGGGAAACGGACCTGCCCGGCCATCTGCGCCGGGTGATCGGCGATAACCCGTCGCGCCGGATCGATGCCATGGTCCGGGACCTGATAAGCGAGACCCTGCGCCACGACGATGGCCGGCTGCACCTCAGCCCGACGATGCAGGAGACCATCACCGAGCTGCGGGCCTTTCTCTACGATCATGTGTACCGGAACCACCTGGTCCATGCCGAGTTTGAAAAGGCGCAGAAGATCATCAGGGAACTCTACAGTTTCTTTATGGAACACGAGTTCCCCAACTGCTCCGGCATCCCTTTTGCCGAGCGCCCGTCCCTGAACGGGGTGGAAGATGAGCGGAAGAGGCACCGGCTGGTCTGCGATTTCATCGCCGGCATGACTGATCGGTACGCTCTTGACCTCTATACCCACATCTTCATACCCCAGCCGTGGAGTGTGCTTTAACATCCATGCAGGCTCCCACAGCCTGCATAACGAAAGATGAATGTTGATATGACGAAAAAATACGATCTGCCCAAGGCTTACGAGTTTAACGAGGTGGAGTCCCGCTGGTATGCATACTGGCAGGAACATAAAACCTTTGCCGCCACCATGGAGGATGGCAAACCCTCCTTTTCCATTGTCATTCCACCACCCAATGTCACCGGGGTGCTCCATATCGGCCATGCGCTCAACAATACTCTGCAGGATATTCTGGTCCGCTATCACCGGATGAAAGGTGACAATACTCTCTGGGTTCCGGGCACCGATCATGCCGGTATCGCCACCCAGAATGTGGTCGAGCGGCAACTGGCCAGCGAGGGAAAAACGCGCCACGATCTTGGCCGGGACAAGTTTATCGAGCGGGTCTGGCAATGGCGCGAGGAAAAAGGCGGCACCATCATCAATCAGCTCAAGAGGATAGGATCGTCCTGCGATTGGGACCGGGAACGGTTCACCATGGACGAGGGCCTGTCAAAAGCAGTCCGTGAGGTCTTTGTCCGCCTCTACAATGAAGGATTGATTTACAAGGGCGATTACATCGTCAACTGGTGCCCGCGCTGCCACACGGCCCTGGCCGATGACGAGGTGGAGCACGACCCCACAGACGGCAAGCTCTACCACATCCGGTATCCCTTTGCCGATGGTTCCGGGCATGTGGTGGTGGCCACCACCCGGCCGGAAACCATGCTCGGAGATACCGGCGTGGCCGTGCACCCCGAGGACGAGCGTTACCAGCACCTCAAGGATGCGGGTATCAGGCTGCCGCTTGCCGACCGTACCATCCCTGTGGTTTTTGACCGTCATGTCCAGCGGGAGTTCGGTACCGGCGCCCTCAAGGTGACCCCGGCCCATGATCGGGATGACTATGAGATCGGCCTGCGTCATAATCTGGAGATCCTCAAGGTCATGGACGATCATGGGGTGATGAACGAGGCCGCCGGCATGTACGCAGGTCTGGACCGGTTCGAATGCCGCAGGAGGATTGTCGAAGACCTGCGGGCGCAGGGCTTCCTGGAGAAAATCGAGGATTACCAGCATGCAGTGGGTAAATGCTATCGCTGTTCCACAGTGGTCGAGCCTATCACCTCCAAGCAGTGGTTTGTCTCGGTCCGGCCCCTGGCGGATAAGGCCGTTGAGGCGGTTCGGGAAGGGAAAATACGTATTTTCCCCAACACCTGGTACAACACTTTCTACTCCTGGATGGATAATATCCGTGACTGGTGCATCTCGCGCCAGATCTGGTGGGGGCATCGGATTCCGGCCTGGACCTGCCAGGACTGCGGCGAAGTGATCGTGGTCTCCGAGGATCCGGACAACTGTCCCAGGTGCGGTTCCACCCGGCTCGAACAGGAGACCGATGTGCTCGACACCTGGTTTTCCTCGGCCCTGTGGCCGTTTTCCACTCTGGGCTGGCCGGAAAACACCAGGGAACTGCAGACTTTCTATCCCACCTCGGTCCTGATCACCAGTTTTGACATCCTTTTTTTCTGGGTCGCCCGGATGATGATGATGGGTATCCATTTCATGGGTGAGGTACCTTTCCACGATGTGTACCTGCACGCCCTGGTCCGCGACAAGCACGGCAAAAAAATGTCCAAGTCGACCGGCAACGTGATCGATCCACTGGTGATGATAGAGAAATACGGTACCGATGCCTTTCGTTTCACCCTGACCGCCTTTGCCGCCCAGGGACGGGAGATCCGCATGGATGAAGACCGGATCGAGGGTTACCGCCACTTCATCAACAAGTTGTGGAACGCCGCCCGTTTCGCCCAGATGCACATCAAGGACTGTGATCCGGCAATCACCAGGGTTGCCGATAAACAGGAATCACTGCCCCTGCAGCATCGCTGGATCCTGAGCCGGCTGGGTAAAACCATCGGTGACGTGCGCCGGGCCCTGGATGGCTACAACTTCAACGAAATCGCCTCGGCCATCTATCAGTTTACCTGGCACGAGTTTTGTGACTGGTATGTGGAGTGGATCAAGTCCGAACTGTACGGTGAAGATGCGGCCAGCCGGGAGCAGGCCCGGGGCGTTTTGCTGACTGTACTGGAGAATATTCTCAAGCTGCTCCATCCCATCGCACCCTTTGTCACCGAGGAGATCTGGTCGGTGCTGCCCGGCGAGCGTTCCACCATCATGCTCGAACCCTTTCCCGAGGCTCGACCGGAGTGGGAGGATGCGGACGCTGAACAGGAGATGGGTCTGCTCATGGACGTGATCTCAGCAGTCCGCACCATCCGCAGTGAGGCTGAACTGCATCCCACCGCCAAAATAGAGGCCACGGCCATCTGTCCCGATCCTGGCAAACGCCAGCTGATCGAGACCTTTTCGCCGTCTATCGAGGCTATGACCAGGGCGGAAAAACTTCATGTCACGCCTGAGGCGGCAATCCCCGATGACGCCGGCCATGCCCTGGTTCAGGATGTGGAACTCTTTGTGCCGCTCAAGGGGCTCATCGACGTGGAAGCCGAGCTGGAGAAGCTTGCCCGGGAACGGACCAGGCTTGAAAAAGAGCTCAAACGGGTAGAGGGCAAGCTTGGCAATGAAAAATTTCTTACCAATGCCCCCGAGGCCGTGGTCGAGAAAGAACGGGAGAAACAGGCCGAACTCCACGCCCGGCTGGAGAAAAACCAGGCCAACCGGACCCGGCTGGAAAAGCTGCTCTGAGCGGGACAGTGAGCAGGCGATCCTCTGCGGAAACCGGTCATCTTGAATCGTAGCCGATCGGCCCCACCCTTACGATGGAGGACAGCGGTATGGATACCTTCCTTCTTGACCTGCATCTGCGCCGTTTTGTGGAAGAAGACCTGGAGCACGGCGATATCACCACTGATGCGATTTTCGACAACCATGCCACCGGCCTGGCCACCTTCGTCGCCCGTCAGGACATGGTGGCCTGCGGCATGGAAAAGGTTGCGGCCCGGGTTTTTTGCCTCCTGGGCACAGGCACCCTGACCTTCGGCCAGATAGCCAGGGATGGCCAGGAGTGTGGAAAAGGAGAGGTCCTTATGACGGTGAACGGCCCGGTCCGTGCCCTGCTGCGGGGAGAGCGGGTGGCGCTCAACCTGGTTCAGAGACTTTGCGGCATCGCCACCCTGACCCGCCGGTTTGCAGACCGGGTGGCCGGTACCGGGGCCAGGATAACGGATACCCGCAAGACCACTCCGGGTTTGCGGATGCTGGAAAAATATGCGGTTCGAACCGGAGGCGGGGTCAATCACCGCTACTCGCTTTCCGACGGGGTGCTGATCAAGGACAACCACATCGCCGCCTGCGGGTCCATCACCGAGGCGGTGGAGCGGGTGCGGAGCAGCGTTCCCCATACGATCCGTATCGAGGTGGAAACCGATACCCTGGACCAGGTGCGTGAATGCCTGGAATGCCGGGTGGATGTGATAATGCTCGACAACATGGACCTTGAAACCATGCGTGAGGCCGTCTCCCTGGTGAACGGGTCCGCCCTGCTGGAGGCCTCGGGAGGCGTAACCCTGGAAACCGTGCGGGATATCGCCACCACAGGGGTGGATCTGATCTCGGTGGGAGCGCTCACCCATTCGGCTCCTGCCTGCGATATAGGTCTGGACTGGATCTGAACTCAAAGCGCAAATGCCTCGTCTTTTTGTAGCCATTGACCTTCCAGCCGATATCACCACTGGGCTTGGTGATATCTCCTGCGGCCTGCCCGGTGCCCGCTGGGTCCCGCCTGATCAGCTGCATCTGACCCTGCGTTTCATCGGCGATGTGGACGGTGGGGTCTTTGCCGATGTCCGCGAAGTCCTGGCCGGAGTACGCTCCCAATCTTTTTCCCTGCGGATCAAGGGGGTCGGCTTCTTTCCGCCGCGTAAAAGGCCGCGGGTGATTTGGGCCGGGATCGAGTCAAGCGACGAACTGATTCTGCTGCAGAAGAGGGTCGAAAACACACTCGTTGCCTGTGGCCTGGCCCCGGAGGGGCGAAAGTTTTCGCCCCACATCACCCTGGCCCGGCTCAAAAACACACCGCTTTCCAGAATAACAGGTTTTCTCGCTCAGCATGCGCTGCTTGCCAGCCGCTCCTTTACCGTGGACAGGTTCCTGCTCTATTCCAGTGTCCTTGGGCGTAGCGGGGCAAAGCATTATGTGGAAGAGGAGTACCTGCTGCAGGCTGCCGGCAGGTAGAGGTGCAGGCAGGTGTGCAGTCGTTCGGAGTTGGCTGCGGACGGTTGCGGGCGGCCAGGTCCATGCCAGGTGGGTGGCCGGGAAACCGGGGTGAAGCCAAGACCCAGGTGCAGGTGCATGGAGATGTTGTTGTCCGGCCTGACAAAGGAGAACAGTTGCCTGCCCTGGCAATGTTCCCCGGTATAGCGGATCGCCAGGCGCAGCAGCCGCCCACCGATTCCCCGGCCCTGCCAGGACCGGTGGACCGCAAGGCCCCGGATGGTCCAGGTCTTTGAGGGGTGTCTGGAGCTCAGCCGCAGGTACCCGATGACATCGTTATTGATCCGGGCTACAATGATCGGCCTCGTTCTGCTCCACTGGCCGGGACGGCCGTGACCCGGCCACCACGGGAGAATCGGTTCCGGACGGGCGGGGTACGGACGATGGTAGATACGGTAGGAGATCATGGGTTTTTGTGGCTGTGCTCCTCCATACTATCTGTCGGCGAACTGTTTTGCAGGGCATAAAAAAAGGGTTTACAGGATATCATGAAATCCTGTAAACCCTGCAGTTTCGCTGGAGGCGACGACCGGATTCGAACCGGTGAATAATGGTTTTGCAGACCACTGCCTTACCACTTGGCTACGTCGCCTCTTCTGTGACGGCACTTTATAACACAGTTTTTGATTTTGACAAGGGGAAATCACGAAAATGGCTGCCACCCTGGAAACATTGGTTCAGGATAACGAGAAACAGCTTCGCGAACTGGAGTCGGTTATCGGTTATCAGTTCAAGGATATCAGCCTGTTACAGTTGTCGCTTATCCACAGTTCCTTTGCCTTTGAGCGGCTCGGCTCTGGATTGCACAATGAAACCCAGGAATTTCTGGGCGACGCGGTATTGGATCTCACGGTGGGGTACATCCTGTTCAAGCGGTTTCCGGAGATGCGGGAGGGCAAGCTGACCCGGATCCGTTCCGCCCTGGTCAACGAGTCCGGGCTTGCCAGGATGGCCCGCAAGATTAATCTGGGAAAATACCTGTTGCTGGGCAAGGGTGAAGACGCCTCAAAGGGGCGGGAGAAACCATCCATCCTCTCCTGTGCCTTTGAGGCGGTGGTGGGGGCGCTGTTTCTCGATGGCGGTTACGGGGCGGCCCTGGCGTTTGTTCAGCGAACCTTTGGGCCATTGATCGACGAGGGGCGGGACCGCCTTGTGCTGGCTGATGCCAAATCGAGTCTGCAGGAAAAGCTGCAGGAAAAATACAACGAAGGGCCCCGGTATGTGCTTGAGAATGAGGAAGGTCCAGCTCATGCGCGTATTTTCACGGTCTCGGTCCGCTTTCGGGATGAGGTGCTCGGCACCGGTAGAGCGTCGAGCAAGAAGGAGGCAGAGCAGCAGGCTGCCCGGACGGCTCTGGACTCTTTTGCCCAGGATATACCCGCCCCTGCTGTCGACGATCAGGCAGTGGGTTGACTTTGGAGGTATACTCCCCTGTGGCCCGCCAGTTTCTCATCCCGGTTTTCATTCCTCACGAGGGATGTCCCCATTGCTGCGTGTTTTGCAATCAGCACCGGATCAGCGGGCAGTTCGAGAGGGTGACGGCCGCCGATGTCCACCGGATCATCGAGAACTGGCTCGGCTATGGCCGCGGCAACCCGGCAACGGTGCAGGTGGCATTTTTTGGTGGAAGTTTCACCGGGTTGCCCCGCGAGCGGCAGGAGGAGTTGCTGGGAGCGGTGCAGCCCTGGCTCGAGCGGAGCCTGGTCCACTCTATCCGGCTTTCCACCCGGCCGGACTATATCGATACCCGGATTACGGATTTGCTTTGCAGGTACCGGGTCGCGGTGGTGGAGCTCGGAGTCCAGTCCATGGACGACAACGAGCTCAAGTACTCCCGGCGCGGTCACCTGGCCCGCCATACCCGCCGCGCCATGGCGATTCTGCGTCGGGCCGGGTTGCAGGTCGGGGCCCAGCTCATGGTGGGCCTGCCAGGGTGGAATCGCCAAAGTTTGCGGGCAACCGTGGAAGAGGTCGTCACCCTGGCACCGGACTTTGTCCGTATCTATCCCCTGCTGGTCCTTTCCGGAAGCGAGCTGGAGTATATGTACAGGCAGGGGCAGTATCGTCCTCTTGGTCTTGAATACGCGGTACTGCTGACAGCCTGGATGAAAAAACGGTTTGACGCCGCTGGTATTTCGGTGGTACGCATGGGCCTCCAGGCCGGAGCTGAGCTCGAAGAGGCCCTGGTTGCCGGCCCGTACCATCCGGCGTTCGGTGAACTGGTCCAGAGCCGGATCATGCTGCAGAAGGCGAGAAAACTGCTCGCCGCCGCGTCTCCGGACAAAAGATATCTTTTGCGAATAAACAGCAGAGACCAGTCCATATTCCGCGGCATCAAATCCACCAACATGCGCCGCCTGGAACAGCTCGGTCTGCGTGACCGGTTCATCCTGCATCCGGTCCCGGACCAGTCACGCATGACCCTCAGTATGGTTCCTGTTTCCTGACAAACCAGCATGGCCGGGCCTGTTTGGTTGGGCACTCTTTCCGAAATGGACCTGTAAAAAGGCCGTTGCCATTACACTTATTAAAAAAATCGCAGTCACACATGCTCAGTATCAACAATCTCAATCTCCAGTATGGTCGCAAGCACCTGTTTCGAGATGTCTCGGTCCAGATCCATGACGGCGATCGCATAGGGCTTGCCGGAGTGAACGGGGCCGGTAAATCGACTCTTTTGAAAATCATGGTCGGCGAGATGGAGACCGATCCCGGCATTGTCAGCCGGGCCTCATGGTTCACGGTGGCCTACCTGCCCCAGGAAATCACCATCGAACTCACCAGCCGCAGCCTGTACGACGAAGCCGAGACCGCCTTTGCCGATGTACTTTCTTTTCAAGCGGAGATGGAACAGATCGGTGAGCGGTTGGCAACGCTTCCAGCGGATGATCCGGAGGTGGAGAGGCTCCTGGAGCGCCAGGGTGAACTGCAGCATCATCTTGAAGGGCGAGACGTCTTTCGCATCCGGCCCCAGATAGAACGTATTCTCTTCGGACTCGGGTTTTCGGCCGCAGATTTTGAAAAAGAGGTGGCCAGTTTTTCCGGTGGCTGGATCATGCGCCTGCTCCTGGCCAAACTCTTGCTGCGAAAGCCATCCCTTCTGCTCCTGGACGAGCCCACCAACCATCTGGATATCGAATCCCTCACCTGGCTTGAGGAGTTTCTGCTCCAGTATGACGGCGCCATGGTGATTATTTCCCATGACCGCTCTTTTCTTGATCGGGTCACCTCGATCACCTGGGAGCTCAGTCTTGGCCGGCTCACGGTCTACAAGGGCAACTACTCCCACTACCTGGAGGAAAAACAGCAGCGGCTCGAGCTGGAACGGGCGGCCTATGAAAACCAGCAGGCCAAGATCAGGCAGACCGAGCGGTTCATCGAGCGGTTTCGCTCCAAGGCCACCAAGGCCCGCCAGGTCCAGAGTCGGATCAAGCAACTGGAGAAGATGGAGCGGATCGAGCTGTCGGAAAGAGACCGCTCCATCCGGTTTTCCTTCCCGCCGGCCGCCCCTTCCGGCCGTGATGTTCTGACCCTGAAGGGTCTCCGCAAGGCTTTCGGTGACCGGGTGGTTCTCGATGGGTTGGATCTTCATCTCCAGCGGGGCGACAAGTTGGCAGTGGTGGGAGTCAACGGGGCAGGGAAGAGCACGCTTCTCAAAATTCTCGTCGGCATGGAAGATGCCGAGGGTACTGTCCGCATGGGCCACAACGTGATTCTTTCCTATTTCGGTCAGCACCAGGCTCAGGAGCTGCCGGGTGAGCAGAGTGTGCTTGATACGGTCTACCACGGGGCTAAGGATATGACCATCACCCAGGTCCGCTCTCTGCTCGGAGCCTTTCTTTTTTCCGGCGACGAGGTGGAAAAAAAGGTCAAGGTCCTGTCCGGCGGTGAAAAGAGCAGGGTGGCTTTGGCCAGGATGCTGGTGCGGCCAGCCAACCTGATGCTCCTTGACGAGCCTACCAACCATCTCGATATCTCCTCGCAGGAGGTTCTGCAGGAGGCCATGACCCAGTATGAGGGTACCATTGTCGTGGTCTCCCATAATCGCTACTTCACCAATTCATTTGTCAACAAGGTGCTGGAGATCCGTGACGGCAGGGCAACGCTGTACCAGGGCAATATCGACGACTATCTGAAGCTGAAGAAAGACGAGCCAGGCCGAATGATTGAGGAGTCTTCAGC
Source organism: Desulfolithobacter sp. (assembly GCF_054025815.1). Taxonomy (NCBI): domain Bacteria; kingdom Pseudomonadati; phylum Thermodesulfobacteriota; class Desulfobulbia; order Desulfobulbales; family Desulfobulbaceae; genus Desulfolithobacter; species Desulfolithobacter sp. The sequence continues at coordinate 59,168 of NZ_JBPMMS010000014.1, read as the reverse complement.
CCGGAATTCCGATGACCGCTCCAGACCCGGCAAATCCAGGGATAAAAAAAATCTCCGTCGTCAGCGTGCTCAGCTCAGGCAGGAGCAGAGCAGGAAGCTGGGGCCCTGGAAGAAGCAGGCCCAGGCGGCAGAGAAGGAAATTGACCAGCTGGAAAAGCGCAAATCAGAGCTTGAACAGCTGATGGCCGATCCTGAACTGTATTCCGATTCGCATCGCTGGAGCAAGGTAAGTAAGGAATATGCCAAAGTGGAACGCCGGCTGGAACGCAACTACCAGAAGTGGGAAGAAGTCCAGGGAAAAATAGAGCGTATTGAAGCACAACTTAATGATTGAGGATGGTGAAATCAGCCGGCTGGCATATCTGTTTAATCCCGGTGTAACACTTGACAAAAAGAAGGGTGCCTAATATCAATCTGATATGAAGTGATTTGTAAAGCAGGTTTCAGGTTCATCCAGAGGGCAACGGACGGCTCTTTCAAAGTTAAGGAGGATAGCCATGAAAGCAGAAAGAACCATCATAATTGATTCATGTGGAAATAAGGGTTCGCTGTTCAGGAGCAAAGTTGTTGTCAGTGTCCTGTTTATGGGCATCATTATGTCTGTTTTCTCTGTCTTTGTTTCTTTGTCGTTGGCAAGTGAACTCACTGCCCGGGGTGACAGGGTCAGGGTTATGACCAGAAATCTCTATCTCGGGGCGGACATTTTCAGAATTGTCGATGCCCTCGTTGATCCGGATCCCCTGGCTGTTCCACGGACCGTGGCCGAGATTTACCATATCATGCAATACACTGATTTCACTAAGCGGGCCGAGGCGATTGCCGACGAGATCGAACGATTCAGTCCTGATCTTATCGGTCTGCAGGAGGTGACGAGAATTCGCCGTCAGAGTCCTGGTGATTTTATGCAGGGAAATACCGAATTGAATGCCAGTGAAGTTGTATACGATTATCTTGAGATATTAAATGATGCTTTGGCCGCCCGCGGGCTTGATTACCGGGTTGCCGCAGTGGTAACAAATGCAGATGTAGAGCTTCCCATGTTGACAGGACAGGATGACGACGACCAGCCTCTTTTTGATGATGTCCGGCTCACAGATCATGATGTGATACTGGTCCGCGGAGATGTGCTTACCGCGAATCCTCAGACATACAGCTATTCACACAGGTTGAGCTTGCCCATCAGTGAAGGGGTTGTCGTTCCGTTCAGTCGAGGCTTTGCTGCTGTGGATGTGGAGGTAAGGGGAGCGAGCTATCGTTTTGTCAATACCCACCTTGAGATTGGCGGAGCGACTCGTTACAGTCCATTTTCTCTGGTTCAGGCAGCTCAGATGCAGGAGCTTCTGGAAATCCTGTCACTGGAAACGAAACCTGTCATCCTGGCAGGAGACTTCAACAGTTCTCCGAAGGATCCCGAAAGTCAGCCTTATGCGCTTGCACTCGAATACGGCTATCGTGACGTCTGGACCATGAAAGAAAGAGAGACCAGAGGATATACTTGTTGTTTCAACGAAACTGTCGATGACCCATACGCCAGGCTTTATGAACGGATTGATCATATTTTCCTGCTCCCGCGGTACAGGGAGGTTGCAAAGGTACGTGCCATTCGTGTTGGGGCAAGAAATAACAGCCTGACTCCGGAAGGATTCTGGCCTTCGGATCATGCCGGGGTGGTTGCCGGGATAGTTTTTGGAGACAATTAGAGGGGCGCAACCGTTGAAAAAGACCACAGTCGCTCTCAGGATGTTGCATAACTTCGCCGATCGGTAGTTTTTGTTTTCGCGCTGTGGTCTTCGACGAACAGGAAGGTGGTTTGCGCTCGACAGCAGTTAACGGGAGGGTGGAATTACCCCTGATACGCCGGCAGGTTATGATCAGGGGTTGGTATCATTTCTGCACCAGTTCATCCGCAAGCCCAATCCATCCGCCCCCCATGGATTTGTAGAGCTTTATGATAGCGGCGTAAATGTTGCTTTTTGTCTGTACATTTTTGATTTGAGCAGAGTAGAGGCGTCTTTGGGCATCCAGCACGGTGAGGTATCGCAGGTACCCTGTGTCATAGCGGATTCTGGCGTAATTTTCATAGTCCTGCAGGACGGTTATGTATCGTTGCAGCTCGGCATACTGTTCTTTTTGTTTCTGCAGGTAGACCAGCGAATCGTTGACTTCTCTGAAAGACGTCTGTACGCTCCACAGGTAATCGTTGAGAACCTGACGGTATACAGCCTGGGCCTGTTGAAGCTCGCCGCTTATCTTCCCGCCTGTAAAAACAGAACCGGCAAGGTCTGAACCGAGACTCCACACATTGGCCGGGCCGGTAAGCAGTTCGGAAAGTTCCCTGCTTACATAGCCCAGTAAACCGGTTAATGATATCGAGGGAAAGTATTTTGTCTTGATGATGCCGATACGGGCATTGGCTGCGATAAGGTCCTGTTCTTTCTGGCGGATATCCGGTCTCCGGGACAACAGGTCCGAGGGGAGGCCGGCGGGTATATCCGGCGCATCAAGGTCCTCGAGAGAGCGTGTCCTGGGAATCTGTGTCTGGTTAAGCCCACATAACAGGTTGAGATGATTTTCCTGAATTGAAATCTGGTATTCTATTTCAGGGATCAGGACCCTGATTTCCTCATACGAGGAAAGGACCTGGGCCAGTTCAAGGTTGGATATCTGCCCTTTTTCCTTTTTGATCATGTAGACATTGAGCAGCTCTTTCCTGGTTTTGAGAGTATCGAGTGAAACTTTGAGTTTTTTGTCCAGGGTCAACAGGTTGATGTAGTTCAACGCCACATCGGTGATCAGGCTCATCACCACCGCCTTACGATTTTCTTCCGCACCAAGCAGTTGGGCTCTTGCTTCCTCGTTAGACCTGGCAATCCGGCCCCACAGGTCGATCTCCCAGCTTACAGGAAGCTGGAGAAGAAAGTTCGATCCAACTCTGTCCGTATAGAAATTGTCGGCGGCAGCGCTTTTCTGCTGCCGGGAAGCCCTGATATCGTACCCGAGCTGGGGATATTTCAGCGCAGTTGTCGCGCGCAGTCGACCCTGAAGTTCGTCGACCCTGTAAAGAGCGATTTTCAGATAGTTATTCTTTTCAAGAGCCTTGGTTATCAGCTCGTTGAGCAATGGATCGTGGAATTGCTCCCACCATTTACTGTCAGGTGCGGCGAGGTTTGCCGGCAGAGGTGTGCGCCAGTTTTCCGGGGCGGTAACGACAGGAGGTTTAAAATCTTCCGTAACAGCGCATCCCTGCAGGAAGCTTAGTCCGACCAGCATGAGGATTGCAGTTACAGCAATCGGAATGGTGTTTTTGCCGCGGCTGGATGTAATCGTGACCCGGCGGCAACCGGGGCGGCACCGTTCGGGTTCGGTCGCCGATCTTTTTGGGTTCCGTATCAAGGAGCGGAAAAAATGTGGTGTTGTTGCTGTTCCGTTGTTGCTGTTGTTCACTGTATCTCCGCACTTCTGAATAGGACAATCATCGTCTCTCGCTGTGTTTTGCACCAGACTGGCGATGGAAAGTTGTACGATGAGACGGTTATTTTTTAAATTTCTGGGCAAAAGTCCACGCTTTTTCGCTGGCGGAGATATATCGACCGTCTTCGGGAGTATTGCGCCGCCCGTGACCTCCCGGCCAGACGTGTCCGCCGTTTTTAATGGTGATCAGCTCAAAGGGGGCGCCATTGGCGCAGGTATAGGTTGTGTCCTTGATCACACCGTGGCGAATTTCCACTTTGGGTGAAGCGCAGTTTCTGGTTGCCGTCATCATCCTGACGGTTTCCTCGACCGAACGATGACGCACACCTGCCCTGCTGTTGTGCCCCCTCCCACCTTTATAGGGAACATTGTCGTCCATTTCTCCGTGGATATGGAGTACAGCGACCTGATTAGCACTGTCACTGCATCTGTCCACGGCCAGCGTTCCTGATACGGCAATAATGGCAGCGATTTTTTCCGGGATTTCGCAGGCCAGCCGGTATGCAAGCATGGCACCGTTTGAAAATCCAGCCACATAGACCCGCCGGGGATCGATACCATACTCGCTCTGCATCCTCTCGATGAGGTTTGAGATAAAGGCAACGTCGTCCACATTGAAACGGACTGCTGGTCCGCAGCAGGAGCCGGCGTTCCAGGTTCTCATGTTTTTAACCTTTCTCCGCATGGCATATCTCGGGGCAGTACCATTTGGATAAACAACGATAAATCCTTCCCTGTCTGCGACCTTGTTCATGCCTGTTGTCCGCTCCATGGCTTCGGCATTGCCCAATCCCCCATGGAGAACGATCATTAACGGTGGCGACTGGGAAGCTAAGGCAGAAACCGGCCTGTAGACGATGAAGCTGCGGTCCTGCCCGTGTACATTCAAACGCTCAAGTTTTCTTTCGCTCATATTGTTGTTTTTTATGGAGTCGGCAGTGGCTGCACAGCCGGTTGTCGTCAGGATGAGATAAGCAGAGATTAGTATAATAGTTTTGACGCGATGGAACATAATACTTCTCCGGTGTCTGTTGTTTGCCTGGCTTTCCTTTCCGGCAGGATCACCTTGGCCGCTCCTTGAAGTCTTGTCGGCCCGTCTGGCTGTCCGTGGGTGAAAATGGTGTTTTTTATAGGTGCTAATTTAATCTTCCTGCGAGCTTAGATAGTCCAGGAATGCATCTTCTATTTCCTTTATTTGGGCAAGTTCGTTGGTTAGCTCTTTACATATGGCCTCAAACCAGCGGATCGTTGACTCGATTTTTTTCCGTTCGGCAATGATTTCATGGATTGGCGCATTGGCAGGCAGCCGGCCTTTTTCGTCGAAAAAAAATTGAATGGCCTTGGCTACCTGACGGTTCAGATTGACATATTCAATCTGTTCTTCAATGAAGCTGCGGACCTGGGCTGAGCGAAAACGGGTTATCGTTGCCTGTCTGAGCGCCTTGAGAGATTCGGGCAGATCTTCTGGTGTATTGTTTCCGCTCTCTGGATCCGTATCCAGGAGTCCTATAGGTTGCCTGGTGCCAGGTTTCTGCTTTGGCTCTGTCTGTCGCTCGTCGGTCATCTCTGGAGTTGGTCCTTATGGTGGTCTTGATACAGGTTATGCGGAAATGGCTACGGTGACGGGTACCGCATGACGCGCCTTGGTCTATAGTCAGTGATAGCCGAAAGCGCGGGCCATGTCCATGACTTCAGGATAAAGCCGCTGCCCGTCATCCCGCCAGGGAAGAGGTCCCTCCAGAGGAGGGGGCTTGGGTTTGTGCTGGCGGAAACTGGGCCCTCGGAGAAAGTTCGGGTCATTACCGTAGAGGGCATTTATAGGGCCGAAACAGGCAAATGGGGAGCGCTCCGGATGCATCATCTCGTCAATGGACGCGTCGTCGTCGCGAATACCGAGCCATTGACATATTTGGCGCAGGTACCGGACAGGATGCTCCATTAACTTTTCACCCTGCAGACGCATTTTGTTTTCTTCGGGTACCATGTCGAGAAAGTTCATTATGGTGATGTTGATATTGTACCATGCGATCTGTGGCTCGATGATAGCTCTGTCTTTTTGAAACTCCAATGCGTTGACCCAGAGGGCAAAGATGCCATCGTTGAGTTTCATCACCGACTTGCATTGGGCCACTGGATGACGAACAAGATGGATGAAACGGGCATCCGGGAATGTTTCGAGTATTCTCTGCAGATAACGGAGCGACAGAGAATACAGAGGGCTTTTTTCGACAATGATAAGCGGATCTAGTTTGTCGGCCAGTTCCCGGTATACTTCTCCTGAACTTCGTTCCTGTCGGGCTGCAGCCCAGTGATTGGCCATGAGAACGGTAGCTGCGGTTTGTTCGCCCCCGTATATTTCGGCCACCGCCCGCAGCAAGCCATTTCTGCGCTTTGGTTGTGTCACGTTGTCTGTGGGTTTGCGGCGCCACAGGTCCTTGAGTTGTTTAACGTTGAACAGGTTCAGCTCCGGCAGACCAAAGGTTTGCGGATGCTGACCGATCATTGCGTTGATGACGGAAGTGTAGGAACGTGGCGGAGCCAGCAGGAAAAGAGGGGGTGCCATCCGGTACTCTTTATTTCATTCCTTCCACAAAGGGAACCTCGAAACACTTTTCGTGCATCACTGGCCCATGGCCGAAATAGCCGTCTTCGCCAAAGAGTTCACCATGATCCGAGGTGACGATAAACCACGTGTTCTCAGGGGTTTTCTCCATGAGCCGGCCGATCTGTCTGTCCAGGTACTCGACACACTTGACCTGTTGCCTGTGCAACATCCGCATCTGCTCGGGATCAAAGAATTTTTCACGAGAGCTTTGCTTTTGGTCTCTTTTGTCCAGGGATTTGAAGACCCCATGTACGCCGGAGATATGAGGCAGTTGATCGTCATTGAGCATGTAGGGATAGTGCGTCTCGCCGAGATTGAGAAAGTAGTAGTGCGGCTGATCAGGAGAGAAGACCATTTCGTCGATCATTCCGGAGAAATCATTATGGTTCTCCATGAGCTTGTAATCATCGAAATCACGGCTGATCAACGTGAATTTATTCAATACAGGCAGTGAAACCCGGGCAATGGTTCTGTAGCCCAGTTTACCCAGGACCCGCGGCAGGGAAATTTCCGGTAGAAAATTCTTGAAAGAGATATCGGGCAGCCCTGTTCTGTCCGTCCACAGGACAAACTCTTCCTTGTACACTGTGGAGGCAAAAACGCCAACCGGACTGGTATGCGGCATCATGCCCATGGTAAAGGCGTAGTGGGAGGGGGCTGTCCAGGAGGCATAGGTGTACCGCTTCTCAGCGGTGCCGATCCGGTCGATATTGGGGGTGTCCGCCATGGTGAAGGTGTCATAGCGGCAACTGTCCATGATTATAAATACAATATTGTTTGCCATCTTACTGTCCAGAAAAAATGTAATGGTGTCGTTTCCGGTCCTCTCTTGAGGCTCGGGAGAGATAATTATCTGATATGCCAGTGAAAAGCTGACGTGCGCAATGAAGATGGCGTCGCAAAAAGCCTGATCTACTGCGTTGTAGCGGGTACGGCCAATGCTCGACGTCCCATGGGTACGCCTCCGCTTGGCCGACACCGCTAAGCCTCGGAGTCTCACTCCGTTCGCTTACCTGTATATCGAACTTTTATGCTTAGCCATCTTTAAAGTGTAATGGACTTTTTACGATTCCAGCAATGAATGCTGCATCAAAATTCTGTTTGAAACGCCTGTGTTTTTCCCAGCACCGAGTTCTTGAGCCTTGGTTTTACTTTCAACTGTCTGCTACGGCAGCCAGGACCAGATTTCTATTCTCGCGAATCTCCTCAGGCCCATGGACAGGATGTTCCACAGGGGAAGTTCATCGCTCTGTATCTTCGCGTAGCCGGTCATTCCTGACCTGATGGTGCCATCGCGGTTTTCAAGGGTTACCATGACGCTCATGAATTTTCCAAACTGTCCTTCGGTGATATCCGGACCAATGCTTGTCACTGTGCCATGAAATGCCAGGTTTTCATAGGCCAGCGGGCGGAGTTCGGCAGATGCCCCGGTCCGGACGAAATCTATGTCCACCTCAGGTATATTGATCTGGGCGGTCACCCTCTCGGTATTCTCGGCCAGGGCAAATGGTTCACCTTTTTCGAGAAAACTTCCGATTTTCTGTTTCAGTTGCAGAGTGGTCACGGTGCCGGTGAAAGGCATACGCAGCACGGACTGGTCGATCAATCTTTGATAGTAGTCCCGCATTTCTTTGAATCGCTGCAGTTTGGCCATGGCCGCCTCAAGTTCTTCCCGGGCGACACCAGCGTCCGTGAGGGCCAGGTTGGCGGTGCGCTCTTCTTCCTGCATTTTGTCAACATTATACTGTTTTTCGATATCGGCAAGCTCTTCCAGGGAAATAGCATCTTTGAGGAACAGTTCCCGTGCCCGTTTCAGCTTTGCTTCGCTGAATTTGACCTTGGTCCTTTCGACTTCAAGGCTTCTCAGGGCCAGGAGATGTTCTTCGGGACGGGGCTTGGCTTTCAGATTGTCGATGATTGCCGCCTGTTCCTTGACCTTGAAAGCATAGAGGTTTCTCTGGTACTCGAACTCGGATGAGTCGAGAACAGCGATGGGCGTGTCGACGGCAACTGTTTCGCCTCCGTTGAAATAGACTTCCTTGATAATACCGGGATAGTTTGAGGTTATTTCCTGTTGTTTACCCGGGATGATGACAAAATTTCCGCCGGGATTGTATCTGCAGGGCACCATCAGCAGCAGGGCGGTGATCAGTGCGACAGAAGTCCAGACAACCGATTTGGTAATATTTTTCTGACGGCCGGGGATAATATTGTCACTGGTGTCGGGAGCCAGACGTTTGCGCCATCGTTCAAACTGAACGGAACGTTCGTATTGCTCGGCGATTGTTTTGAGCTGTCGCCAGATCCGGTAACAGACTGCCGCAAAGAGAAGAGCGGTTACAAGTATTCCGGCCGGCCCTATCTGTATCTTGAGGAAGTGCCCGACAAAGTAGAAGCCGACAGTGATTACGGTCAGCAGGCAGAGCATGGACAACAGGGCATAGGCGCTGAGAATAGCGCTGTCTGCCGATGTATAGACCCGTCCGTGCAGTTTGTTCAGCAGGGTTTTATATGCCTTTTCCTTGAGATACGGTTCGTTGGCATAGGCGGAGAGCAGATAGTATCCGCTGCTCTTGATAAGCGGGTTGGCAGTAATAAGAAAAGAAACACCACTGATCGTGGCCAGAGAAAGGCCAAACAGGGATTGCCCTGCGGCCTGTCCTCTTGTGATATACCACAACAGAATGCCGAAACTGAAGAGCGCTATCCGGACGACCAGAGGGGTGGCATGCAGCCATATTCTTTCACGCCTGCTGAGCTGCTGGACATGGCCGATACGGAGCATGAAGCGAGGCAGAAAACCGAAATAGAAAACCAGGCACACCGCCCGGACCGTAGCTCGAAAAGAATGGGCCACAAATGCCGTGGCGATTGTCACAGCGAGATTCACTGTGATCATGCCCAGGAGGATGTGTTCAAGAAAGGTTATATTGTCAAGTACATAGGATATATCCTGTTCTATCAGGACAAAGTATTTTGTCGCGATGTAGAGCGAGACAAAGAAAAAGGTCGGTATCAGATAGGTGGAGTATCGGAGAGGGGCTACAAGCGGCGTGAGTATCTTGAGCAGCGGGCTGGGGTCGAACAGCTTGAATCCCCGGAATGAAACGCTGTCATCCATTCCGATGACATCCTTGATTCCGGCTGGCAATTCCTCGTCGGAAACCGTTTTACCGCTGGTTGCTGTCGAGGCCTTCCCCTCCTTTTTCGCTTTTAACCCTTCAAGAATCGGGTGAGAAAAGGCCTGTATTCTGAAAATCTTTTTTTCTTCAACCTGTTCGAACAGTTTTTCGGCCTCGTCAATCGTCAGTGGACGACCGAACCGGTCTTCGAATATAGAGGAGAGTTTTGCGAAGTCCTCGCAACCGACCAGTACCTCGAGGACAAAAAACTGCCAGGGTTCAAAATAATGGGATTGCCGGGTGTGTTTGTCCCGTATGATATAGGTCTGTTGCTGCCCGTCATCGACCCGGAAGGCCTGCAGGTCTTTTTTCAGCAATGCCGGAACTGCAACTTTTTTTGCTTCTTCTGCCACTTTATTCGTTTCCTTGTCTATGTTGCATCTGTTGATGTTTTCGTTTTTCTGGTCCCGAGGAAGATTTCGCATCCCCCCCGGGGATTACGAACGTATTTATGACCTCCCAGGGGCATGACCTTGGGGCCGAACGGATTTGCCGTTCCGAGGAACAATCCTGCAGGAGAGGCGACCATGGTTCGCAGGCCGATATTGTAAGGATTGCCCATGCCATTGGTTGTCACCGGGATCCAGTTTTCTCCATCATAGGAACGGAAAAGATCGAAACCTGCATGGTTGTCGATAATAAACTTTTCGCCCAGTTCGTTTACGATATTGACGAAACTCTGCGGCCAGCTTTCTCTTCTGGCATACGGTATCATGATACTCCAGTCAAAGGTGGACAGGTAGAGCCAGTCACCATAGGCGCACATTTTCCAGAAGTAGCCGTTAAAAAAGTTGTCAAATCCTGACAGATAGCCGGAAAGGGGATATTTGTGGCCGGCAGGGGTGTTCCTTTCCTCGCCAACGATCAGGTCCCAGGAGCCGTCGGTATGAATCCGGATGAGTTCCGGTGGCGCCGGACCGATGTTGTTCTGCCTGTCGATACCGCCGCCCTGGATGGCGCTGCCGACATAGAGGGCTCCCTTGAAGGGATACATGCTCAGGACACATTGATTATGTTTACCGCGGTAGGCCCCTTTTTCGATTATCCGTTCCCAGCGGTACGGCGGTTTCCCTTCGGCGTCGGTTCGCCAGACCTGGTATCCTCCCAGGTTGAAGGTGCCGACATAGAGATAGTCTCCAAACCCTACTATCTCAAAAACAGTCTTGTTACCGATATCGCCGAAACCGAAGTCGCTCACCGGCTCCCATTGCCCGGCGGCCGGGTTCCGGCTTTCGTACACAATGGAATGGGACGAGGTATTGGGGTTACCTCCCCGGGCACCTGCCGGAGTCGTGTAGAGCCGTCCTTTGAAGGTGGCCAGGGTTCTGATGGTGGTTACCGGCAGGCCGATCAGGCCGGGTTCGCAGCTTATGTCGAAATTCCGCCCATCTTCAGTCCGCAGGAGTACCGGCCCCCGACCCTTTGCCGGTGACCAGGTGGCCACGTAGAGGGCCGGTGGATTTTCCTCTTCGTTGACCACCATTCCCCTGTAGCCCAGTTCCCTGGGGATGGGTTTGCCGTGGCTGCCGGTGATGACCGGAGACTTGAATACTCTCTCCCAGGTATCGGTATCGGGATCGTAGCGCCAGATTTCGGCCCGCAGGTCAAGGTCAAAGGGCTTCTCCGGACATTCCACCGGCCATGGGTCCAGCGCGATGGGCAGTCGCGCCTTCATGAGAGGGAAGTTTCCCCTGGTCGTCGCAACATAGAGATGGCCGTTGAACCACGCCATGGAGTGGGCGTAGGCGTTGAGGCCGTCACCGAAGCCGCCATAGGCGATGAGACGAAAATCCTGCTGCCGCAGGCCTGGATGAATGGCGAGCCGATGGTAGTCAGTCACTGCTGAAGCCTGTGATCGTCATGGAGTTGGGTTGTTGCGGCTTTCTGTTCAATAGCCGAGCTGCTGACGCAGGGACGCGAAAGGTGGGGACTGTGATTTGCCCCAGAAGAGCTGACAGGTTTCAATCACTTCGTCCTGACGGGACAGGGGGAAGAAATGGCCCGCGTTGCGGAAGACATGGAATTCCACCTGTGGCCAGATATCCTTGAGGAAATGCATCGTGGGCAACGCCTGGGAATGTTCCCCGTACATGGCCAGAAGGGGAAGGTCCAGGCGGGACAACTTCTCCGGACTTAGGCCGTCAGGAGTCATGATTTCTTTTTCAGCCTCTTCTGTGGCGACAAGTTGAAGCCACTTCTCTGCAGTACGCCGGTCGAAACGACAGATAAGTGACCCCAGTGCCCGCTGAATCTCAGGGGCGAAATGTGCCTGGCCGACTTTCATTCTGGCTATTATCGTCAGCAGGTGGTAACCGAAAAAAGGATCGTCGCTGTTGAGGGCAATGTCATACCTGTTGAGCAGGTTGGCGATGTCTCGGCCCTGTTTCCAGAAGAATTTGCCGGCATTTTTTCTTCCTTCCGAAAGATGGGTGTCGGCAAGAACCAGGCTGGCAACGGATTTCGGGTTGCGGCAGGCATGGCACAGAGCCACGGCTCCACCAAAACTGTGGGCAAGAAAGTGTGCCTTTTCAATCCCCAGAAATTCCAGCAGACCTGCCAGATCCCTGGCCATGCTGTCGGGGGTATACCCCTTTTGCGGTACAGAAGAACGACCATGACCGCGCAGGTCGTAGAGGGTGACGTGGAAAGCGGCACTGAATTCCTCCACGTAGTGGGGACACCAGAATCCCATGCTGGTAGCCAGTCCATGGATCAGGACCAGTTCTTCGGCCACCTCGCTTGTCTTGCACTCAACTCGCATGTAGTTGAGTTTGATTCCGTTGATTTCGGTCAGGGGCATCGGCTATCACTCCATGTAGCCCAGCATTTTGAGCTGTTCCATAAGTCGTTTCTTTTCATCCTCGGGCATCGTCTCCGCTCCTGTTTCCTTTTTTTCCAAAACGGTTGGGTCCCCGAGGCGTATCGGCTTCTCCTGCAGACGGGAATCGGTAAACAGATCTTCGGGCACCCGTCCTTCCATGTTCCGCGGTACCTTCAGGCCCAGACTGTACAGCAGCAACGCTCCGGCATCGACAATGCTGGCTGGAGCCAGCAGCGCATTTTTTCTGATTCCTTTGCCGCAGGCAATAAGAATACCTTCCGGATGATGGGTGCCGGCGACTTCTTCCCGCGGCAAAACCACCGGCTTCTTGTTTTTTATGGAAACAAAACCGAAATCCCGCAGTACCAGGAGGAGATCCGGAGCCTCGTTCATGGCCGGACCGGGAAAGACATCCTCGCGTTTATGGATTCCGGTTATGATTTGTTCGCCGGTGGTCTGATCACGCAACTCGTTGAGATCTTGGATGAGTTGGTCTCTGAAGCGCTCGTAGTCCTCTGGCGGCACTCCCGGATCTTCGGGGTTTCTGGCAATCCGGATTGTGATGCCGTTACTGGAAGGGGTACTGCAGTAGGCTGTGGTCTTTGACCAGTCCAGATTGGCGAACATACTTTCTTCACGTCTTTTTGCGGCAGCGGTGTCGGGCATCTCTTTCCACTGCAGGTAGCCCTTTTCATACAGATAGGTATTGATGCGCACGACTTCATAAGTTGTGGTAAAGCCGTGATCCGAAACCAGAAATACCTGTGCGTCCGGGCCGGCCTTGGTGACCAGTCCTTCGATATAGCTGTCAAGATTGCGGAAATATTCCAGACAGAGTGAACGCATGCGGTGGTAGTATTCATCCCTCCCGGCTTTCTGCTGCGCCGGATCAAGAAATTGCCAGGCCTGATGCTGTATTTTATCGACACCATCGAACATTATCGCCATGAGGTCGGGTTGTTCTGTTTCCATCAGATAGCTGGCAATAGAGAACCAGAGACGCTCTCTGGGAAGATGGTAGCGAATCCATTCTTCTCTTTCCGTGGCGGAGAGTTCGGTAACCGCCTTTTTTTCAAGCTCGAAATCCCATGCCAGTTCCCGGGGGTTGAAGTCTGGCAGGTTCTGGCGCAGACGGTCGTACAGATCTTTGGGAGTGGTGTTGTTCCTGAGATGGCGCCAGGGAATAAAGCCGGGAATCATGACCCCGTTGATATCGTCTGGTGGCGGAGCTGTGAACGGGAAATTCAGGGCCACGATACATTGGCCGGCCTTGCTGGCCAGGGACCAAATTGTTTCAACCCTGCAGTCTCTCGCGTCATAAAGTGTGAAGAAAATGTCGTTGTCCGCCTCTTCGGAGCGGATAAAATCGTATATACCGTGATGTCCCGGAGAGTAGCCTGTCATCAGAGATACCCAGGCAGGCGGAGTAAGGGGATTGGGCGTTGAACGAAGAATTCCCCGCGATCCTTCTCTGTACAGTGATGCCAGAAAAGGCATGATTATTTCTTCTTCTCCGTGCTGGCCGGTCAGTGAGTCCAGAATGGTGAAGGTGGCGCCGTCAAGGCCGATCAGCAGTGTTTTTGTTCCCATGGTATCTCCTTTACACCCTCTGCGCCACATACTCGGCGATTTGGTCGACTGTCAGGTCGGACACATAACTTCCGTCTTCCATCAGCAGGGACTGGAAGCCTATTTTTTTTCCATAGAACTGTTCGATCGCGACACAGAGCTGGATAATGTCGACCGAAGCGAAATCCAGATCCTCGACCAGGGACGTCCGGCCAGATATTCCATCGGCCAGATCAAGTCCCCAGTCCTGTACCAGGTTTTCGATGATTTCAATCAGTGATTTTACGACGTTTTCTTTGTTAACAGGTGACATGTTTGAGATTCCTTCCTGATAAATGTATTGTATGCGGTAAATTCGTTCTGTGGTAGTTTTTTTGCAGGATTTTTAAAATGAAATTTTTTCGTCCTGGCAACCGGGCATCATATATGCAATGTCCCATTTTTAATGGGAATACAATACTCTGTCGGGAAAATCCTGATTTTACAGACGCGGCTGGTCCGCATCCATAGTGGAAAGACGGGGGGGCGACCTGCGTTCTTCCTCTTGAAATATGGGCCTGGCGCGTACCCCGTGGCTGCTTACTGTCAGGGTGAGTCGATAGCCAGGGCTGCAATGCAGGATCCTTCTTTCAGTATGGTCACCGGTACCTGGTGTTCGCCGAGGTTGACTACTGCCTGGAGCCATTTTTTGTTGAAAACAACCTTGTACTGTCCAGGGTCGCCCTGGAGACCCTGTTTGAAATATTTTGCAGCAGCCTCTCGGGCACACCAGACATAAAACATTTTTTCTCGTCTCTGTTCCTTTTCCAGTCCTTCCAGCATACTCTTTTCAGAGGGGCTGAGTGTTGCCGAGATCAGTTCGATATCAAAAGGTCTGTCGAGATGCTCAAAATCGATACCTATATCCCGGCCAGGAGGAGCGATGGCGGTCAGAGCCATCTGCCGGTCATGGCTGAGGGATATTTCCGGCAGGGTAACGTTGAGATCCACAACCGGTTCAACGCTGGGAGCCCCGCGCTCATCATGAAGTACAATGAGATCGGCCGGGAAGACGCTCAAGCCCTTGTGGTTTCTGAGCCAATGAATGACACCTTCCTTGATACAGATGCGCCCGAAAAGCCATTCCATCTGTCTATGTAATGGTTTGGACGCCATCTCGATCCAAGTTTCGTATTCTTCCCAGCATAGCAGGGCTTTGGCGAGAATACGCAGAAAAATACGCCCGGACTGGGCACAGAATTTTTCCGGCAGATAATCCAGCTGCCACAGGACAACATCATCCTGCCGCCCGGCAAAGGGGCGTCCCAGTCTACCCCGTAACGGATCCTTGCGCACCTCATAAAATCTCTGTGAAACAGAGAAAAAAATACAGGACAGGCCCGACATCCGGAAAACGATGTTGCCCCGGTTATCAAGACACTGGTATTCCCAGAGATGGTCTCCGGCTCCGGAGCCAGGTGGTTTTCTGCCGGTGAGAGTAAGGTCGTCAAGATGAGCGGGCTGTTTTCCGTAGAATTCGATCCGTTCTATGGTCGATGGAAAAGAGTTGAACGCCGGACCCTCCTGGTGAGCGATCCAGTAGGCTGCAAGTTGCCCGGTAGCGTCCAGCAGTACAGGGTTGAGGATCATCTCCGGAGTCATTTCTGGTTCAAAAAATCCGGTCAGGCTCAGGGTATTGAGCTCGGCTTCAATACCGGTTTCGGACCAGGCCGTAATCTGGCGTATACTTTGAAATGTTGGCCCGTGAAACATGCCGGTAGTATAAAGTTCGTCCGGCCGCCATCGGTACTTCCGGCCACCCGTCAGGGGAGGTAAGGGTTTAAGGAATTTATCAGCCTGGAACGAGAAAAGAGCTGTCACCACCGTCTTGCCGTCGTGCAGAATAACGGCTCTGTATTTTTCCGGCATATCCCCAAGACGCTCAGCCCGGACATCAAGGATGATTTCATCGGTATCAAGAGCAATCCAGTCAAAAGATTTGATGTTTTCTATTGCCTGTAACTCGACGGTCCCTGCGACAAGAGCACAGGCTTCGGCCATTATTTCGAGACTCACCATCAGGGGAACGCATGAAAGGCCGCCCATGTCTTCCAGGAGTGAACTGCGGCCGGAAAGAATGTGATCCTGCAGAAAATGATCTGCAAAAACATCAAGCACTGATCGCGCCACGCACTGATCGCTGTCAAGCTCTTCTATGATATCCAGAAAAGGGGCTGATACCTCGTCCTCGCGAACAGGTTCTTCCCGGAGGCCGGCAAGCGGTCCGGCCGTCTGCCGGCTCCACCGGTCTGGTTCGTGCGTCTCTGGAGGAAAAGATGTATCGGTTGCTGTGGGTTCGCTGACTCCTTCCATTTCTGTTTGCGGGAACGGCATGACTGTGGATCCGGGATCCCCGAGGGTCTGGGAAACCGGAACGACGCTGCGCAGGGCCGCTACATCATGGTCGTCCAGGTGCAGTACCGGCATGGTGTTATCAAGGAGTATGCCGGTTGCCGTATCTTTTTCCCGGGCGATAGTCCGGGTGCGATACAGCTTGTCGAGGTTGATTCCCACTCTGCTGACATAAAGGAAGCCAAGGACCGTGAGAAATTGTTGGAGACTGCTTTTTTTTCTGACATTGAGCGGTAGTGCGATCGCGTCTTTTCCTGTCAGGATATCGTTAACAAAGGCGCTGAGGTTCGCCGAGGGGCCTACTTCAACGAAACATCGGGCACCATCCTCGTACATTCTGCGGACCGTTTCCGTGAACCGCACTGTAGTTGACCACTGTCTTGCAGCCAGCTGTCTGGCCTCCTCGGGAGTGTCAGGAAAGAGAGCTGCGGTAGCGCACGAGTAGAGCGGTGTTTTCGGGGCACCGAGATTAATCTGTTCGTAAAATGTTCTGAATGCCCTGGAAACCGGAGCAAAGCGCGGCGTGTGGTACCCCCGGTCAAAAGGCAAAAGGATGCAGATGCCCCCCATCTGTACAAGATCGTTCTGGAGAGTGGCAATGCTCTCCCTGCTCCCGAAAAGTACCAGTTGGCTGGTACAGTTATCCATGGCGATTATCGGGTCTCCCGGAGCTTGTTCAAGTTGCCGGAGAATTGTTTCCCGGGGCAGAGCGCCAACGGCAAGCAGTGCTCCAGTGGGAATGTCACCGGCGGTCTGAACCTGCTGGTAGACGATGTTCAGCTCTTTTATAAGTTCTGCCAGTGAAGATTTTCCGCTGGCTCTGATGGCACCCGAAGCAACCAGGGCCGAGGACTCTCCGGTGCTGTGGCCGACCATCATGTCGGCCCTGACGCCAAGATGCTCCAGCAGTGAAAAAAGCGCCTGGCTGCCGATAAACACTGCCTCTGAGCCGATATCCATTGATTGAAGTTTCTCTTCGAGTGAAGAACGTATCTTTTTTACATCTTCATCCAGTGGCGGAAAGAGGATATCGGTGCGCGATATTTCCCCATCGCTGTATATTCCGTTCCAGCAGTCAAACCATTCCCGTACCTCGTCAAAGTAGGTGGTGAGTTCAAGAAGCATATCCTGATATTGAGACCCTTCACCAGGGAACATGAAGGCCAGTTTACCGTCCAGGGGACGGGATGCGAAGGAGATGGAATTGCGTAGAGTCCAGCTGGCCTCCCTTCGGTCGACAAGGTTTTTCAGGGCGGTTTTTATTTTCTTTTTGAGGTCCTGCCTGTTGGCTGCCACAAGAGCCAGGCGGTGTTCCTGCTGTTCGTCTTCGAGAGCCAGGATGGCGGCCATGGAGTCGAAGGACTGTGGTGTGTCGGTATCAAGCGAAGAAAGAAGGTCTTTCAGCTTGTCCTTGAGGGTGTCTTTGTCGGGGGCTGAGAACACAAATAGCTCCTGCGGCCAGTTCGAAGAGGATTTCGGTCTTCGGGCATGGTCAGGTGCTTCTTCCAGAACAGCGTGAGTGTTGATACCGCCAAAACCAAAAGCGTTGACGGCTGCTCTGCGGACAAGGTTCGGGCTGGATATCCAGGGGCGGACCGAGGTGTTGATGTAAAAAGGCGTGGAGCCTATATCAAGATCCGGATTGACCTTGTCGCATATCGTCGGGGGCAGTATGCGGTGATGCAGGGCCAGGGCAGTTTTTATGATTCCAGCTATGCCCGCAGCTGGAATACAGTGACTGATCATAGATTTGACGGAACCAAGAGCGATGTGCGGCAATGGTCCACGGCGCTGCCCGAACACATTGCCAAGGGCTTTGATTTCTGTCCTGTCGCCTAGAGGAATGCCGGTGCCATGGGCCTCAACGAGACGCACGGTCTCTGGGTCGACCCTGCATGACCTGTAAGCTCTTTCGATGGCCAGGGTTTCGCCCTCGACACTCGGTGCCAGCAGTCCCTGTCCCCGGCCGTCACTTGACTGCCCTATATCCCGGATGAGGGCATAGATCCTGTCTCCGTCCTCAAGGGCGTCTTCGAGCTTTTTCAGCGCGACAATGCCCAGGCCCTCTCCCAGCAGGGTGCCGTCGGCATCGGCTGCAAAGGGGCAGACCCTTCCTTTTTGGCTCAAGGCACCGAGCTCTGTGAATATGATCGCGACTTCGGCGGGCAGAGACGCGTTGACGCCGCCCGCCAGCATCAATCGGCTCCGGCCGCTCCGTAGTTCCTCGATGGCGGCATTGAGTGCCAGCAGGGAAGAGGAGCAGGCCGCGTCAATCAGATAGTTGGGTCCCTTGAGATTGAGCCTGTTGGCGATCCTGCCGGTCATTACATTGGGAACCAGGCCGGGATAGATGTCTGTATTGGATTGTGGCAGTCTGGCCTCCAGGATTTGCCGGATTTTTTCTTTTCCGGCCGGAGTGAGGCCGGGAAACAGTGCTTCCAGCAGCTCCAGGGTCTGATCAAGCACGATATGGTGCTGAACCATGTTGACTTGACCTCGATGCAGGTAGGTGCTGTGTCCGAGGATGATACCGGTTTGTGAGTGATCATGGTCATCTCCGAGATATCCGGCATCGGCCAGGGCTTCCCAGGCAACCCGAAGGGCAAGAAACTGATCCGGTTCCCCGCCGTCCAGGGATTTGGGCATGATACCGCTTAGTCGTGGATCAAAACGGTACAGGTCTTTGAGATAGCCGCCCTTGGCTGTATGTATGCGGCCAGAGTCGATGTAACGTCCGGCTTCCCATTCAGGGAGCGGGTCATCCACAGCATTGACAGACTTGAGGATGTTGTTCCAGAAGGATTTGAGATCCGGAGCCTGGGGAAAGATACAGGCCATGCCGATGATAGCCACCGCTCCGTTTGTTCTGATGCTAATTTGTGACACAGGCAGTGCCTCCCAGGCGGTTCAGTTCTTTGCTCGACACACAGGTGAGACCCTCAATCTTCAGGACCACATTGCCTTTTTTGCCGGTGAAAAATATATCGGCCAAGATGATATTGGGTTCCTCGGTTTCCTGGCGGCAAAACTCCATGGACAGTTTCGGCGGCAAGCTATCATCATGTCTTATGATGCGGCCGAATCGTACCGGCAGAGCGGATTCACCACGAAACATTCTGGCCCACAGTAATCCCATCTGCGGAGCTGCGTCGAGTACTGCCGGATCCAGGATCCACCGGTGGTCCTGTCCATCAAGATTCGAGAGCCACTCTTCCGGCTCACTGCGGCGCAGACCGGCAAGAGCCCCGGCGCCAGACATTCCATCTATGTGCTCAATCACTCTGAAGGCGGGACCATGGAACAGCCATTCATCATATGCTTTGGAAACTGCAAGTTTTTTTTCCTGGTAAAGATCTGCCCGGGGAAGACGGTTTGCGGTTGTGGGTAGTTTCCGGGCAAGCCGTACCGTGCAGCGGTAATGGACAATCTGTCTGCCGTTTTCTCCGCTCGATTTCAGGGCGGCCTTGACGAGAGCCTTGTCTTCAAAAAACTCTACAGGGTCTAATTCGAGTACTGTTTTCTGGCTTGAGTCGGTTATCTTGATGCCGTTCAACATTCTGAGGTCAATCAACTCGACAATTTTCAGTCCGGGATAGAGGGGGGACACTCCTTCGGCGATTATTTCGGCAGCGGCAGCTGCCGGAAGCACCGCTATCCCGTCTATCCGGTGTTCGTTTAAGAACCTGTGCGTGGTGTCGGGACGGAGAGTTATTATTTTTTGCCTGGCATCAGGCGGCAGTATTTTCTTGCGGGTGAAGAAAGGAGTGGATGCACTGGCCGGAAACACCCGGCCCTTGTCAGATTCATGCTTTTCCCATTTTCCACGGCCGCAGATGATTTCCACTGTCCTGTCTTGCGGAGCCAATACCTCGTTTGCGAAAAGCTTGCGCCCTTCGTCTCCCTGGACCAGGGCCACTCCCTTTTTCTGGAATTTTTTTTCGGCTTCCGGAGTGACCATGCCGGAGCCGTGCCTGGTCGGTCCCCAGGGACCCCAGCAGAGAGCTTTGACCGTGACATGCGGCGGCCATATTTTTTGTAACTGGCAACATATTCTGTTCATCAGTTCATTGGCCGTGGCATAGTCTGTTTGACCAGAGTTACCATATCTGCCGGCCACTGAGCTGAAAACAGTGAAGAATTTCAAAGAGTCCGGGCGAACGTATTTCTGCAGCAGCATAAGTCCGATTACTTTTGTTTCGACTACCCGGGACCAGCTCTCCGCAGTTTTATCTTCCAGTAACTTGTCTTCTATTACTCCGGCACCATGGACGATACCGTGGATGGCGCCGTATTGTCCGTACAGGTTTTCAAAAAGTGTTTTGACGCCATTTTCGTCGGTAATATCCAGCTGGCAGTAGATTGCGTTCGCTCCTTTTGAACGGAAGTCCTCCAAATTGGCAACTAATTCTCTGTCCGATAAAATTTTCATGGCCCGGTGTTTGATTTCGGCCGGTGTGAGATCAAGCCTGCCGGCCCGGACCTCTTCTATGAAATAGTGTTGGATGTCGGTCAGGGTTACAAGTTTTTTCAGTTCCGGAGGTTCCTCCTCCGGCAATCCGGTGCGTCCGGCTAACACCAGTGTGTTGCCCGGTTGCGCCAGGACTCTCAAAGTTTCTGCGGTGACACCTTTTGCTCCTCCTGTGGCGAACACCACCATGTTTGCCGGCATGTTTCCTTTATGTTCCGGGATGAAGGCCGGGACTGTTTTGAAAATTGTCCGTTCGCCCCGTGGATAGCCGACCTCCTGCCGGCCTCCGACGAGTTCTGTCTCTGCCAGTACCAGTTCCGCCATACGTGAAGGTTCCAGGTCAGGGTCCAGGTCAATCGCCTTGAGACGGAAATTCGGTTTTTCCTCCAGGAGGGACTTGATAAAACCTGCAGTGCCCCCCTGCAGGGAAAGTCCACCGTGCGGCACTGTAAGGCGGCAGAAGGAGCCGCCAAGACCGCTGATGGAGACAATATGGGCATTTTCATGTAGAAGCGGTAACGTCCGCTGCAGCAGCAGGAAAAATGATTTTTCGCTGGTGAAAAGTTCTGCCCGCCACTGGTCGGATTTCGTCTCCATGGGGAGCCATGGGGCCGAGAGTGGAGCCGCATGAATTATACCGGCAAGCTCTCCGGCGGGTACTGTCAGGGCGGCACACCACTGTTCCAGGCTCTGTTCGTCCTCCAGGGCCTGGCACGGAAGCAGGATCGGCTTGCAGCCCTTAGCGGACAGCAAGCCCGCCAGCTCGTCGGCGAGCCCCATGTCATCCCCGGTGATTATAAAAAAACCGGTCGTCAGATGGGTTGCCGCTTTCCCATCCAGGGGCTCGGCTACAGGTTCTATGATATACCGGGACGGAAGGTCTGCGGCCAGTACCTCGTGCTCCGCCCCGGTTTGATCAAAAGGGCGCGAATCCTCCTCCCCTGTCAGCAGGATATCAACCATGCCCTTCAGGGTCGACTGGGTGTTCAGTTGAGAGCGTTCTTCCTCGCCCATGGACTGGACCCGATCTTTGGGCAGAACCTTGAGCAGTTCTCCCACAATTTCAACCCGCTTGATGGAATCGATCCCAAGATCAGCTTCCAGGTTCTGTTCCAGCCCTATCATGTCTTGCGGGTACCCTGTTTTCTCTTCGACGATTTCGAGCAGGGCGGCCGTGAGTTTGTCCCGCTCCATTATTCCGGCCTGGGAAGGGGGGGCGTGCCTGTCATCATTTTTTTTCCGGTTGACCCCGGACTTGAGGTCGTCGCCGGTGGCCGCCGGAGCTGGCTTGTCAGCTATGTCCTTTCCCGGGGCCTGGCTTTGGATAGTGGATTCCGGGCCGGCCTTAGGCTGCGGAGGCCTGGCAGTCAGATCGGTTGAAGGGCGGGATGGGCGTCGGGGCACGCGGAGGGTATGAGAGCGGCGCCGAGCCGGGGTGACGCTCCCTCCTCCCTGCAGATACATCGACATGACCCGTTCCTGCGTCTCAAGGAACTGGCGCATCATATCGAGATAGTTTTCCATTAACTCCGCATGGTCTGCAGAGTCGCCTTGGTGTTTATCCATATCTGGAGTCTCCTTTTTGGGCAGATTTTGTTTTTTGTTTGATTCCTCAATGGAAACCAGGTCCTCAATCGTCACGCCAACCTGGCGGACAGGTTCATTGATCCTTCTCGCTCCGCTGCCGTTGAGCAGCCATAGATGATCCGCCCGGGGACGGGGCCTGGAAAGAGAAGACACGTCCAGGGGATTCCCGATCAGGCAGTCTCTACCTTTGAAAAGAGGGTTCAGGTCGATCTGGTGACCGGCACATATCAATCTGCCAAGCATGTGCAGTAAACCGGAAAGACCGGCTCCCTTGTCCTCGGATGAGATGATATTGCATGGCACATCCTCCAGAATCTTTTTCGTCAATCCACCAAGAATTGATTTTGGTCCCAGTTCCAGAAATGTTCGGGCCCCGTCTGCATACATCCTCTTTATTTCATTGACGAATTCCAGAGGACTGGCCAGATGCCTTGTCATTGTGGCCTTGATGCTTTTCACATCATCCGCATGCGGCCCGCCCGTGGTGTTGGAATAAACGGGCATAGTGCCTTGTTTCCAGTCCGTTTTATCGATCACGGCGGAAAATTCGCCGGTTATTCCTTCGATCAACGGCGAGTGAAAGGCGGCCGAGACAGGAATCATGACGCTTTTGATTCCGGCATCGCTGAATTCTTCCACAGCCTTCTTCACTTTGGCGGTCGGCCCAGAAATCACGCTTTGCAACGGCGCATTGTGGTTGGCAACCACCACTTTTCCGACATTGGAGAGAATCTTTTCCACCTGCTCTCGCGGAGCCATGACAGCGGCCATGGTTCCGGTTTCCCTGTTATTTGTCCCGATATCGGCAATGAGTCGGCCTCGACGGACGGAAATGTGCATGAGTGTCTCAAAATCGATGATACCGGCGGCGAATAGGGCCACGAATTCACCGTAACTGTGACCACCCGCCATGTCGGCAGTAAGGCCAAATAACTCTACCATCAGGAGCCACAGGGATGATTCCACAGCCCCAAGAGCCGGCTGGGCAATGTCGGTGGAGGTGATTTTTTGGGCAGCATCTTTTTGAGATGCTTCGTCGTAACACCCCTTGGGAAAGATGAAATGACTGAGATGGTTGCCCGGAGCAAACCGGTTGGTAAAATCGTCCCTGGTCACGGTGTCGGCTTTTGCCAGTGTGTCGGCGATCAGGGGGAAGTGGAGGGCAAGTTCCCGCAGCATATCGGGATACTGAGCCCCCTGGCCGGGGAACAGGACAGCGAGTTTGCCCCCTCTGACCATGAGGCCGCTGTGATAAATTTTCGGGCCGGGATCGTCCTGCTGGCCGCTGAGATATTCCGATGCCCGGGAAAGTTTGCGTCTCAGGTCGGAAAAATCAGTGGCGACGATCGACATCACTTCCCTGTCAGAAGTCCAGCGGGCCGCAAGGCTGGCGGCCAGATCCCTCAGCTCCACCCGGGAGGAGGCGGCCGCATCCTTCACTGTGTTGATCTGTGTTAGCAGCTCTTGTCTGTCACCAGCGCTGAAGGCCAAAAGCTCGCAAGGCCAGTTGTCCCGGACTGCCTGAAAGAGCCATGGCCTGTATTCCTCCGAGTATTCTTCAAGCACAACGTGAAAATTTGTCCCGCCAAAACCAAAGGCACTGACCGCTCCTCTGCGTGGAGAGTTGGTGGAACGGAGCCAGGGACGGGGTTTGTCGGGCAGGTACAGCGGGGCGTCGTTGTGGAGAAATATTTCCTGCGGCTGGTTAACGCCACAGTGCGGAGGCAGAACGCGATGGTGGAGGGATAGAACCACTTTGAGCAGCCCCGAGATACCGGCAGCCGCTTTCGTGTGGCCGATCAAGGTTTTGACCGATCCGATGGCTGCCTGCGCGGGTCCGGCACCATGTTGCTTCAGGAGAGTGGCTGTGCTCTCCAACTCAGCCACATCACCGATTGCCGTGCCTGTGCCGTGTGCTTCAAACAGCTCGACCGATTCAGGGCCGAAGTCCAGGTGTTCATAGGCACGTTTCATAGCTCTGAGCTGTCCGGCCGGAAGAGGAGCTGTCAGTCCTTTGGCCCGTCCGTCACTGCTGCCGCCGACGCCCTTGATGACCGCGTAAATCCTGTCCCCGTCGCGCTTCGCGTCCTCCAGGCGTTTAAGTGCGACCATGGCAATGCCTTCCGAGATAACGATCCCATCGGAAGAGGCGTCAAAAGTTTCGCATCTGCCCCGCGGAGAAAGCGCCTGGGTCTTGCTGAAGCACATGTATCCGAAAGGCCCCTGGACTGTGTCGACCCCGCCGGCCAGGACCATATCACTGCGTTTGGTCAGAAGCTCAAGGGCTCCCTGGTAGATTGCAGCCAGAGAGGAGGCACAGGCGGCATCGGTGGTGAAATTTACCCCGTGCAGGTCGAGACGGTTGGCAATTCTGCCGGCAATCACATTCAGCAGCAGGCCGGCAAAGGTATCTTCGGTCCATTCGGGCAGCCGTCTGGCGGTGTCTTCAGGAAGTTTTCCCATGAATCTGGGTAATTCAGATCTGAGACCATACTGCATACCCACATCGCCGGTGCCCCCGCTGGCCCCTATGATTACGGAAGTTTTTTCCCGGCAGAACGGTTTGCCGGGATACCCCGCATCCTCCAGGGTCTGCCTGGCGATTTCCAGGGCCATAAGCTGCATGGGATCCACATGGTTGATGGAATTGGGCGGCATACCGTAGCGGGAAGGATCAAAGGGAAGATCCTCAAGAAAGCCTCCCCAGCGTGAATAAATTTTGTCTTTAGCGTTCCTGTCGCTGTCATAATACAGTCGCCAGTCCCACCGGTGGGCAGGTATTTCGTCAATGGCGGTCTTGCCGTCCAGAATGTTTTCCCAGTACTTTCTGGTGGTCGTTGCTCCGGGTAGCAGGCAGCCGATGCCAATTATGGCGATGTCCAGAGGTTTACTTACCCTGGTCTTAAGGGAAGCCTGTTTGGGCAGCCGACTTTCGAGGAGTCTGATCGCCTCCTGGGTTACTTCCCGGTGAAGCGTGACTATGTCGGTTGGCCGGTCACGCAGGATCGCGACCTGTCCAACCATGTACATCCCTTCTTCTTTTTGCTTTGTTTCATCAAATTCACAAAGAGAATCGGACTCGTCCAGCCTCCCGCAACCTTTGGAGGCAATTCTCAGCCGTCCCAGGACCAGGTTGTCGAGTATGCGCCTGATTTCCTCCTGGGATTTTTTTTCCCTCTGAAGCTGACGCTGCTTCTGGAAAAAGTACCTGGCAAATCCTGTGGCAGCACACCTGCTGGCATGTCCCGGACCTGTTTCCAGGCTTACCGTCTGATCGCATTTTATCACCTGGTCCTGGAAGGTTTTAACCAGAGCCCTGGAGGAGACTATCTCTTTGGTGAAGAGGTAGGCGCTTCCCATCAGAATGCCTATTTTTACACCCTGGTCGACAAGCGGCGCCGCCATCACCTGAACCATTGCCGACGAGAGTGCATCATGGATGCCACCAGCAAAAAGTATTTCGACGCTCTCCGGAAGAATTTTCTGTATCGCCATCTCCCGCTGGAGACGTTCAATCATGGAACTCCACAGGACCAGGCTGTTGACCGGTCCGATGTGACCACCGCATTCACGTCCTTCGAATATGAAACGGCGACAGCCCTCCCGGAGAAAAAGAGCCAGAAGCTCCGGCGCCGGGATATGCAGGAAGGCATGTATCCCCTCCTGTTCAAGACGGGCAGACTGTTCGGGACGTCCGCCAGCGACAACCGCGTATCCAGGATGGTATTTGCTGATCAGGGTAAGTTGTTCGTCCAGCAGCTCTTTTTCCGCGAATCCCAGTAGGCCGACACCCCAGGACGCCTTGCCGAGCATCATGGCTGTTTCCGAAAGAAGGTTTTCCAGCGGTTTACCGCGCATCAGGGCCAGTCCCAGGACAGGCAGACCACCACCCCTGGATACCGCCGCGGCAAATTCGGCTCGGTCCGAGACCCTTGCCATCGGTCCCTGAACAACGGGAAGAGGTGTGTTGAGAGATCGGGCCAGTGGAGAGTTTTCGGCCAGTGATTTTTTAGCGACCGCTATGTCAAGACTGGTGGCCACCGCCCTGTCCACCTCCTTGAACAGGGCCGATAAGACGCCGTATCTTTCACGCCATGGACCAGCGAAACAGATGTCCTGGCCTACAGGAAAAAGTCCGGATGAGGGCTGGAACCAGCCCGAACGGCTGCGGACCAGTTCGGCAAGTTCCGGCTGCGTCCTGCCTGCGGCCTGGTCGATGAATGCGAGGACCGAACTGTTGGCTCCAGGTCTGCGCAGCAGGCGAAAGAAACTGCCGCTTTCGTTGTCGCCAACGGCCACAGTCTCGTTTCCGGAAAGGTTCTGCAGCAGAGGTTTCAACTGCAAGGCAAGGGGGGACTCCTCCATGAGCAGGATCTGGCTGTCGAAGACCCCGCCGGCAGCACCAAGGGCAGCGGCAGCGGCGGCGACCGAAGGGGTCAGGCCACCTCGGATGAAAACAGGTATATCGCTTTTTCTGAGCCAGTGTTGCAGAAGGATGAAGGTTGAATTTTCTCCAACAAAGCCTCCGGCTTCATTACCCTTGAGAAGAAGAGCATCTATGGCAAGGTCTTCCGGTCTGTCGGGCCAGTGGCAATTTCTGGTTTCGACCAGAACCTTGATGCCATCATTGCGCAGTTTTTTGACTTTGTCAGCTGGCGGGAGATTTTCGGAGTCCACGATCAGCCACCGCAGTCCGTGGCTCAAGTATTCCCTGACCAGGTCAAGCAGCTCGTCTTCGACGGTGTCGAGCTTCAGCCCGAACTCAGCCGATGTCTTTGCAGCGATAAAGTCCAGCTGGCTGGCAATGGTCTTGGCCGTGTCTGCGCTCTGGAGAAGTTCGGTGTTGAGAATACCGATACCTCCGGCTCGGCAGGCGGCCACAGCCAGGGTCCCGTCACAGAGACCGGCTGGGGTGAAGACAAATTTTGTGAACTTGTTGTCCTTCATGGTTGATCCTGTGAGAATCTGGTCTCCGGGTACGTAATGGTTCCTGTTCCTTCGGAGATGAGTCGGTGGAAGAGATAATTGCCTTCTCCTCCCTGGTTTGCCTGTTTTGTGGAAAACAGACCTTATAATTGGGTGATGAGTTTTGAAAAGAGAGAAGGCTGACCTTGTGAGGATCTATGGACGCTTGTGCGGAAAACATCTATTACCTGGGAGAGGGTTGGAGATGTCGCGGGAAACCGTGGCGTGAAAATCGTACACTGCAATCTGTTCTGTGGGGGGATCATGCGAAAATCCTCGGGTATTTTCATACGTAGCATCTGAAGGTAATTCTGTGAAAAGAAAAATCAAAAATATTGTGATAACCAGCGAAATTCAAAAAATGGCTGAGCCGATATTTACTATCATCACAATTTTCATTGATGGCGTCCTGAAAAGTCCGACCTGCTGCATTGTAGCGGGTACGGCCAATGCTCAACGTGCAACAGGTACGCCTCCGCTTGGCCGACACCGCTACACATCGGAGTCCCACTCCGTTCGTTTACCTGTATATCGAACTGTCGAAGGTCTCGCTTCGCTTGCTATCTATGTTTAACAATCTTTAAAGCGTAATGGACTATTTACGAGATCATCTATTTTCTTGGTCAGGAAGTAGCGTGTCGACTTTGATCAATTGCGGTCTCAATTTCAAGTAATTTATTCATCAACTCGTGGTCTATTCATGATTTTTTGTGCAAAGTATCATCTGTCAACATTTCCAGAAGCCTTTGTGACCGGGGCTGTTGCCTTTTCAGGGCACCTGTTGCCAACAGGTCAAACTCTACCCGTCGTGAATGGTTTTGTAAAATATCGTTTAAGACGGGTGTGTACGGTAATTACAAGTACCGAAATTTTGTTCATGGTATCTCTGCTTTCGGCCGCCCGCCGCTGTCGGTTGTGCCATGCCAGGAGCGGCATGAGAGGTATCCGTTCCGGATCAGCCTCGTCATGCAAGAGAACTGTTTTTGTCTATGCAAAATGCGTTCCTTTTTTTGCCTGTGGTTGCGGTAAGATCTGGTCCATGGTCTGGTATTACCTGCTCGATAGATGCAGGGGAGCGAGAGTTCAAACGGCCACTGAAGATACGTGCCCGGATACTCCATGCAGCATGACTCCGGTAGGTGGATGTGGAAACATTGCTGTGCTCGTCCATGACTTCAGCCTGTTTAATGTATCTGTTGAGGAGGCCTGCTGATTCATCTGCAATGGAGAGAAATCATTTTTTTGGCTTAATCAGAGTAAATCGTTTATATTCGGAATATGTTTATACTGAGTGCAGTGAATTTTTTGTACGGATACATATCCTAATCATAGCCGCTGAATCAGTGGTGGCATATCTATTCTGGTCTGTTTCTTCACGTGAATAATTTTTCGTCTTACTCTCTCGCAGTGGGGGAAATCTCCGCCATGGCAGAGTAAAACCGACCGTTCTTTGACAATTTGACGACATTTTTCCTTTTTTTCTTATAACGCACTTCCTCCCTGTGTAGTTATCGTTTTTCGATTTTTCGGCGCTACTTGTCAGGCCTTTGAAAGATTATAGCGCTTAATGATACTGCCTCAAGAGTCGGTTCAAAATGTCCAGATATCCAGCGTACAGCGCTTTTTGCCTCACCCTTTCTTATCTGCATTGGGAGTTGTTCATGGGAAAACATCATCGTCAAAAGGGACATGTCCTGAATCGAAAGCGGTGACATGTGCTATTTTTTAAGCGCGATCTGCTGGGACAGGTTGCCAAACCGGTTGATGCACAGTCTGTCCTGGGCCAGCCCTGAGCGGCTTGTATGGAATTCGTTGTTAAATTGCTCAATGATAAACTGTAACATTTGTTTAATCTTTCGAGAGAGCTCTTTTTTAGGCGAGTATTCAATTTGTTCCCGTTAAATTAATATATTGGTCTCGGTTTCCTGAAAAAATTACTGTTGTTTTGTCACGGATTGAGGCACAGGAGGAGGTCATGGCTTTTTACACTCTCAAAACAAAACTTGGCATTATTCTGAGTGTTTTTCTGGTATTCATGCTGCTTGGCAGTTGCGCGAGTGCAAGAAATAAACGGTTCGGAGGGCGGGAGAGCCGCGATTACGACAAGGCCAATATCGCTGTCTGTGCACAAAACATAAAGCCGGTAACATCTGGATATGGTGCTGAAGGTCCCTATCAGGTGGGTGTTCTCAGGATGAGAAACCCCATGTGGCGCCGAAAACCGATCCATGTGTTTTACCCCGAGGGATACGGTGGTAAGGCCCCGACCATATTCTTCTCACATGCCTATGGGGCGACAAAATGGGAAACAGCCTATCCGGACTTGATCAGGAATGTGGTCAGTAACGGATACGTGTTTGTCTATGTGCCATATAAGACATTGAGAGCTGATGTCAACGAACGTTACGATACTTTGTGGAACGGTTTTCTGGCGGCTGTAGAAAGATATGGCAATTTAATGGATTTAAGTCGCGTTGCTTTTGTCGGCCATTCTTTCGGTGGCGGTGCGACTCCTGCGATGGCGTACAAAGGATTTGTCGAAAAAGGCTGGGGAGCGCAAGGACGCTTCATGTTCATTATGGCACCATGGTACACCTACAACATCTCACAGAATCAGCTACAAAATTTTCCCCAGGACACATTCTTGATGGTACAGGTGTATGATCAGGACAAGGTTAACGATCACCGGATGGCAATCGATCTGTTTAGAAATATTGCTCTGCCGAATCAAAATAAAAAGTTTCTCATTGTTCCTTCGCAGTCACACAATGGCTGCAAGATTGTGGCTGATCATGTAACGCCGGGAAAAAATCCTTTTCTTGCTCTGAAATCATGGGCAGTGTTCAGACCTCTTGCGTTTTTGGCGGATTATACATTTAGGCGCCGTGAAGAAGCGAGGAAAGTGCTGGCAGGAGATGGGAACTTCTATCCTATGGGTAAATGGATCGATGGCACCCTCTATCCCCCGATCAGGATAGACAATAATCCCCTGCCAGAACATCCGCAGAGTTTTTACAAGTTTCCGTGGAACAGCCGAAAAAATCCTCGGAAAGCGTATTCAAGTTTCTGATGAGAGAGGTCTGATATGAGAGCATTTGCAGTTGTTGCTGTGCTGACTTACCTGCTCCTGGGCTCGGCAGACACTGTCCTGTCGCGGCAGTTTCTCACCGGAACATTCACAAATATCGCAAGTACCGCCGAAGGTATGATTTCCCTGCGGCAACAAGAACATCTTCAAATCACTGCTGATGGTAAACAGCATCTTCTGGTCAACACGGGAAGTGATTGCGCCCCGAAAAGCCTGGTGTTGATGAGCGCTCCCAGGGGAGCAACACAATGGCGCGTTTCTTTTTCGCTGCGCGATACCGATCAGACATCTTCAGGAGATATATTCCTTGAAAACAACAGGCTTCATATCGCCTACAGGGATCTGTATGGAGCCATTATTTACGCCGAAACGATCTATGATGATCAGGCCGGAACATGGGGGCCGGTCCAAACCCGGGTGGTAACGGGCGCTGGAGAGCGCTCACGGGCTCCGACGCTGGCCGTGGACGTGAATGGCAGGGTTTATGTCGCTTACACCGTTGTCGATTTCACAGTAACCATTCATATGGCCTACAGTGATGATCCTCTGAATGTGTGGTATTATAGCGGTTATTCCTGGGGAAGCGAAAATTCCCTGGGTGCCAAGTCCGCGAGGATGATTGTTTCCGGCGAAAAAATCGGTTTAGTTTATACTGATGTGCGGTTCCTGGAGGGGCGAATACAAAACATGATGAAATGGTCGTCTCTCGAAGGAAATGATCCTGCGACCGGCTTATGGTCTGATAGGATAATCAGTTTTGGGGCAGCGGACGATCGGGATCCCTTTGGCAGTCATTTCAGTGTGGTAACTAACGGCTCGGGTAACATCTATCTGGTTTGGGCTGTGGACAGGACTATCCGGTTTTTTCGTTATAGCAATTCAACCGACGAGTGGTCTTCAGTGCCTGTTCTCGGAAATAGTTTCCGCACCGCCTATCTTCAGATCAGCAGACATGTAGACGGCCGTCTGTATACTATTTTCAATGTGGGGAGCTATCTGGTGGTGATGGAAAGTACAGACGAGGGAAGAAGTTTTTCGTTTCATTCGTTTTGCTGGCATGGTCTCCAGTGGTGGCAGGACTGGAGTAACCCCCGGATGGAAACGCCTTCTGTCTTTTTCGACCAGTTATCCATTCTCCAGCAGGTCGAAATACGGGGCTCTTCGTCGTCGAACTTGCAGGTCCTGTTTCAGTACCAACTGATTCCTTGACTGTTGTGTTTCATTTGATCCAGGCCTCGGTATTCCATGATAACCTGTAGCGTTCCTGTTCCTGGGGACAGCAGGGCAGGGCACAAGCAGGAATATATTTTGCCTTTCAGGGTTTAACCTGAAAGGCGATCGATTGTTGCTTTTTCAGCGGTTCTTCTTCATTCGACAGCCTGGATTCCTTCCAGCTTCCAGTTTTCCGTGCCCACGGGGCGGGCCCAAGTCCATTTTTCGGCAAACTTGACCGGTTCGGTCATGCTTCCTTCGATCACCTCGTCTGTTTTTTCATCCACAGTGTAATCCAGCAGGTTGGCGGTGAAGAGGATTGTGACAAAATCTTCACCGTTCATAGAACCAGCTTCGACAATCTCCACCTGGCGGATACCAATGGATTCCAGTTTGTTGATGATGCCTTTCTGCCGCATTTCGTCGAAATGCTGGGCATATTCTCTTGCAAGCTCTTTACCAAGCAGGTGGCCGTAACTGTCCAAGTCGCGGCGCATCCATCCAGCCTGCACCTTGAAAAAAACGTCGGAGGCCATTTCTTTGAAATGTTCCGGGTCAAATCCTGGGTCATGGGCCTGGATTTCGGCAAGACCTGTTTTCGCGGGTTCGCCGGCAGGCTGCACCGGTGGTGGTTCTGAGTTCCCCGGTTGACCTGTGCCTGCACGATCGTCATGCATGTCCGGGAAAGAGCCCTGTGCCGGCGGGGTCCGGTAGCCAGGACCGACGTTTGCCGCAGGCCTGGCCATGAACCGGCGATACATGAAATAGCCGATAATGCCAAGGATCAGAAGCGGCAGGATTCCCATTCCCGAGCCACCCATGCCGAACATGGATCCAAACAGCATGGCACCCAGGGCACCTCCCAGTAATCCACCGGCAAGTCCGCGGCCAAAGCCGGGCTTGTTGTCATTTACCTGTTTGGAGGGCTTCGTGGGAGTGGTTTTCTGGGGAGTGATCCTCTTGAAAGACCTGCCGCCGCTCCGGGAACGGGCATCGGCATACTGGGCGGTAAGGCCGGCCTCCATGAAGGCCAGTGTGAAAAAGACAACTAAAAACGGGGTCAGACGTCTAAGATACGTGAACATGTTTTTTCCTGTAAAGTTGGAGTATGGGTAGTTTGTGTCAGTCCAGAAATGGTCTTTTCGCCCGATTTATGCGTCGCTACGAAAAATAAAAATGCTCACATATGTCTAATATGCTGCGCTTTTTATTTTTCTATGCTCCTTGAACTCGAACGAAAATCCTCATTTCTGGACAGACACTAGTTTGTCTTTACAAACTACTACCTGGTTTCCGTTTTGTCATAATTTAGTGAGAAGTGTTGAATAAGGATGTGTTGCAGACAAGGTTGCTGACCAGGGTTGAACCTGTGGCCGCTGGTACTGGAGGTCATGCTGACTTCATGGCCTTGATAAAACTGTCCGCCTCCTCCATGGCTTTTTCCATTTCCTGGATCAGTCGGGAAATATCCGTCTCCATCCTGGTCAGCTCGGTCTGGAGAGATGCAATGGCCCGGGCATTGAGGTTGTGCTTGAGAAAGAGAACCTGGTCTCTCAATGGCTGAAGGACCGGATCGATTCTGGATTCGGCCTTTTTCATGGCCCGGATCAGCCTGGTGTACTGTCTTTTGGTCTGCCGAAGCTGTTGTTCACTGGCCTGTCGCAGGCTGGCGCTTGCGTATTGATCGAGTTCGGTCTCCCATTCGTCGAACAGGGCCTCGGCCACATCTTCCACCGCATCGATACGGTGACGTACTTCTTTGGCCTGTTTTTCTATCCGTTCCAGTTCTGCTTTGAGTTCAAAGTATTTTTCCTCCAGCGCACCTCCCTGAAAGTTGAGCACGCTGCTGAAATGCTCCAGGGCCGAGGCAAACTGTTCCTTGGTTTCTTCCTGGCTGTCCCGGGCGGCCTGGACCCTGTCGACAAGGATGTCGCGTTTGTGGATGCCGACTTTTTCCATGGCGTTGTAATAGACCTTGGTGCACCCGGTAACCAGGAGAACAAGACTACAGATCAGAATGATTCTCAAGGGGGCAGACATGAATAGCTCCTTGGCAATGTCCATATTTTACAGGTTGTGACAAAAATAGAGCATTTACCGGCAATCTGCAAGCGGATGCTCAGAAGCGACTGGCCAGGGCCAGTCGGATGCCCAGGCCAATGAGAACCCAGCCCATGACCTTTTCCGTCCAGTGCCCAAACCGGATGGCTCCCCGCCGTATTCTCGCTTGAGTCAGAACCATGCTCAGGCCACAAAACCAGGTCGCGGTGGCCAGCGCCATGTAAAGGCCGTAAAAAAGTTGAATGCCATGCGGGGTTTCCGGCTTGATGATCACTGAAAACAGGGAGAGAAAGAACAGGGTGGCTTTGGGGTTGAGGACATTGGTCAGGAATCCGG
Source organism: Desulfolithobacter sp. (assembly GCF_054025815.1). Lineage (NCBI taxonomy): Bacteria > Pseudomonadati > Thermodesulfobacteriota > Desulfobulbia > Desulfobulbales > Desulfobulbaceae > Desulfolithobacter > Desulfolithobacter sp. Next base: position 25,412 of record NZ_JBPMMS010000014.1, on the reverse strand, counting down.
TCCGAAATGCCTGCCAGGCAGTATATTCCCTGGTTTGGCCGGGCACGGCCTGGTTCGTGGCCGGAGCGTCTGGCCTCGACCGGAGGGATTTCCAGCCGACGTAGAGCAGGTAGGCTCCCCCAGCCAGTTTGATGATGCTGAACAATTCGATCGAGCGGGATATGATCAATCCCAGGCCCATGAGGGCATAGGCCACATGGATCAGGATTCCGGTGCCGATTCCGACGCTGGTCCAGAGCGCTGCCTGGCGGCCTGCCACCAGGCTCTGGCGCAGGACCATGGCAAAGTCCGGCCCAGGGCTGGCGACCGCCAGCAGATGCACCAGGGCAACGGTCAAGAATTCGTTGAAATACTCCATCATGAATTTTCTCTTGTTAGAGGGTAGTCCTTGGGGTCCAGGCCTTTCAGGGCCTTTTTGGTGGTCTCGAAACCAACGGTGATCGCCTCCTCGGCCCGATCGAAGTCGAGCAACCGGATATGGCTGAGCCGTGGCTGGATAAGCAGATTGGGAGGGTCTACCACGAGTCTGGCCTCGGTGATGTGTTTTTCCACGATATTGATGGAAGCCACCAGGACTTCGTATATGCTTGGCAGGGTTTTCTTCTGATTACGGTTGCCGTTGATATGCAGGCTGTGATTCAGGCCGAGCATGGCCAGCCGTCGATTCAGCATTTCGACCAGCCTGCTTGTCGACGCGGCAAGGAGATGTTCTTTCCGGGGATCAAAAGGCGGTTTGACCGTCCGGGAGGTGATGTCCTGGTGCAGGTCCACTGCGATCACGTAATCCGCGCCGGCCAGCCGGGCCACGCTGACCGGTACCGGGTTGGTCAGGCCGCCGTCAACCAGGTAGCTGTCTTTGTATGGTACCGGGGTGAACATGCCGGGAATGGCGATGGAGGCCCGTACCGCCTGGAGAATATCCCCGGAATCCAGGACAACCTCGCCGCCCGAGCTCAGGTCCGTGGCCACTGCGGTGAAGGGCAGGGGCAGGTCCTCGATTCTGTCCCTGTTGTTGAGCATCTGCCGGACAAAACCGTTTATCTTGGAGCCGTCGATAAGCCCGGAACGGGGAAAGACGATGTCCAGGTAGGCGATCACCTGTTTCCAGTCCATCTTCAGGGCCCTGGAACGCAAATCCTCTATACTGCCGGCAGCATAAATGGCACCAACCAGGGCGCCGATACTTGTGCCGACCACCTGGTGAATGACGATATCTGCCTCTTTGAGAGCGGCTATGACGCCGATGTGTGCCCAGCCGCGAGCTGCACCGCCGCCGAGTACCAGGGCTGTCCGCATGTTTGCCTCCTTTCAGGGCTTAGTGGGTGTGGCGGGATTGTAACACAGCAGGGGGGATATGTCACAGGGGCTTGCCGCTTTGCGGCTTCTGTTTTTTGTATGCCTGGCGGAGAGAAGAACAGGACGGTTTTTTGTTTTCAGGTCAACCGTGTTGCCCAAAACAGACAGTCTTCCTGCACGGAAACACAAAAAGGTCTTGCCTATAAGGGAAAGTTTATTACATTTCTTCAATCTGTGAAGCCTGTGTCGTGGCCCGGTTGCAGGGCTCTTGCACGGCAGGAAGCTCCTGCCGCGGCTCCGGTCCCGTTGTTATGGCGGATCAGAGAGGATTTTGGTGCAGGAACTGCCATCCTGTGCGTGTTTGGGATAACATAGGAGATGAATCGTGGGACTTGACAGAGATAAACTGTGGCTTTCCGGAAATGAAGCCATTGCGCTTGGAGCCTGGGAGGCCGGTGTGCAGGTCGCTTCGGGCTACCCGGGGACGCCTTCCACCGAGGTCATGGGGAACCTGGTGAAATACGAAGGTGTATACGGCGAGTGGGCACCCAACGAAAAGGTTGGCCTTGAGGTTGCCATAGGGGCCTCGTTCGCCGGAGTCAGGGCCCTGGCGACCATGAAACATGTGGGGCTGAATGTGGCTGCTGACCCCCTTTTCACCGCTTCTTACACGGGAGTGCGTGGCGGCCTGGTCATCCTTAATGCCGATGATCCACAGATGCATTCTTCCCAGAATGAGCAGGATAACCGCAATTACGCCTTTGCCGCCAAGCTGCCCATGCTCGAGCCGTCCGACCCGGCTGAGGCTAAGGATATGATGCTCAGGGCTTACGAGTTGAGCGAGGAACTGGACTGTCCGGTGCTCTTTCGGATAACCACCCGCATCGCCCACGTCAAAGGGGTGGTGCCCAAAGGCGAGCGCGTGGAAACGGCCACACCGTCCATCGAAAAGATGCCGGCCAAGTTTGTCATGCTGCCCGGTAATGCCCGGGTACGCCGCGGGTTTGTCGAAGAGCGGATGGCCAGGGCCGGGGAGATGGCCGAGACCCTGCCGGAAAACAGGGTGGAGGACGGCGATCGCTCCCGGGGCTTTATCTGTGCGGGTACGGCCTACAATTATGTGAAAGAGGCTTTTCCTGAGGCCGCAGTGCTCAAGCTGGGAATGGTCTGGCCACTTCCGGAAAAGATGATCCGCGACTTTGCCGCCTCGGTGGATGAGCTGATCGTGGTGGAGGAGCTGGATCCTTTCCTGGAAAATCATATCAAGGCCATGGGTATTGCCTGCCGTGGCAAGGACATGATTCCGGCCCAGGGTGAGCTCAACTCGTTTATAGTCCGCAAATCCATAGATCCTGAGTCGGTGGGCGAGCTGTTTGAGCCTCTGGAGCTGCCTTTGCGGCCGCCCAATATGTGTGCCGGCTGTCCCCATCGAGGTATCTTTTACGGCCTGTCAAAGATGAAGGATGTCTTTGTTTCAGGTGATATCGGCTGCTACACACTTGGTTTTCTGCCACCGCTCTCGGCCATGGACTCCTGTGTCTGCATGGGGGCCGCGGTGACCATCGCCCATGGCATGGCCAAGGCTCTGGGCAAGGCTGGGGAAGGCAAGCTGGTGGCGGTTCTCGGTGATTCCACCTTTATGCATTCCGGTATTACAGGCCTGATCAATACCATCTACAACGAATCCTATGCCTCGGTGATCATCCTCGATAATCGTATCACAGCCATGACCGGGCACCAGCAGAATCCGGTTTCAGGCAAGAATATCAAGGGAGAGCCGGCCAATGCCATTGACCTGGAAAAACTTTGCGAGTCCGTGGGCGTACGAAGGGTTGTGGTGGTCAATCCCCACGATATCAACACCACCCGCAAAGTACTCAAAGAGGAGATCGAGTCCACCGAACCCTCGGTCATTATCAGCCGCGCTCCATGCGTCCTGCTGCCCGAGGAGCGGGCCCGGAAAAAACCGGTCTACTATACGAACCTGGAGAACTGTACGGGCTGCCGGGCCTGCGTCGGTCTGGGATGTCCGGCCATCAGCTGGCATCCGCTCACAGAGGAAGAAGCCAGAGCCAGGGGCTACAGGGAAAAACAGAAAGGTTATGCAGAGATTACCGAGGTGCAATGCAATGGTTGTGGGCAGTGTGCGTCACTGTGTAAGTTTGAGGCTATCACCTGCCGGGAGGAGAACTGATGAAACAGGGCGGTAATATTCTCTTTTGCGGCGTGGGTGGTCAGGGAATCCTGCTGGCCAGCGAGGTGGCGGCTTATGCTCAGCTGGCGGCCGGTTTTGATGTGAAAAAGAGCGAAGTGCATGGGATGGCCCAGCGCGGTGGCTCGGTGGAGGCACACCTGCGTTACGGCGAGCGGGTGTACTCGCCACTGATCGAGCTTGGCAAAGCCGATATCCTGGTTTCTTTCGAGATTCTTGAGGCGGCCAGGTATCTGCCCTATCTGCACCCGGGTAGCGCCGTGGTGGTCAACACCCAGAAGATCCTTCCTCCGGCCGTGGCCATCGGCAAGGCCAGCTATCCGAACAACATTCTCGATGAGTTGACCACCCGCGGCATCAACGTGGTGCCTGTGGACGCCTTTGATGTGGCCCGGGACATCGGGGAACTGCGGACCGCCAATGTGGTCATGGTTGGCGCCATGTCCCATTTTCTCCCCGTGGATCCCCAGGTGTTTTTGGATGTGATCGATACCAAGGTCAAAGAGGCTTTTCGCGAAGTCAACAAAAAGGCCTTTCTGGCCGGTCGGGAACTGGTCGCCTGACCGGACCGGGAGGCGGAAAAGAGGAGACGGATCAGTCTCGCTCCGGGAACAGGAGGCTGGTAACAGGTTACATGAGGACGTTATGAACTGGGAAGAGATCGAAACATTACCACGAGAGGGGCTGGAATCCATTCAGTTGCGGCGGCTGCAGAAACTGGTGCGCCGGGTTTATGACAAGGTGGAGCCCTACCGGGCCAAGATGGAGGAGGCCGGGGTCAAACCAGATGATATCCAGAGCCTGGCCGATCTGCGCAAACTGCCGTTTACCACCAAGGATGATCTGCGCGACAACTATCCGTTTGGCCTGTTTACCGTACCTATGGAGGAGGTCGTCCGGGTGCACGCCTCCTCAGGCACCACCGGCAAGCCCACGGTGGTCGGCTACACGGCCGGTGATATCTCCATGTGGGCCGATGTCATGGCCAGGGCTCTGTCCATGGCCGGGGTGACCCGCGGCGATATGGTTCACAACGCCTATGGATACGGCCTGTTCACTGGAGGTCTTGGTGCTCATTACGGTATCGAGCGGCTCGGAGCAACGGTCATTCCGGTTTCCGGCGGCAATACCAAACGCCAGATTACCATTATGCGGGATTTCGGGTCCACTGTCCTCCTGGCCACTCCCTCCTATGCCCTGAACCTGGCCGATGCCATGGCCGATGTGGGCGTCTCACCCGAAGAGCTCAAGCTTCGGGTCGGCATCCATGGCGCCGAGCCATGGAGTGAGAATATGCGTGAGGAGGTGGAGCGCAAGCTCGGCATCAAGGCGGTGGATATATACGGGCTGTCTGAGGTTATCGGCCCGGGTGTGGCCATGGAGTGCCTGCACACTGACCGGGGCATGCATATCCTCGAAGACCATTTTCTGCCGGAGATCGTCGATCCGGACACCTTTGAGCCTCTGCCTTATGGCGAGGCCGGGGAACTGGTCTTTACAACCCTGACCAAGGAGGCCTTCCCGATTATCCGTTACCGGACCAAAGACATCTCCCGGCTGATTGCCGAGCCCTGCCCCTGCGGTCGGACCCTGGTCCGGATGGAAAAAGTTACCGGCCGGACAGATGACATGCTCATCATCCGCGGGGTCAATGTCTTCCCGTCCCAGGTTGAACATGTGCTTATGGGAATCGAGGGTGTGGAGCCCCATTATCAGATCGAGGTCAACCGCGAGGGCAACCTTGATACCATGTCGGTCCTGGTCGAGGTCAGCGAGCAGATCTTTTCCGACGAGGTCAAGGTGCTGGAGTCCCTGGCCAGGAAGATCCAGGTGGAAATAAAAGATTTGCTCGGGGTGACCTGTGCGGTTAAACTGGTTGAACCGCGGACGATCCGGCGCTCGGAAGGCAAGGCGCAGCGGGTTATCGATAACAGGAAGATTTAAGCTGGTGGGACGTTCCTGCCCCCTGGAGGGTTTGTCATGCGTGTAGAACAGATTGCGGTATTTTTGGAAAACAAGTCGGGACGCCTGGCCGAGATTACCTCTGTCCTGGCTGAGAAAGATATCAATATCAGGGCACTGTCCGTAGCCGACACCGCTGATTTCGGTATTCTGCGGCTCATTGTCGACAAGGTGGAGGAGGCCAAACAGGCGCTGAAGGAAAACGGCTTCACCGTGGGGAAGACCAACGTCATTGCCGTGGAGGTGCCGGATCGGGCGGGAGGATTGGCAAGCGTACTGAAAACAGTGGAAAAATCAGGTCTTAACGTGGAATACATGTATGCCTTTGTCAATAAATCCGGCGAGAACGCGGTGCTCATCTTCCGGTTCGATGATATGGACAAAGCCATTGAAATTCTCCAGGCAGCCGGTTTTACTATTCTTACCGGGGATCAGGTCTGTGCTCTGTAAAGGCCCAAAGCCCACGCTTTGACCTTCACAAATTCATAATTCATAGAGGGGGATGTATGAAAGGAGTCTTGAAAAAAATTGTATTGGGATCCATGGCATTGTGCCTGCTGGCTGCGCCTGCTGCCTTTGCCGGGGAAATCAAGGTCGGGGCCATCTTTGCCGTTACCGGACCTGCGTCCTTTCTGGGAGCGCCTGAAGCGCGTTCCGCGCAGATGGTCGTTGACGAGATCAATGCCAGCGGCGGTATCAATGGAGATAAGATCGACCTGATTATCAAGGATTCTGGCGCCAGCCCGGAAAAGGCCATCTCCTTTGCCAAGCAGCTCATCGAAGAGGAGAAGGTTCTGGCTCTCATCGGACCTTCAACCTCCGGCGAGACCATGAAAATCAAGATGATCGCTGAACAGGGCAAGACCCCGCTCATTTCCTGCGGCGCGGCAGAGGTGATCGTCAATCCGGTGGCAGGCTATGTGTTCAAGACACCCCAGAAGGATTCGTTTGCCGTCAAAAAGATCTACGAAGAGATGAAGAAGATGGGGATCTCCAGGATCGCCGTGGTTGCCGGTAACACAGGCTTTGGCAAGGCGGGCAAGGCCCAGCTTTTGAAGATCGCCCCGGAATTCGGCATCAAGGTGGTTGCGGCCGAGGTCTATGACAAGAAGGCTACCGATCTCTCCGCTCTGGTTGCCAAGCTTATGTCCAACAAAGAGATCCAGGCTGTGGTCAACTGGTCCATCGTTCCGGCCCAGGCCATCATAGCCAAGAATATGCGCCAGGCGGGCTGGGATGTGCCGCTGTTCCAGAGTCATGGCTTTGGCAATATCAAATACGTCAAGGCTGCCGGAGCGGCGGCCGAGGGCATCATTTTTCCGGCTGGCCGGCTGCTGGTGGCCGACTCTCTGCCGGATTCTGATCCGCAAAAAGAACTGCTGCTGAAGTACAAAAAGGACTACGAGAGCCGCTATAAGGAAGAGGCCTCGACCTTTGGTGGTCATGGCTACGATGCCATGAGAATTCTCGCCGCTGCCATCGAAAAGGGCGGAAAGGATCGAGCCAGGGTTCGTGATGCCATCGAAAACCTGAAGAATTTCCCGGGGACCGGGGGCGTGTTCAGCTTTTCTCCTGAGGATCACAATGGTCTGGGCATGGATTCCTTTGTCATGTTGACTGTGAAGGACGGCAGGTTCGTTCTCTACGAGGGTAACTAACAAGGCGTTCCCCGGGCGGACAGAAGAGTGTTCCTTTTCTCTTCTGTCCGTTTTTTTTGCCATATCGCACATGACAACAGAACTTTTTTTCCAGTATCTCTTTGCCGGCATCACCTATGGCATCATGTATGCCATTGTCGGGATCGGATTCAATATCATCTACAACACCACCGGGATCATCAACTTCGCCCAGGGTGAGTTCGTGATGCTTGGAGGGATGATTTCCATTTCTCTTCTGCAGGTGGTGCCCCTGCCGGTGGCCATTGCCGGAGCCGTGGTCATCACTATGCTGGTCGGGGCGATGATCGAGATGATATTTATTCGTTGGCTCGATAATCCATCCGTTTTGCGGATGATCATTATCACCATCGGTCTGTCTATTCTGATTCGTGAAGTGGCACTCCACATATGGGGTGAATCCATCCGCTCTCTGCCCTATTTCTACGGTAACGAGATTACGACCATAGCCATCGGTCCGGCCCGGATTTCACCCCAGGTTCTCTGGGTGATCGGGGTCTGCGGCGTGGTGGTGGCCGGGCTCAGTCTCTTTTTCAAGGCCACGCCGCTTGGCCGCGAAATGCGAGCCTGCAGCGCCAACCGGACAGCCGCCATCCTGTGTGGTATCAACACCCGCAACATGGTCACATTCTCCTTCATGCTCAGCGCCGGGATCGGTGCCCTGGCCGGCTGTGTCATGTCGCCGATAACCTATACCCAGTACGATTCCGGGACAGCGCTTGCGATTAAGGGGTTTACGGTGGCCATCCTCGGCGGACTCGGAAATTCCATGGGCGCGGTGGCGGCCGGAATTCTCCTCGGGGTCATCGAGGCCTATTCGGTTTCCGTGGTCCCGCTGGCCTTTCAGGACGCGATCTCCATCACCATTTTGCTGATCATTCTCTTTGTCCGGCCCCATGGACTCTTTGGTTCCAGTGAAGCCGCGAGGTTGAAGGAGTTCTGATGCGTCGTTCCTGGTTTCTCCCCATTGCCGGCATTGCCATCCTGGTGGTTCTGGTCCAGATCCTGACCACGACCACAGGGACTCAATATTACCTGACCCAGCTGACCATGGCTGCCTATTACGGTCTGGTGGTCATCGGATTGTCGGTGCTCATGGGCTATGCCGGGCAGATTTCCATTGGCCATGCCGGTTTTTTCGCCATTGGCGGCTATATTTCCGCCGCCCTGACCACTCATAATCTTCTGGCCATGCAGGATATTGGCGTGGTGCAGTGGCTTGGCAGGCTCGGCATGCTGATGGCGGGCCAGGATCTCTATGGCGAACAGCTGCTGGTGGTCTCGCCGTGGGCAGCCTGTGTGGCCGCGGTCAGCGTAGCGGCGTTTATCGCCTTTGTGCTTGGAATTCCTGTGCTCAAGCTGAAAGGACATTACCTGGCCATGGCCACGCTTGGCTTTGGCACTATTATCTATCGCATCGTGCTTGCCAGTGAGTATTTCGGCGAGGCCGACGGGATCTCAGAGGTTCCGGGATTCACGATTCTGCCCGCCCTTGGCGGTCTTGGTGGCCTGACGGTTTCAGGCAACTTCGGACACCGGGTAGAAAACTACTACATTGCCTGGGCCATGCTGATCATCGGTCTTGTCCTGCTGCTTAACCTGATCGACTCCCGGGTTGGCCGGGCCCTGCGGGCCATTCACGGTTCCGAGGAAGCCGCCGAGGCCATGGGTATCGACACGGCTCGTTTCAAGCTCAACGTCTTTGTACTCAGTGCCGTCTATGCGGCCCTGGCCGGGGTCTTCCTCACCCACTACAACGGTGGTATTGGCCCTTCCGAGGCCTCGGTGATGAAGTCTGTCCGCTATGTAGCCCTGGTGGCGGTGGGCGGGATGGCTAATCTCTGGGGCACCTTGATCATGGGTGTGGTCCTGACCTTTCTCTCCCTGCGTGGGGTTTTTGGTTCCTATGATGATGCCGTGTTCGGGGCTATATTGATCCTGGTCATGCTCTTTGCGCCCAATGGCATTTTGAGCCTGAACCTGAAAGCTATCCTGGGCCGGGGAAAAAGGAAAAGCATGGATGTGGAGGGACATTAGGGTATGCTTTTGCTGGAGTCGGTCAGTAAACGGTTTGGTGGCCTGCGGGCTGTGGATGATGTCAGTTTCCAGGTCAGTGACGGGGTCATCAAGGCGGTGATTGGCCCAAACGGGGCTGGCAAGACAACCCTTTTCAACCTGATAGCCGGTAATCTGACACCCACTTCGGGCAGAATCCTGTTCCTGGGCCATGAGATCCAGGGTATGAAGCCGCATCGGATCGCAGCGCTCGGCATGTCGCGAACCTTTCAGAATATCAACCTGTTCCACGGCATGACCGCTCTTGAATCGGTGATGGTGGGGCGCCATGTGCGTTCCAGAGCTGGTTTTTTTGCCGGCATGTTCCATCTGCCCTCCACATGGAGGGAGGAACGGGAGATCCGGGATAAATCCATGGAGCTTCTGGAGCTGCTCGATATCGCCGAGTATGCCGATATGGAGGCCACCAGCCTGGCCTTTGGCCAGCAACGGGCAGTGGAAATGGCCCGGGCCCTGGCCACGGAGCCGAAACTGCTGCTCCTGGACGAACCGGCCGCCGGACTCAATATTTACGAGACCGCTGAAGTGGCCCGGCTCATCACCCGGATCCGCGATATGGGTATCACTGTTCTCCTGGTTGAGCACGATATGTCGCTCGTTATGGACATCTCCGATGAAATTGTGGTCTTAAGTTTCGGGCAGAAGATTGCCGAGGATGTCCCGACAGCAATCCAGCAGAACCCCGAGGTGATCAAGATCTACCTGGGTGAGGACGAGGAGGTCAGTGTCTGATGCTCAAGATCAGAAACCTTGATGCCGGGTACGGCAAACTGCGGGTTCTGAAAAATATCTCTCTCCATGTGGACGGCGGTGAGATCGTCACCATGATCGGGGCCAACGGGGCTGGCAAGACCACCCTGCTGACCACTGTCATCGGCCTGGTACGGCCAATGGCCGGAGAGATCGAGTTTCGCAGCTGGGACTGCTGGAAGATGAGCGCCCAGGATATTGTCGCCGCCGGTTGTGTGCTGGTTCCAGAGGGACGCCAGGTTTTTGCCACCATGACGGTGGAGGAGAATCTGATTCTTGGGGGCTATGTACTGCAGAAAAAAGAGGGCAAGGCCGCGGTGCTCCGGGAGCTGGAGCATCAGTATGATCTGTTTCCGGTGCTCCGGGAGCGACGACAGCAGCTTGCCGGAACTCTTTCCGGTGGTGAGCAGCAGATGCTGGCCATGGGCCGGGCTCTCATGTCCCGGCCGCGGCTCGTGATGATGGACGAGCCGTCCACCGGCCTGGCTCCCCTGGTGGTTCGGGATATTTTTCGGGTGATTGTCCGCTTGCGGGATGAGGGCAATACGGTCCTGCTCGTGGAGCAGAATGCCATGGCCGCCCTGTCCATTGCCGACCGGGGATATGTCCTGGAGACCGGCAAGATCATCCTCCAGGGTCCGGCCGAGGATCTGCTGGCCAATCGCGATGTGCAGAGGGCCTATCTTGGCCGCGAAAAGATCGAGTAACGGTTATCCTGAAAGCACCTTTCAAACTTCTACCTTCAAACTTGCCATGTACTGGGAACCGGAAAAAGAATGTATGGACAGGGAAAGCCTGGAACAGCTGCAGCTGGAACGACTCCAGTCAACCCTGTACCGGGTGGGCACCCATGTGCCGTTCTACCGTAAAAAATTTGATGAGCTGAAGGTCAATTTCGAGGATATCAAGTCCCTGGATGATCTCCGCCGGCTGCCGTTCACCACCAAGCAGGATTTGCGCGACAATTATCCCTACGGCCTTTTTGCTGTCCCGCTTCGCGATGTGGTCCGGATTCACTCCTCTTCCGGAACCACGGGGCTGGCCACGGTGGTCGGTTATACCCGCAACGATCTCAAGAACTGGTCCAACCTGGTGGCCAGGATCCTGACCGGCGCCGGGGTCACCAAGGATGATGTTATCCAGATTGCCTTTGGTTACGGTCTGTTCACCGGTGGTTTCGGGCTCCATTACGGGGCTGAGCGGATTGGGGCCTCGGTAATCCCCATTTCGGCCGGTAACACCAAACGTCAGATCCAGATCATGCAGGATTTTCGGACCACGGCCCTGGTCTGCACCCCGAGTTATGCTCTGATCATCGCCGACACCATGATGGAAATGGGGGTCAATCCCAACGGGTTGTCCCTGCGGGTGGGTCTGTTTGGGGCCGAACCCTGGTCTGAGGCCATGCGTCATGAGATCCGTGACAAGCTCGGCATCGTCGCCACCGACAATTACGGCCTGTCCGAGATCATGGGGCCCGGAGTGGCCGGCGAGTGCCAGGAGTGCAACGGGCTGCACATCAATGAGGATCATTTTCTCCTTGAGGTTATCGACCCGGAGACCCTGGAGCCGGTGGCTCCTGGTGAGGTGGGTGAGCTGGTGGTCACCACCCTGACCAAGGAGGCCTTTCCCATGATCCGCTATCGGACCCGGGACCTGACCAGGCTCATTCCCGAGCCATGTTCCTGCGGGCGGACGTTCACCCGGATGCAGCGGATCATCGGCCGAAGTGATGATATGCTGATTATCAAGGGAGTCAATGTCTTCCCGGTCCAGATCGAAAAAGTGCTTTTTGAGATCGAGGGTACGGAACCCCATTATCAGATCGTGATCGAGCGGGAAAACCACTCCGACAAGGTAACGGTCATGGTCGAGGTGGTGGAGTCCATTTTCTTTGACTCCATGAAAAAACAAAGGGAAATGGTGGATCTTATCAAGGGTCGCCTGGCCGCAGAGCTGGGGATCGGCGTTGATGTGAAACTGGTAGAAGAAAAAACTCTGGAACGCTCCAAGGGTAAATCCCAACGGGTTGTTGACAAAAGAAAATTGTAACAGTCATCAGAGCGGGAACAATACTATGAGCAGAAAAGATAACCGGGCCGCTGATGATCTGCGTACAGTTTCCCTGGAGTATGACGCCCAGCCCCATGCCGATGGTTCGGTACTGATCAGGATGGGCGGCACCCATGTGCTGTGCGGCGTGACTGTGGAGGAAAAGGTGCCCGGTTTTCTGGAAGGGACCGGTCAGGGATGGATTACGGCTGAGTACGGGATGCTTCCCTGCGCCACCCACAGCCGTGGCCGGCGCGAGGCGGCTACCGGCAGGTCGGGCCGGACTTACGAGATTCAGCGGTTGATCGGCCGCTCTTTGCGGATGATGGTGGATCTGGCGGAACTGGGACCCCATACCCTGCGGGTTGACTGTGACGTGATAAACGCCGATGGCGGGACCCGCTGCGCCTCCATCACCGGAGCAGCCCTGGCCCTGCGCAGGGCCCTGGAGCGGATGGTGGAAAGGGAGATGGTTCCGGAGCTGCCCTCTGTCTTGCCGGTGGCTGCCATCAGTGTCGGGTTGGTGGACGGCGAGGTTCTGCTGGATCTGGACTATCAGGAGGACAGCAAGGCCGAGGTTGACGCTAATTTTGTCATGGCCGGTGATGGTCGCTGGATAGAAGTGCAGAGCACGGCCGAAAGAACTCCTTTTGCACCTGAAAATTTTGGCCGGATGGCCATGTTGGCGGCAAAGGGTACAGAGAAACTGTTCAGGCTCTGGAAAGAATAAGGTCCGCCCCGCACAAGCCGGGAAAGATCCTCCGGGTTGACCGTTGATCCCGACCTTTCCGGTTGCGGGTCCGGCACGGGTCAGCAGGTCAGGTGCAGTCCCCCGGCAATGGCCTCCCGTTTCCTGAGCAGCTCGTTGTATCGCTGGACAGCCACGGCGGTGGGTTCGGCTATGAGGAGTATTCCCCGGGCTGCCAGCTCCCTTTCCAGGTCCGGATCCGGTCGCAAAAGACCCGGGCTTCCGGTGCCAAGGATAAAGACTTCCGGCTTGGGTTTCAGCACTTCCAGGATATCGTCCAGGCTGCATCCATGACCTTTTTTGCGCCACCACCCAGGAAGCACCCGGTCTCCCTGAAGAAGAATGTCCGCAGTATAGGTCTCGCCCTGTATTCGCACATGTCCGAAACTGTACTCTTCAATCATATCCTGTTGTTCAGCCCTCTTTTATTTTTGCAAGCAGATCCGGATCCCCAGACAGTTGGTTGAGAACTTCGAGCCCATCCGGTGTTACCGGTTCCCGTTCTCCCAGGGCCATTATCTCGGTCATGTCCATGAACCGGCCCCAGTCAACTTCTTCTTTCTGGAGAACAAAAGGTCCGTCGTGCCTGCAGGAGAAGATGCGTCCCCAGACCCGGTTGGTACTGTCTTCGTAGTATCGGTCAAAAAGAAAGTTCAGTTTTACACCCTTCACCCCAAGTTCTTCAGCCAGTTCCCTTTGTGCCGCCTCTTCATAGCTCTCTCCGGCCAGGACTACTCCCCCGGCAGCGATATCGAAAGATCCGGGATACACATCTTTGTTCATGGTTCGTTTCTGGACAAAGAGTTTTCCTTCCCGGTTGAAAACAAGGATATAGCTGGCCCGGTGGATGAGATTCTGTTCGCGCATGATGTGGCGCGGAACAGCGGCTATTTCCCGGTTGTTTTCATCAACGATCTGTACCGTCTCGAAGGCCGCAGGATACATGACTTCTGCTCCCTGATTCATTTTGATGGCTGTTGAATTTTGTCCTTTTCAGGGACACCATCCCGGTGGCGCAGTTTCCAGCATCGGTGAATGAAGCCATTTTTGTGGCGCTGAAAGTCCCGGGGGATGGTGTCACCGGTGATTTCCTCTGTCAGGAATTCTTTCTCCAGGGCTCGGGAAAACCTGAATTTTCTGAAATTGGTCGAAAAAATAAGCAGGCCGTTTTTGGATAACCGGTGCATGGCCAGGCGAAGCAGCTGTTCGTGATCACGCTGGACATCGAAGGTTTCCTTCCGGTGCCGGGAGTTTGAAAAGGTGGGCGGATCGACAAAGATCAGCCCGAAGCGTTCCCTGGTCTCCCGCAGGTATTGCAGGCAGTCGGCCTGGACGAAGAGATGTTGTGGGCCGCCAAAGCCATTGAGTGACATGTTGGCGCGGGCCCGGGCAAGGTAGGTGGAGGAGATGTCCACCGTGGTGGTCGACAGGCTACCTTCCATGGCCGCATGTACCGTGGCCGAGCCGGTGTAGCCATAGAGGTTGAGAAACCGTTTTCCCTTGGCCAGTTCACCAACCATCCTCCGGGTGGTTCTGTGGTCGAGAAAGAGGCCGGTGTCGATGTAGTCGGTGAAGTTGACCAGGAAACGGCAATTTCCCTCGCGGACTTCGTACAGTTTGCCAGGGCCCTGTTTCTTCTGGTACTGGGTTCTTCCTTTCTGGCGCTGGCGGGTCTTGATGAAAATTCGGCTGTGGGGCACCTGGAGCATGTCACGGATGACCTGGAGGGCCTGGTTGAGTCGGGTTCGGGCCTTTTTCGGGTCAATGGTTTTTGGTGGTGCGTATTCCTGCACATGAACCCATTGTTCATAAAGGTCTACCGCGAGGTTGAATTCCGGCATGTCAGCATCATAGATACGCAGACAGGTTATCGATTCCCGACTGGCCCACTGAAAAAGATCGCGACAGTTTTTGCGCAGCCGGTTGGCGAAATCACGGGGCGGACCGGTACTCTCCACATCATGCAGGGTCCAGGAGTTTTTCGCTTCGTGTCCGGGCTCTTTTGTTTTGGTAACACCTGCCAGAAGGCGACATTTTATGGGGCCGTTGTAGAGCCGGAACCTTTTCTGCCAGGACAGCCTGGTCATGTCGGCCAGGTCTGGATTGGATGTAAAGAAGCCTATCCGCCAACCAGGAAAACGATCCTGAAAAATTCTTCCCAGGCATCGATAAAGATATTTCACCGCCTCTTTTCGGGATAGACGTTCTCCATAGGGTGGATTGGTTACCATCAGGCCGCTGGAAGCGGGTGAATCCAGGTGAGCAAGCTGGCGCTGGCTCACCTGGATTCTGTCTTCAAGGCCGGCCTTGGCGATATTCTGCCGGGCCGCCGACACCACAGCAGGGTCGGCGTCGTAGCCGATTATTTGCGGCCATTTTCTTTCCATGCCCAGGGCCTCTCTTTCCAGGGCCTCTTCCACGAGGCGTTGCCACAGTTTGGGCCGGTGTCCTTTCCAGGCCATGAAACCAAACTGGTGACGCATGAGACCGGGAGCTGTATCTCCGTAGATGAGCGCCGCTTCGATAAGCAGGGTGCCACTGCCGCACATGGGATCAAGGAGGACTGTATCAGCAGGTGTATCTCGGCGCCAGCCGGCCAGGTGAACAATGGCCGCGGCCAACGTCTCTTTGAGCGGTGCCTCGCCTGCTGTCTGGCGATAACCACGGCGATGGAGGCTGTCACCGGAAAGGTCCAGTGACAGGGTGGCCTCTTTTTCCAGCACATGAAGATTGAAGCGTATGGCAGGGGCAGAGACATCAACATCGGGTCTTCTGCCAGCCCGGATGCGGAACTGATCGACAATTGCGTCTTTGACCCGGAGGGCCGCATATTTTGAATGGTTCAGTTCGGCATTGGTCAGGGTGCAGTAGACCGCGAAACTGTTTTTTGGGGAGAAATGGGCATCCCAGTCAATTGTACCGGTTTCGTGGTAGAGAGTGTCGGCATCCGGAGCAGGGAAACGGGCCAGCTCCAGAAGTATGCGGGAGCCGAAACGGGACCAGAGACAGGCTCTGTAACCACTTTCGAGTTGACCATGCCAGGAAACCGCTCCGGGCGCGGTGACGATGTTTTGGCCTCCAAAATCCTTGATTTCCTGTTCAAGCAATGATTCAAGGCCAGCCCCGCATGTGGCGGTGAACATCAGAGGTGCCCTGGCACGCTGTTTCCTGCGGGTGGTTCGTTGTACGGACGGGGAGGGTTTCTTTGATCTTGCGGGCGTGTTGTTCATGAACGGAGAGGACCGTCAAATGTTTTTTTCAGCTCCTTAAAGTAGGGAATGTCGACGCCAAGGATGTGGTCGCGGAGCCATTTATTCAGGTATTCGACGACCTGTTCCAGATCGAGAGTGCCTGCTTCGAAGCTGGCGGAAAATTCCCCGGCCTTTTCGATAAAGGATTCATGCAGCCTGCGGTGCGCCTCGAAGTCCGGGTGATGCCGGAGATATTTTTCCTCGCTTGAGAAGTGAATTTCCACATAGTCTTGCAGGGAGATAAGCGCCTGCTGGAGTGACAACTGGTTGTCCGGCTGGGTCCGAATATTATCCAGCAGGATGAAGAGTTCGAAAAGGTACTTGTGTTGCCGATCTATTTCTTCTATCCCGATTATATATTCCGGTTTCCATATTTCGATGATGTCCATGGCTCCTCCCTGGTTCCGGCATTTGGATATCTGTCCGGTTGCCGGTTGTTGTGATGCTCAGGTGTTGATTTGCGGATTTGCCCGCAGTTCGTGTTTTTTGACCATGAAATAAAGGACCGGCACAGCCATCCGGCTGATGAGGAGTGAAGCGATTTCGCCAAACATTAGCGCTATGGCCAGACCCTGGAAGATGGGATCGGCCAGGATAACGGAGGCGCCAACCACCACGGCCAGGGCGGTGAGCAGCATGGGGCGGAAACGGATGGCTCCGGCTTCGACAACGGCTTCCGCAAGAGGAAGGCCATGGCCAAGGCGCAGTTCGATAAAGTCGACGAGAATAATAGAGTTTCGCACCACGATTCCGGCCCCGGCCATGAATCCGATCATCGAGGTTGCGGTGAAAAAGGCGTTAAATGCCCAGTGGGCCGGAAGGATGCCGATGAGGGAGAAAGGGATGGCGGCCATGACCACCAGTGGAATGACATAATCCTTGAACCAGCCGACCATGAGCATGTAGATCAGGATCATGACCACGCAGAAGGCCAGGCCCAGGTCCCGGAAGACTTCCAGGGTTATGTGCCATTCTCCATCCCATTTCATGGCAGGCTCGGTCTCTGAAAAGGGCTGGTTGAGGTTGAATATATCGATTTTTTCGCTGGTGGCCCCAAATTCCCGGCCGTCCAGGTCTGCAAGCTTTCGATTCATGGCAAAGATAGCATAGGCCGGGCTTTCAGCGGCTCCGGCCACGTCACCGGTCACATAGATCACCGGTTTGAGGTTTTTGCGGTAGAGTGGCTGGTCCACTGGCCGTTCCTCTACCCTGACCAGTTCGCGCAGCGGTACCAGCGGTGCATCCGGACCCTGTCCTGCCCTCAGGTGGATGTTGAGCAGCCCTTCCACCCGGCTGCGCATGGCCCGGGGCAGCTCCAGAATCATGTTGATCTCTTCCTTGTCCCGGGGCTGGTGAAAGAGATCAAGAGAGATAGAGCCCATGGCCAGTTGGATGGCCTGGGTGATCCTGGACTCAGAAATATGATTCAGGGCCGCTTTTTCCTCGTCAACAATAATCACAGTCTTGGCCCGATCCTTTTCCCGGTACCAGTCCACGTCGACCACCCCTTCGGTGGTCTCAAAAATTTCCTTGACTCTGGCTGCCAGCTTGAGCCTGTCGCTGTCGGTGGGGCCATAGATTTCGGCAACCAGAGTCTGAAGAACCGGTGGCCCGGGCGGTACTTCGGCCACAGCAACCGCAGCTCCGTATTTCCGGGCAATGGCAGTGACCACCGGCCGGATCCGTTTAGCGATATCATGGCTCTGTTCGTCTCGTTCCGACTTGGGCAGCAGGTTGACCTGGATGTCGGCCATGGTTGGCCCTGAGCGCAGAAAATAATGGCGCACCAGTCCGTTGAAGTTGAATGGCGAGGCTGTGCCGGCATAGATCTGGTAATTGATGACCTCGGGTTCTCTGCCGATCTCGGCCGCCATATCAAGGGCCACCCGGGTGGTTTGTTCGAGGGTCGACCCTTCAGGCATGTCGATAATGATCTGGAATTCGGACTTGTTGTCAAAGGGCAGCATCTTCACCTTGACCAGGCCGAAATAGACCATGGAGCAGGCGCCAAGCAGCATGGCTGTAATGATGAGGAAGAACACGATCCGGGCCCAGGCATGGGCCAGAAGCGGGTCCATGATCCGGTGATACATCCGGGTAAAGAAATCATCCGGAGCATGATCCTTGTCATCTTCCGGTTCAACAGCGCATTCTGTCTCGCTGCAGTCCTTTTTCAGGATTCGCACCGCGGCCCAGGGAGTGACCGTAAAGGCGATGAGCAGTGAAAATATCATGGCCGCGGACGAGCCGATGGGGATGGGCCGCATGTAGGGGCCCATGAGTCCGCCGACAAAGGCCATGGGAAGGATAGCGGCAATGACTGCCCAGGTAGCGAGAATGGTGGGGTTGCCCACTTCCACCACCGCTTCTATGGCGATTTTGGTGAGGGGGCGGTTTCGGTTGGCGGAGAGGCGCAGGTGGCGGACTATGTTTTCCACAACCACAATGGCGTCATCCACAAGGATACCGATGGAGAATATCAGGGCAAAGAGAGTAATCCGGTTGAGGGTATACCCGTAAAGGTAGAAGAGCAGCAGGGTCAGGGCCAGGGTAGAGGGAATGGCAAGCATGACGATGATGGATTCCCTCCAGCCCAGGAAAAAGAGAATGAGCAGGGCCACGCCGAAGACGGCAATTCCCATGTGCAGCAGGAGCTCGTTGGATTTTTCTGCCGCGGTTTCGCCGTAGTTTCTTGTTACAGTGACCTCGATGTCCTCGGGGATGAGAGTACCCTTGAGACTCTCCACTTTATCGAGAACAGTTTCCACCACTTTGACAGCGTTGGATCCGGGCCGTTTGGCCACCGAAAGGGTGACCGCAGCCTCTTCAGGCGCACCCTGGCCCCGGCCAAACAGAACATAGTTGTCCGGCTCCTCCGGGCCGTCGAGGACTTTGGCCACGTCTTCCAGATAAACGGGGTTTCCTCCATGGACCCCGACCACGATCCGGCGTATCTCCCTGGCCGAAGAAAGGAAGGTGCCGGTCTGCAGCAGCACTTCATTGTTCATGGACTGCAAGTCACCGGAGTAGGACTGGCGGTTGGCCTGCTGCAGTTTAGGGATCAGATCGCCGGCACAGAGGTTTCGTGAGGCCAGCAGGAGTGGGTCGAACTGAATGCGGACCTGACGACGGGTGCCGCCAATCAACCTCGTTTCGGCCACGGCAAAGATGCTTTTTATGGCATCGTCCACCTGGGCCGCCAGCCGGCGCAGGGTATAATGGTCATATCTGGTGCTGTGAAAGGTCAGGGCGAGGACCGGTACGTCGTCGATGGTGTGTGGTTTGACCAGTGGCGGGGAGACACCGTGCGGTATGCGGTCGAAATTGGTGGCCAGTTTCTGGTTGAGGCGAACTATGGAGGTCTCCAGGCTTTCTCCGACATAGAAACGCGCTACAAGCAAAGATTTGCCGGGCATGGAGGTGGAATATATGTACTCGACTCCTGGCAGTTCATAGAGCAGCTTTTCCATGGGAATGGAAACCCGCTGCTCCACCTCCTTGGCCGAGGCTCCGGGCATGGCCACCATGACGTCGATCATCGGAACCTTGATCTGCGGCTCTTCTTCTCTTGGCAGCATGATAACAGCGAGGAGGCCGAGCAGCAGCGATCCGGCAATGGTGATGGGGGTCAGTTTGGAGTTGACAAAGGCGGCTGCCAGCCAACCGGCAAATCCCGGATGCTCCACTGTTTTTGAGTCGTTTTTGTCCTGGTTCATTAGCGCAGTATCAGGGGAGTGCCGTCCACAAGATGGCGGTTGTTGTCGGTTACTACTATGTCACCAGGTTCCAGGCCAGCCAGAATCTCCATCTGATTGCCTTTCTGCATACCGGTGCGTACCAGCCGCAGCCGGGCGATGTTTTTTTCAACCACAAACACCTTGTCCATCTGGCCAAATGGTACCACGGCCGACACCGGCACAAACATGGTCTGTGTGGATCCGGCCGGCAGACGGACCCGGGCAAACTGGCCGGTGCGCAGGCCGGGAGCGGTGGGGATGTCGAATTTGACCGGAGAAGTCCTGGTTGCCTTGTCGGCGGCAGGGGCGATTTCAGCCACGGTTCCGGTCAGGTCCAGTTTCGGAGCCGGAATGGATATGGGCAGGGTATCGCCGAGCTTGATGGCCAGCACCAAGGCCTCGGGGATGGCCGCCACCACCTGGAGCCGGTCACTGTTTTCCAGCTGCAGAAGCGGGCTTCCCGGGGTGGCCAGGTCGCCCACACTGGCGATTTTTCTGGTGACAACGCCGGTAAAAGGTGCGGTGATTGTGGTGTAGCGGAGCATGGAGCGGGCTTCCCGATAGGCGGCCCTGGCGACCGCATACATGTCCTGCATGGATTTAACGGTTTCCCGGGTGGAGGCGTTTTTGGCCAGCAGTTTCTTTTCCCGTTCCAGGTTGCGCCGTGCCTGTTCAAGCTGGGCCTGGGCCTGGAGCACCCGGGCCGAGATCTCTTCAGCAGCTATTTTGACCAGCAGGTCACCTTTTTTCACCCGGGAGCCAAGGACAATGGGCATTTCGCTGATGGTACCGCTGACCTTGGCGGAGATCCGTGCCTGCTGGACCGCTTCCACTGTACCGACCACTTCGGTCTGATCGACGAGTTTAGTGACTTCCACTTCAGAAGCAGTAGCTTCCACCGGTGGTGGCGCAGCAACCTGTTTTTTCCCTTCCTCCGCCCGGGAGGAGGTGGAAACAGTCAGGATAAGCAGGCAACTGATGCCCAGCATCTTAACGAGCAGGGATGGTTTCATGGGATAACCGTTGAGGAGTGATTATTTTTGGGTACCAGGAGCAGAGAACTGGCTGAGGCCCACTGCTCTGCGCAGATCGGCTATGGCGATACGGCGTTCTGTCCGGGCCTGGGAACAACGGACCAGGGCGTCGGTGAGCCGATTTTCCACACTGATAAGGTCCGAGGAGAGGATAACTCCTTCCTTGAACCGTTCGCGGGAGAGACGGGCGGTCTCCAGCGCCTGTTCGACCATTTTTTCCGTAACCTGGAGGCGTTCTTCAGCCTGCTGCAGGGCCAGTCTGGCCTGTTCTATTTCAAGATTGATATACAGGACCATTTTTCGGCGCTGTTCCAGGGCTTCGGTCAGCCTGGCCCTGGCCTCGGCGATTTGGCCCGCGGTCCGTCGGCCGTCGAACAGGGTGTAATTGAGTTTGACGCCCGCCATCCACGAGGTACCGGATCCGTCCAGTTCCAGGCCTTCTTCGGCCTGCCAGCTGCCAAAGGCGTCGGCGGTGGGGTAGCGTCCGCCCCGGGCCTGGCGAACGCCGGCCCTGGCAGCCCGAATCATGGCGTTCAGGCGCTTGAGTTCAGGCCGGTTCGTCGGATTGAGGTTTTTCGGTATTTCCTGCATGTTGTCCAGGGTGGGATCAACCACCACTGTTCCTTCGGCGAGTCCAAGCAGGTTGAGAAATGCTCGTCGGGCCAGATTGAGACCGTGTTGTGCCTGGATCAGGTTTTCCCTGGCCCGGGAACGCTGGACTTCCAGGTTGAGCAGATCTGCCTTGAGCAGGTCTCCGGCATCGAAGCGGGCCTGGGCCACGGCCAGGGAGGCCTCGATGGCCTTGATGGCAGACTGTCTTGCCTGCACGGTTTCCTCAGCCAGAACAATAGTATAGAAACTGCGGACAACTTCGAAGGCCAGTTGGCTGAGCACCGCATGGCGCTGTTCCACTGCAACGGATTCTTTCTCTCTGGCCGCGGTGATCAGGGCCTGGTCGCGCCCACCATTGTAGAGCCGGTAGCTGATGGTTGCCTGCAGCTTCAGGGTATCGGATACCCCGGGGTCATTGAAGTCGATGGAGTTGTTGAACACGCCCTGGTTGAGAATATTGCCAAAGGAGTACATGGGGTTGTCGGTGCGGTTGTATTCCCCGTTCAGATCCAGACGGGGCAGGAAGGCGGAACGGGCCTGCATCGTGGCCGCCCTGGCGGCCTTAATCCGGAGGGTGGCGATTTTTGAGTCCGGGCTGTTTTGCAGGGCAAATCTGACTGCCTCTCCGACACTCCAGGTAGCCGGAAGGGAAAGGGTTTGGGTTGCAGAGGATCGTGGCTGCCAGATGAAGGCTGCGAACAGTACCAGTAGAATAAATCGTCCCAGACGCATGGCCCTGGATTCTCCCTGCTTGAAAAGATTGAGAAAATTTTCTGCAAATCAATTATAGATAATATTATCTCGAAAGTCGAATGGTTTGTCCGGGGGGTGTCAGCTGCTGACAAGACTTATCCCGGGCCAGGGGTGATATGATCGGTTGCAGGCAGATTGAAAAGGATTTGAGGGTATGGAGAGAGCGTTGCGGGCCCGTAAGCTCGGGTGTGGAATCCTGGTGATGGTTGTGATATGTGCTGCCTTTCGGGTTCAGGCCCGTGAGGTAGAGGACCAGTGGGAAAAAGCGCAGAAAGAACTCGCCGAAGCTGTGGAGGCCGTGGGAGAGGCCGCCGGCGATACGGCCAGGAGCGCCTGGGAGAAGGCCCGGGAAAAATCCTCCCGAACCATGGAACAGGTTGAAAGGAAATCTGAAAAGATTCTTGCTCAGGCCAGGGAAGAGTCTGAAGAGCTACTGAAGGTTGGCCGGGAAGGACCACTCAGCAGTTGGGAAAAACTGAAGCAGGTAACCGGCTCTCTCTGGCGCCGGGTCCGGGAAAAAATCCACCGGCTCACCGCGCCGGAACCAGAGGGAAATTCCTGAACCATCGTTTCTGGTCAGGGCGTCCCGGGACCGGTTGCCGGGCCTGTGTTTCTGATGGCGATGGTGACCCTCCGGTTTTTCCTCCGTCCGGCTTCGGTATCGTTAGGTGCCACCGGGTTTGCATAGCCGTACCAGTAAAGGAGCATGCGCTGGACATCGATCTTGAATTTTTTCTTGAGGTAGTCCCGAACGCTTTTGGCGCGCCGTTCGGACAGCCGCATGTTGTAGGCCTCGGAGCCGATGTTGCAGGTGAACCCCGAGAGGACCACGTAGGCAGAGGGATGTTCGTTGAGGAAGGTGCCCAGCCGGTCCAGGAGGCCCTGGTACTCTTTTTTGATTTCATACCTGTCAAAATCAAACAGGACATTGTTGAACCGGACATCACTGGTCTTCATGTAGAGTTTGCCCAGCAGGTGTTCCGGGTGGGCGGCCACTGTGTCAAAGTCGATGACCTGGGAGCAGGAGTTGACCGCGGCGATATCGGCCAGCAGCTGTTTCGCCTCTCTGGTCCTGGCGCTGGAAACAATGGTAAAACAGACATCGAACTCCCGGGCAAGTTTTCTGGCCTGGGTGAGGGGGTCCGGCTCCAGGTCCGGATAGGTGGAGTGCTGCCCGTCTGAAAAGATGAAAACCTCGGTGCGGCCGGGAAGACCCAGCAGGTGCTCGAGCTTCATGAGACCGACCTGGAGCATGGGCGGGCCGGTGGGAATAACCGGCAGCTTTTCCAGGGCGGCGCCGTATTTCTCCTTGTCGTATTTCTGTAAACGGTAGTAGGGCTTGAAACCCATGGGTGAACCGTGCAGCCACAGGCCGTTTTTCCAGTGCGGGTAGAGACCGGCCTGCCAGTTCAGCTCAGGCAGACTCTGGTTGGATCGGCGAATAATTTCCTTTTCCATTTCCAGTCTGGTCATGCCGGTATTCCGATAGGGTTCGGACATGGCCGTGGACGGGTCGTAAAGAATAAAGAAATTATCCGCCATGGTTATGTAGGTGGCATCCAGGAGCGGTTCAGAGGCGGAAGCCGGCAGGGGAAAGAGAAAAAGAGTGAGCAGGCCAAAGATGGTCAGGAGTGAATGCCTTTTCAGGGCGCATCCTGTGCTAAATGGTGTCGGCAGGGGGATCATTCTGGTCTCCGTCCCTGTTTCATGCAGGGTGTTTGTCAATCTCAGTATCTATGTCCTTGAACAGCATGGTACCTTTGACTCTCTCAAGGGGCCTGTACCATGAATGTTTTTTTACGGACTGAGGACGGTTTCGTATCAGTATCTATTACGTTACACATGGTTGACGAAGTCAAGGTATTATCAATACAGGTTGTTTTTTTTATCGGGAGTCGGTGAGATTTTGCAGTGATCCTCCCGGGTGAGCACGATCACCTTCGGTGGGTATCCAGACCTGGGGAGTTTCTTTCAGGAGGGTCGAAATTTCCTTCATCATCCCGGAGCGGACACCACGCTCCAGGTGGACCAGGGCCATCTGGCCGATATCGGCCCGCCGGGCCAGGTCCAGGCAGGAGAGAACAGAGCCGTGGTTAGCAACGCTGTCTTTTAAGCTGAACGCTTCGTGGATGACGAGGTCCGCGCCCTGCATCAGTTGTTCTGTTTCAGGGGTGGGGCGGCCGTCACCACTGTAGTAGAGGCTGTGACGGCCGTCCTGGAGCAGCAGGCCAAGGTTGGGGCGGGAGTGGATCGAGCGGGCGGCCTGCCAGGTGAGTCCGCCAAATTTCAGGTTCGCCCCCGGATCCAGTTCCTTGAAAATAAGCGGGAACTGGAGTTTGGCCTCAAATCCGGGATAGGCCAGCTCCAGGGCGGCGAGCACCTTGTCCCGGCCTCCCTGCTGGCTGATGATGGTCAGGGGTTCGGTTCTTCCTGTCTCCCAGAATCGCAGCAGCAGCAGGGGGATGCCGAAGAAGTGGTCGCCGTGGAAGTGGGAGATCCAGACCGCATTCGGTTCTGCGGCGTTTCTGCAGTGCGCAAACAGTCTGTGGGCTGCGGTGAATCCGCAATCAAGCAGGATGCGGCAGCCGGTCCCGGTGGTCAGGAGGACCGAAGTGTTGGCATGGTGTTCATCGCAGGCCTCGCCGACGCCGAGGAACAGGACTTCCATGTGTTCACTCCTCACCTGCTCCGGCCGGCAGCAGGTCTTCAGGCAGGTCGATGATGGTTTCAACCAGGCCGCTGAATATGCCGTCCCGGTACCACGGCGCCTGATGGACCAGGCGCCTCCGGTTTTTCCTGTTGACTGTATAGGTGTTGCTTCGCTCTTCACGGATCAGGGTGCGGATGATCTCGCCTGAGCCAATGGAATGGCAGTCGTAGAGGCTTGAGCCAATCAGGTCTGCCCCGCCCCTTTTTCGGAAGTTGTGGCGCGAGGCCTGGTTCATGGCGACAATAATTCCTTCCCTGTTGCAGACCGTGACCGCGTTTGGATAGCATTCGATCCAGTCAAAATCAGGCATGGGGATATGTGTAGTGTTTCAGTGTTGTTGCGTTTTGGTTTTGATGAACGACCAAGCTCACCGGCGGCAATGGAGCGCAGCGGAATTGCCGTCCGAGTGTAGCGCATTGATAATAGAGAAGGCCCCCTCGCTCCCGGCAGCCCGTTGCTGCTATAATGGGAGCAGGTACATAATCAACCTCAACACAAGGAGACCTTCTCATGAGATTTTACACCAAACAGCATGATTTTTAT